>JAVBUD010000205.1:0-15131 GCA_031555755.1 Eubacteriales bacterium | reverse complement strand
CAAGCCCCCGCCCTACACGGCGTTTTTTCGAATCCGTAGGGCGGGGGCTTGCCCCCGCCGCCGCGTGAGCGTCCCCCCCACACCACATACAAAGGAGAACCCCGCCATGTTCACCCACCTGCACCTCCACTCCCAATTCTCCCTCCTCGACGGCGCGTGTCGGATCGATCGGCTGATGAAGCGGCTCAAGGAGATTGGGCAGACATCCTGCGCGATCACGGATCACGGCGCGATGTACGGCGTGGTGGACTTTTATCGCGCGTGCAAGGACAACGGCATCCACCCGGTGATCGGGGTGGAGGCCTATGTGTGCGAGAACATGGACGACAAGCAGTCGCTGTCCCGGGACTACAACCACCTGATCCTGCTTTGCGAAAACCAACAGGGCTATCAGAACCTGATCAAACTCGTGTCAGAGTCGTACACGCGCGGGTTTTACTACAAGCCGAGGATCGACTACGCGCTGCTGGAAAAGCACGCCGAGGGCCTGATCTGCCTGTCCGCCTGCCTGTCGGGGGTCATCCCGCGCCTGCTGTTGGACGGCCGTGACGACGACGCGCGGAAGATGGCCCAGCGGCATCTGGACATTTTTGGGCGCGGCAACTACTTCATCGAGCTGATGGATCACGGGCTGGCAGAACAAAAGCAGGTGCTCAGTCCGCTGATCAAGCTGGCGCGGTCCATGGACATCCCGCTGGTGATCACGAACGACTGCCACTACATCGAGGCGGAAGACGCCGAGGCCCAGGAAGTGCTGATGTGCATTCAGACCGGCAAGACGCTCAGCGACGACCAGCGGATGCGGATGGAGACCACGGCGCTGTATGTCAAATCCGAGGACGAGCTGCGTGCGCGCTTTCCGGGCCTGGACGACGCCATCGAGAACACCGCGAAAATCGCCCAGCGCTGCCATGTGGCGTTCGACTTCAACACCCGCCACCTGCCCAACTATCCGCTGCCCGAAGGCGAGGACCATGCAAAACTGCTGGAATCGCTGGCCGAGTCCGGCCTCATGCGCCTCTACGGCGAAGCGCGCCCCGATGCCCGCGAGCGGCTCAGCTACGAGCTGGGCGTAATCCGGTCCATGGGCTTTGTGGATTATTTTCTGATCGTGTGGGACTTCATCAAGTACGCCAGGGACAACGGCATCTTGGTCGGCCCCGGTCGCGGCAGCGGCGCGGGCTCCATCGTGGCGTACTGCCTGGGCATCACCGGCGTGGAGCCGCTGCAGTACAACCTGCTGTTCGAGCGGTTTTTGAACCCTGAGCGCATCAGCATGCCCGACTTCGACATCGACTTTGATTACGAGCGCCGGGGCGAGGTCATCGAGTACGTCGCCAGGCGCTACGGCCCGGACCACGTGGCGCAGATCATCACGTTCGGCACCATGGCCGCCCGCGCGGTCATCCGCGACGTGGGGCGCGTGCTGGACATGAGTTATGCCGAAGTGGACGTGGTCGCCAACATGGTGCCGATGCAGCTCGGGATGACGCTGGAAAAGGCGCTGGATTCCAAGGAACTGAAAACCGCCTACGCCGACGACCCGAAGGTAACGAAGCTGATCGACACCGCGCTGAAGCTGGAGGGCATGCCGCGCCACGCGTCCACCCACGCAGCGGGCGTGCTGATCACCGGTAGGCCCGTCAGCGACTATGTGCCGCTGCAGACCAACGACGATGTGATCACCACCCAGTTCCCCATGGGCATCGTGGAGGCGCTGGGCCTGCTGAAGGTGGACTTTTTGGGCCTTCGCACGCTGACGGTCATCGGTGACAGCCTGAAGATGATTGAGGCGGGCGGCGGCCCCCGCATGGTGCCCGAGGACATCCCGCTGGACGATCCCGAAATCTACAAGATGATCTCCCGCGGCGATACGGAGGGCGTGTTCCAGCTGGAGTCCTCGGGCATGACCTCGTTTTTGATGAACATGAAGCCGGAAAACTTCGAGGACATCATCGCGGCCATCTCGCTGTACCGCCCCGGCCCCATGGAATCTATCCCGCGCTACATCAAGGGCAAGCAGGACGCGTCGTCGGTGCGCTACCTGGACCCCAAGCTGCAGCCCATCCTGGACGTGACGTACGGCTGCATGGTGTATCAGGAGCAGGTTATGCAGATCGTGCGCGACCTGGCGGGCTATTCCATGGGCCGGTCTGACCTGGTCCGCCGCGCCATGGCCAAGAAAAAGCACGACGTGATGGCCAAGGAAAAAGAATACTTCATCCACGGCAAGCTCGACGAGGACGGGTCGGTAGAGGTCCCAGGCGCGGTCCGAAACGGCGTGCCCGAGTCCGTGGCCGAGCGCATCTTCGACGAGATGACCGCGTTTGCGAGCTACGCGTTCAACAAATCCCACGCGGCGGCCTACGGCGTGGTCGCCGTGCAGACCGCATGGCTGAAGGTCTACAATCCTGTGCCGTTCATGGCCGCCATGATGAACTCCGTCACCGGCAACACGGACAAAGTGGCCTACTACATCCAGTACTGCCAGAAGCACGACATCCGCGTGTTGCCGCCGGACATCAACAAGTCGGGGGACCGGTTCTCCGTGGACCTTGTGGACGGCCAGCCGTGCATCCGGTTCGGGCTGGGCGCGATCAAGAACGTGGGCCACGGCGCGATCCAGGAGATCGAGCGCGAGCGCGCGGAAAACGGCCCGTTCAAGGACCTGTTCGACTTCTGCCAGCGCGCGCCGGGCGGCGTCAACAAAAAGGCCATTGAGTGCATGATCAAGGCCGGCGCGTTCGACGCCGTGCCCGGCAACCGTCGGCAACTGCTGATGGTTTTCGAACGCGCCGTGGACGGTGCGTCCAAGGCGAAAAAGGACCAGGTTGACGGCCAGGTGTCCCTGTTCGGCCTGGAGTCGGAGGCGCCCATCGAGACCCCGCAGACCGCGCTGCCGGACGTCAAGGACTTCGACTCCCGCGAGAAGCTGATGATGGAGAAGGAGATGACCGGCGTGTTCATCTCCGGCCACCCGCTGGACGACTACCGCAGCGAGCTGGCGCGGATGGACATGGACTCAAAGACGCTGGCGGAGGTCTTCGAGGAGGGTCCCGAAAAGGCCCAGGCGCTGGACGGCCGCCATGTGCGCATGGGCGGCATCATCACCGCCAAGCGCACGAAGGCCACGCGCAGCGGCGGCACGATGGCGTTCCTGCAGCTGGAGGACCTGTACGGCGCCACGGAGGTGCTGGCCTTCCCGCGCGTGTTCGAGACCTACGGCCCCGACCTGAACCAGGACGCGGTGGTGATGCTGTCCGGAAAACTGTCGGTGAGCGAGGAGGACTCGCCCAAGCTGATGATGGACAAGGTCATGCCCCTGCGCGGCATCACAGAAATGAAGGCGCCCAGGCCCGAGCGCGCCCATCGCCCTGAGATCCGCTACGAGGAAAATCCGCAGGCGCCGACGGAGCCGCCGCGCGACCCCGCCGATGAATCGGACCTCCCCGAATGCATCAGAGGCCGCGCTGGCTATCGCGGCATGCCCAACAGCCCCGAGCGCAGACGGCTGTATCTGCGCATTCCCGACCTGGCATCGCGGGAACAAGCCGCGCTCATCCTCATGCCCACGCCGGGTCGCATACCGGTCAAGTTCTTCCTCCAGGACGAGCAGCGCTACCTGGACGCCCCCAGGAACCTCTGGGTCGGTGGCGATGTGGACATCCAGAGCCTCGTGGCGCAGTTCGGGGCGGAAAACGTGGTCTATAAAGAGGCGAAGGCGGCGCAGTAGTGCGCTCAGGATGACGGCGTGGGGTGGCGAATGTGCGGGTGGTACGCCTCACTCCACCCAGAAATCGCACGCCACCGACCCACTGCGCACCTCGTGCATGCGCTTCTTCACGGGCAGGTGCGCAGGGTGGGTCTGATACGCGTCGAACGACGCCCGGTCCACAAACCCCGTCACCAGCCCCAGGTCATAGCTGCGGTCACTGCCCAAAATGTCCGCGCCGGCCTCCAGCTCGATGAGCCCCTCGACCTGCCCCACCATGGTGTAAAACCCCTTCACCAACTCCGGGATGTCCCGCTTGTACTCGTCCTTGATCTTGAACAACACGATGTGCCTCAGCATGACGCCTCGCCTCCCAATCAGTAGAATGTCACCAGTATATCACCGTGCGACAGCGCAAACAAGTCTTGCGCATCCCTTAACATTGATGGTATACTGAGGAAAACCAACGTCGGGAGGAATGACCTACATGACCGATGAAGTGAGGCAGATCGCGTTGCGCATCCGGGAACTGCGCGAGAGCATGGAAAAGACCACCGCCGAGATCGCCCATGAAACGGGCGTCAACGAGGCGGATTATCGCAAGTACGAGGAGGGCTTGGTGGACATCCCGATCAGCTTCCTGCTGAAGCTGGAGCAGCACTACGGCGTGGACCCCACCACCATCCTCACCGGCCAGGCCCCGCGTCTGTCGGTCTGTGCCGTGACCCGCAAGGACATGGGCATGTCCGTCACCCGAACTAACCACTACATCTACAAAAACCTGGCCTACAACTTCAACCACCGCAAGATCGAGCCGCTGCACGTCACCGTGAACCCCGGCGTGAACCAAAAGCTCGAGACCAACGCCCACGACGGCCATGAGTGGGATTATGTCATCACCGGCACGCTGCGCCTGGTCGTCGGCGACAACGACATCATCCTCAGCCCCGGCGACAGCGCCTACTACGACAGCAAGCACCCCCACGCCATGCAGGCCGTAGGCGACGAGCCGTGCCAGTTTCTGGCGGTGGTGATTCCGTAGCCGTTGACCGCGAGAGGTCTTGCAACCCCAAACAAATTGTGGTATCATGTCAGACACAAAGAGGTGATCGAAATGAACAACGAAGAGCGCATCCTTTCAATGCTGGAAGGCATGCAGACCGATATGCGCAGCGTGCTGGTCCGGCTGGATACCCTAGAAGACGCAATGATTTACGTGCGCGAAGAACTGACCGGCGTGAAGCAGGATCTTACCGGCGTGAAGCAGGATCTTACCGGCGTGAAGCAGGATCTTACCGGCGTGAAGCAGGATCTTTCCGGCGTGAAGCAGGATCTTACCGGCGTGAAGCAGGATCTTACCGGCGTGAAGCAGGATCTTACCGGCGTGAAGCAGGATCTTGCCGGCGTGAAGCAGGATCTTACCGGCGTGAAGCAAGATCTTTCCGGCGTGAAGAAGGAGGTTTCTGGCTTGAAGCAGGATCTTGCTGAGACGAAGGCAACGGTTGCGCGGATCGAAATCGACCACGGCCAAAAGCTCGACGCGCTATTTGATGGCTACCAGCAGAACGCGGCCCGGCTCGACCGCATCGAGGCCGAGGTCACCCGCCACGACGAGATCATTTTTCGCAGGGCGCAATGAGCTGATCCGCAAGATGAAACCTCGGAATCGCGATAATTCCGAGGTTTTTCTTTGGTACATGACATCTTCCAGACATTCCAATGACAAACGCCTCATGCCGATCGGATGCTTTCTTTATACATGGACAATGTGGTGCTATACATGCTACGGCGACAGCGATAACAGACGAATGCACCCAAGTAGGCACCGCTCAAGTCGTGGACGGCTTGGTTTATAGACTTCCTTTCTACCAAACAAACGGGATGAGTTTCCATTTTGTCTCGCTTTTATACGCCTCATATCCGTCCAGTTCATGGACGAGCATCGCTTCCTCGCCCTTGACGCGGATGGCGAGTATGATGAAGGAAATCAGCGAGATCAGCGCGCCCCATATGGAGCCGCACAGGATCGCGGCGGACAGGAACATCAGGAACAGCCCCAGGTACATCGGGTGGCGGACGATCCTGTACACGCCCCCCGTGATGACCATCTGTTTTTCTTGCATGCGCACGAGCGGCGATAGATAGGCGTTTGTGAAGAAGGTCGCGATGAGTAGGATGATCGCCTTCATAAGTCCGATCCCGCCCAGCACCTTCAGCCACAAGGCAAACTCGGGCGACCATCCGAACCGTTTGTCCAGCGGCAAGACCAGCAGCCACACGAAAAAAACCAGCTTCAGCAGCACCACAATCGCGACGTCCCATGCGCCCTCTCCGCCGGTGCCCGTCTTGCGGAATCGCTCCGCCAGCAGGGTGGGGTTTTTCAGATAGAGCCCGATCACCACCACAAAGCACATCAGCAGCACGGAGGTGGTGAAGATGAGCCCTTCCTTCCACATCCAGTCGTCGCTGAGCCATTGAAACAGCGCGGCAAACGCCATGTACCCGGCGAACACGGACAGCACTTGGGGTATCGACACTTTCTTCATTGGCCTTGCTCCTTTTCCGCGCATGGGTGCTTCTCTTTTTCAGAAACCGCTTTGGCGCGAAACCGTGTGATTTCCGCAATGAAGGCATAATCGATCGGCTGATCCAGTGGAAACTGGATGGCCCCTTTGGTGTGTTTGTACACAGCCAACTTTTCCGCGAACGGGGCGAGGCTCAGGTCGCCTGGGTAGATGCCGACATGCTTCTTAAAAGCGGCAAAATGGATGAGGTTTTCACCCTGCCAGAACGTCGGCATCTGCCACGAGATTTTCTCAACGGCGTCCGGTGCGGCTTCACGGATGACCGCCCGGATTTTGTGCAGCAGCGGCTGCACCGCTTCCGGCTGATTGGCAATGTAGGCGTCGATGTTGCTCACGGCACCGTAATAATGATCCTGGCGGGTATTCTTAAATTCACGTCCGCATTTCGGGCATTTCCACATGCTGAGTCACGCCTCCCGTCCTCCCATTTTTCTCTTCACGGCTCATAGCTGCCTACTGGCTCTCCGCATCCTTCAGCCAGCGCGCCAGCATCGCGTCACGCTGTGGACAGTCCCCGGTCGAGTCTGCCTTATCGTTTCATAGACTGGCGTTTTATGCCGAGAAACCGCGCCTCCGCCTTGTACGAACAAATCTCGCCTTCACCAGATGACTTACAAAAAAGCCCGCGAACGCGGGCTCTCTTGTTTGATGTCTTGAGCCAATACAAGCTGGCTCCTGATTGGTGCCGGTGGCCGGACTTGAACCGGCACGGTGTCGCCACCAACGGATTTTGAGTCCGTCACGTCTGCCATTCCATCACACCGGCACGAACAGCAAGGCTTACTTATTATAGCACTGTGCGGGGCGGTTTGCAACCGCTTTTCGGAAATTTTCGCCTTTATGGATCAAATGTGCAACGATTGCCAATTCTATACGTCAGAGCTTATATGCGGTGTTGCCTTAACAGATTGTTCAACAAATCGCTCTGGTTTTTCTCGATTTTGAGCGTATACTGATTGGATACCAAATCAGATACGAAAAGAGGTGACCTTTGTGCAGATGCAGGACGAACAGCTGACGATCAAGCGGGCCACGCAGGGCGACGCGCAGGCGTTTGAGCAGCTCATGCGCGCGCACGAAGGCCGGATGTTCGCGGTGTCGCTGCGGATGTGCGGCAACCGCGAGGACGCGCTGGACTGCACGCAGGAGGCCATGCTCCGCATCTACCGCGCCATGGGCAATTTCAAGGGCCAATCGTCGTTCGCGACGTGGGTATACCGGATCACGATGAACACCTGTCTGGACGAGCTCAGGCGGCGCAAGGTCAGGACATCGGCGTCCCTGGACGCGCTGCTGGACACGGGCTGGTCTCCCTCTGACGAGGACGACACGCCTGAGCGGCACTCCATCGCCTCGGAGCAGCGGCGCACCTTGGAACAGGCCATCGCGGGCTTGCCGGAGGACATGCGGGCGGCGATCGTGCTTCGTGACGTGCAGGGATTCAGCTATGAGGAGATCGCGACGATGCTTTCGGCGAATGTGGGCACCATCAAATCCCGGATCAGCAGGGGCCGCGAAAAACTGCGCGAGGTGCTGCTCAAACAACCGGAACTTTTCGGGCGTTACCCGGTCTAAATATTGACAAGAAAGGAGGGGAGAGCATTGAAACAAACCATGTGCTGCGAGCAGTTCAGGGAGAGCCTGGACCCTTATCTCGACAGTGAACTGAGCCCGGTTGAGCGTGCGGCGTTCATCGAGCACGCGCGGATGTGCACGGACTGCGGCGAACGGCTGGAGCTTGCGACCCGGCTGATGACGATGTGCGCGGAGCTGGACGAGGGCGTGCAGATGCCGCTGGACGGCCAGGCAGCTTGGCGCAGGGCCATCCGCGAGGAGGCCGCGCAAAAGAAAAAGCCGGCCCGCCTGCCCGCGTTCGTGCGCGGCCTGTCCGGCCTGGCGGCGGCCATGCTGTTGCTGGCTGGCGGCACATTTGTCTACCAAAATCAGGTGCCGCTCTCCCTGGGGACGCTGAGCCAAGGCCCGACGGCCGCGCAGTACGAGCAGGAAGCGGCGGTCGACTACGACTACGCAGGCGACGGCGGCGCATTGACAAAGCTCTCCGGGTCAGGCTCGAAGGGTGTGCTGATGCGGGCGGACGACGCCGCGGACATCACGTTCGGCGATTCGCTGGCCGTCATGGACGAGCCGGAGGTTGCTGCGGACAGCAAGCTGGCCTCCGAAGGCAGCATCGCGCCATCGGCGTCGAACTTCGACCCCGCCGTGGACAAGGCCGACATCAAGGAAGTGCGATACGCGTCGCGCAGCATCGAGTCCACAGACTTTGACAGCGACCTGGAGGCCGCGCGAAACCTGGTGGAGGAATACGAGGGCCGGATCGACGACGAGTCCATCTACGGCGCACCGATGGAGCCGGGCCAAACGCATGGCCGCGAAGCCTATGTGAACGCGCGGATCCCGACGGGCGATTTGGACACATTCCTGACGGCGCTGGACGCGGTGGGCACGACCACGGCGCGCGGCGAGAGTCGGCAGGAGATCACGAAGCAGTACTATGACGCGCAGTCGCGGCTGACGAGCCTGGCGCAGCTGCACACAGAGCTGACGGCGATGATGCCGCAGGCCCAGGGCGTGGCGGATCTGATCGAGATCAAGCGCGAGCTGGCGAATGTAGAGGCGGAGTCGGAGAGCCTGAACGCGCAGCTGAGCGCATGGAACGCGGACGTGGACTATTCGACGGTCAACATCAACCTGAGCGAAGTGGCGGACAAGAAGGCCGTGCAGCCAATCGACCAGGCGTCGCTGGCGGAGCGGGTGAATGTTGGGTTTGTGGAGTCGATCAACCGGTTCGGCGCGTTTGTGCAGGACATGCTGGTGTTCTGTGTGACATTCTGGCCCTGGATTCTGATGGGTTTGATTGTGCTGATCGTGGTGTGTGCGTCGGTGCGGCGTAGGCGCGGCAGGAGATAGAAAACTGTGGGCCTTCCGAAACGGGGAGGCCCACTTTTATATGATCTGGGTTCAGGGTACGCGAGGCAAAAAGCGGGTCAGGGCAACGCGTAAATGAAGAATGTGCTGCTTCGGTTTGTGGATTCGTATCGCATACACGCGAACGCCGTCATCCTGAGCGCAGCGAAGGACCTTCCTCAAGATAGACGGAGTTTAAATCGCGGATGGTCGTTCGCTGCGCTCCGGATGACGGCGTTGTGGTAACTGCGCTCAGGATGAAGGCGTGCGCGGTCGCGAGGCTTTTGGCACCGCTGCTCCCCGCAGGCCGCTGCTACGGGACTGCGCGGATCGCGTCCAGCATGTATTTGGCGAAGGCGTCCTCGGCGGCGGGATCGCGAGGCATGGGCGTGCCGCAAGTGTAGTCGGCCAGCGCGGCCTGTATGACCGGACGGTATTTCTCGGGCAGATGCGCCAGTCCCCACCGCCCGCCGGCTGGTTTCGACAGCACCGCGCCGTCGCGCACGTACGCCAACACCCGGCACAGATTCAACGCCACATACACGGGATTCCCGACGATGTCCTCGCGGGCTTGCCCGACGTCCTCCAGGATGCTCGCCAGATAGCATTCCCCCGGCACAGGCCCGAACACCTGGTCCACGGGTGCGCCGCACAGCGGATGGCCCACCGCGCGCATCACGGTGAAGTGCGCGGCCAGATCGATATCGGTGCCGCGCGGGCGGTGAATCAGCGAGCGCGGGTCCCGGCGGGCTGCCTCCGCCCACATGGGCGAAAAGTGCAGCTCGTAGGGCGTGGGATACACGAACTCGCCGCAGTGCGCGCGCAGGACCACGCTCATCTCTATGCCCTTGGGCGGCGCGTCCTGGCTGAGCACCAGCAGGTCATGGAGCAGGCCCAGGCACTGGTCGTCCGTGAGCGAGCTCTCTACGACGGCGATCAGGTCCACGTCGCTGCGCGCCCATGTGAAGCAGCCGAAGGCGATGGAGCCGTGCACATACAGGCCCACGAGGTGCTCGCCGAGCCGGGTTTGAAATGCGGCGACGAGCCGGGGCAGGAGCGCGGAGAGTGGCATGATTGGTCACCTCTTTAAAAAATTGACCCCTCGACCTCAGCCGCCCTGCCCTGCAGCACCGCCATCTCCGCATCGCTGAGCGGCGGCGGGTTGCCGCTGTACCGGTTGACAATGTCAAGCCCCAGCCTCAGCATGCGTACGTCGCCCGGACTGACGGCCAGGGACACGTCCTGCATCAGCGTGAAGCGCAGCGCCAGGTCCGCCAGGTCCACGTCGTCGATGATGGGTCGGTACCAGCACTTGCCGTAGCCGTCGTCCTCGGGTTGCTTCGGCCCGAACGCCAGCGCCTTGATGGCGGGCCGCGCCAGATCCTGCCGCGCGGCCTCGGCCAGCGGCGCCCGGCCCATGCCTTGGTTCAGCCACAGCGCCCAGTTGACGGGGAACAGCATGCTCTCGAAAACCCCGGTTTTGAGCAGGCGCAGCGCGCCCTCGTCGCTGTGGCTGGAGAACCCGATGTGGCGCACCAGGCCCTCCTTTTTCGCGTCCAGCAGTGCCTCCAGCGCGCCGCCCGGGGCCAGGGCCTGGTCGATCTCCTCGGGGCTGGTCAGCGCGTGCAGTTGGTATACGTCGAAATAGTCCGTGTGCAGCAGCTTCATGGACTCGTGCAGCTCATAGAACAGCCCGTCCCGGTCGCGCTTACCGCTCTTGCAGGCCAGCAGCACATCCTTGCGGAACGGCTTGAGCGCCGGCCCCAATATGTCCTGGGCGTTGCCGTAGCTGGGCGCGACATCATAGTAGTTGATGCCGGCCTCATAGGCCTCCTTGACGATGTCGTTGGCCTCCTGCTGGGGCGTGTCCATCACCACGATCCCGCCGAAGGCGAAGACCGACGCGCTGAGCCCCGTTTTCCCCAAAATTCGATGTTCCATCACATTTTCGCTCCCTTCCAGAAACGTGCATATCGATTAAAACTTACCCATTATAAAGTATATACCGAAATGTGGGAGATTACAACCGCGCTCTTCATCTATCGCTCATTCCTGTGTCAAGCGCACATCATCTTTTCGATTCGTTGCATTCGACATAGCATTGTGATAAAATGGTGGAATCGACAACAAAGGGGATGACAGGGCCATGAGTCGGATCGTTGGGGACAGGATCGTGCTGCGCGAGTTTCGCCCGGAGGACATATCGGGTATGCGGGCCTGGGCGACGGACGGCAGCGTCACGCGGTTTTTGTCCAACCGATACATCGCGCCGCTGACCTGGGAACAGTCGGAGCATGTGCTGCGCAGCTATCTGGACGGCGACGCGGGCGGCGTGAACCTGGTGATCGCCGAAATGGGCACGCTGCACTACCTGGGCCAGTGCAACCTGGTGATGATCGACCAGCAGTCCAGAAGGGCGGAGCTGGCCATCGTGCTGCCGAAAGAAAACCACGGCAAGGGCTATGGCGGCGAGGCGATCCGGCTGCTGCTGGCGTTCGCGTTTGACCAGATGAACCTGAACCGCGTATGCCTGAAGGTGGCGGCGGACAATCCGCGGGCGGTCGCGCTGTACGAGCGGTGCGGATTCGTGCACGAGGGCCGACTGAGGCAAGATTATTATCAGGACGGACAATACAAAGATGTGCTGCTGATGGCGGTACTGAGGGACGAGTGGAGAGGGATTGGCAATTAACAATTAACAGTGATCAATTGAGTACTCCCGGCGACGACCGCAAACCATCAATTGTTCATTGTTCATCATTCAGTTTGGAGAGAAGCGATTATGAATATTGTCATCGTCGGTGACGGCAAGGTCGGGTATACGCTGGCGGAGTATTTGTCAAAGGAACCCCATGACGTCACGATGGTCGACCGCAACCTGCAGGCGCTGAACAGGGCACAGGACACGCTGGACGTGATGTGCGTGCGCGGCAACGGCGCGAATGTGGCGACGCTGATCGAGGCGGGCGTGAAGGATGCGGACATCCTGATCGCGGTGACGACCTCAGACGAGACGAACATGGTGTGCTGCCTGATGGGCAAAAAGCTGGGCGCGAAGTACGCCATCTCGCGCATCCGCGACCCTGAATACACAGACAGCCTGCAGATGCTGCAGGAGGAGCTGGACATCGACCTGGTGATCAACCCGGAGCGCGCGGCCGCCCGCGAGATCTCGCGGCTGCTGCGGTATCCGTTCGCGGCGAACCTGGAGACGTTCGCGCACGGCAAGGTGGAGATGGTGGAGTTCACGGTGTCCGCCGGCGACGAACTGCACGGCGCGCCGCTGCGCACGCTGGGCAAGCGTTTTTCGAAGGTGCTGTTCGCGGCGGTGGAGCGCGATGGCGAGCCGATCATCCCGGACGGCGAGTTTTCGCTGCGCGTGGGCGATAAGGTGCACGTGGTGGGCGAGGTGGCGGGGATCACCCAATTTTTCCGGCGGATCGGCCGGAACACCCAGCGGGTGCGCAGCGCGATGCTGATCGGCGGCGGGCACATCTCGTTTTATCTGGCGGAGATCATGCAGGACCTTGGCGTGGAGCTGAAGATCATCGAGCTGTCGCAGCTGAAGGCAGAGCTGCTCTCCGAGCGGCTGGAGCATGTGGATGTGGTGCAGGGCGACGGCACGGAGCAGGAGCTGTTGGAATCAGAGCACATCCGGTCGACGGACGCGCTGGTCTGCCTGACGGACCGGGACGAGGAGAACCTGATCACCGGTCTGTACGGGGTGAAGGTCGGGGTGCCGAAGGTCGTTGTGAAGGTGAACCGGCTGAACTACCTGGACCTGATCGGGAACCTGGGCGTGGAGAGCGTGATCAGCCCGAAGATCACCACGGCGACGGCGATCCTGAGGCAGGTGCGGGCGCTGGCGATTTCCCAGGGCGTCGCGGCGGAGAAGATCTACCGGGTGGCGAACGGCGAGGTGGAGGCGCAGGAGTTTGTGGCGGCGCCTGGCGCGAAGTATCTGGGCAAGCCGCTGAGCATGCTCCGGATTCGCAAGGGTGTGCTGGTGGGCGTGATCGTGCGCAACCGAAAGGTGATCGTGCCGTTCGGCGGCGACCATGTGGAGGCGGGCGACCGCGTGGTCCTGATCGCAAAGACCGGCCAAGTCCTGGGACTGGAAGACGCCCTCCAAGGCGGTTAACGATCGTGTGTCCGAGGCAAGCGAAGCAAGTAGGGAGTCCAGAGGGACTTCGTCCCCGCTCGCAGGCTTCGTCACTAAGCCCAACGGGTGCGCGGAACGCCACGGAGGGCGTTCCCTACGCCGGTTTCGAACTGACCAGGCTTTGAACCTTGATTCGCATTTGGAGTAAAGGACGCTGTACACAACCATGAACAAATCCCTGGTTTTCCGGCTGTTGGGCCGCATCCTGTTGGTGGAGGCCGCGGCGCAGCTGCTGCCTGTCCTTGTCGCGCTCATCTACCGCGAGGGCGACTGGCTGCCGCTGCTGGGCTCGGCGTTGATCGCGGCGGCGGTCGGCGGCCTGCTGCAGCTGATCCCGAACACGGGCGAGACCCTTCGCGCGCGAGAGGGCCTGGCGACGGTGGCGCTGTCCTGGGTCGCGATGTCGGCGTTCGGGGCGCTGCCGTTCGTGCTGGGCGGGTATGTGCCGTCGTACACGGACGCGTTCTTCGAAACGGCGTCCGGCTTCACCACGACGGGCTCGTCGATCCTGCGGAACCTGGAGGCGCTGCCGAAGGGCATCCTGTTCTGGCGCAGCTTCACGCACTGGCTGGGCGGGATGGGCGTGCTGGTGCTCAGCTTAGCGATCTTGCCGAAAATGGGCGCGCGCACGCTGAACCTGCTCAAGGCGGAATCCCCCGGCCCGACGCCGAGCAAGCTGGTGCCCCGGATCGGGAACACGGCGCGGATCCTGTACCGGATCTACCTGACGATGTCGGTGGTAATGGTGATGGCGCTGCTGTGTTGCGGGCTGAACCTGTACGACGCGCTGATCCACACATTCGGCTCGGCGGGCACGGGTGGATTCTCAAATTACGCGCTCAGCATCGGCCACTTCCAGAGTCCGGCGGTGGAGCTGGTGATCGGCACGTTCACGCTGCTTTTCGGCGTGAACTTCTCGCTGTACTTTTTCCTGATCCATAAGAACGGAAAATGGGTGCTGAAGAATACGGAGCTGCGGGCGTTCATCGGGATCGTGGTGGCGGCGGTGCTGGTGATCGCGCTGAACATCCTGCCGACGCATGAGGACATTTGGCACGCGCTGCGGGCCGCGTATTTCCAGGTGAGCACGATCATCTCGACGACTGGATTCTGCACGGAGGACTTCAATCTGTGGCCGCAGCTGAGCCGATGGGTGATCGTGCTGCTGATGTTTGTGGGCGCGAGCGCGGGCTCGACGGGCGGCGGCCTGAAGGTCGTGCGGCTGTCGATGCTGGGGAAGAGCGTGTGGCGCGAGGTGAAGCGCTCGATCAACCCGCGCAGCGTGCAGACGGTGAAGATGGACGGGCGTGCGGTGGAGGAAGCGGTGCTGGCGCAGGTGTTGGTATTCGCGTTCGCGTATGTGTGCCTGGTGCTGCTGGGTGCGCTGCTGGTGTCGGTGGACGGGTTTTCTCTGGAGACGAACTTCACGGCTGCGCTGTCGGCGGTGAGCAACATTGGGCCGGGGCTGGGGGACGTGGGGCCGCTGGGCGGGTACGCGGGGTTTTCGGTGGGGAGCAAGTGGGTGCTGTCGTTCTGTATGCTGGCGGGCAGGCTTGAGATCTATCCGATGCTGATGCTGTTCACGCTGGCCTCCTGGAAGCGCAACTGACCGATCACAACCGCGAAGCGAAACGGGGGTCCAGGGGGATCATCCCCCTGGCGGGAGTCCAGAGGGCAGCGCCCTCTGGCCGCCCGGGGCCCGGCGCCGGCGCCCCCCGCGTAGTTTACCCGGGGGGGGAAGCCTCGT
>JAVBUD010000040.1:0-2515 GCA_031555755.1 Eubacteriales bacterium | reverse complement strand
GGCGGGGGCAAGCCCTCGCCCTACAAGAGAACGGGATCGACCTGGAGGGCAGGGGCTTGCCCCCGCCGCCTCTCGCCGTCGTCAACCTAGACCGCCATCACGCCAGCCTCAAACGCCTTGAGGTTGGCGGGTCTAAATCGTTCGGGCACGCACTGCTCGATGGCCGAAAGCCACATCTGCTCGTCCAGTCCCAGTTTTTTCGCCAGCACGCCCATCAGCACCAGGTTCACCGCCCGCGGCTCGCCAGCGTCGGCGGCCAGCCACGTGGCGTCCATCGCCGTCAAATCGCACAGCCCGGCCAGCTTTTCGATGATCCCCTGGGGATAGGATGCCGACCCCGTGATCACCGGCATCGGCAGGATCACGCCCGTGTTCGCGATCATCTGCCCGCCCACCTTCAGGTACGGCAGCGCACGCAGCGCCTCCAGCTGTTCAAACGCCACCACATAATCCGCAGAGCCCAGGTCCACCATGGGCGATGAGACGGCCTCGCCCATGCGCACGAAGGTGACCACACTGCCGCCTCGCTGGGACATGCCGTGGACCTCCGAGACCTTCACCTGGGCGCCCAGCTCGCCCGCCAGCGCGCCCAGCAGGCGGCTCGCCAGCAGCGTGCCCTGACCGCCCACGCCCACGATCACGATGTTCAGCTCCATCGGTCACTCACCCGCCTTTCGGATCGCCTGGAACTTGCAGGTCTGCTCGCACATCCCGCAGCCCACGCACTGCGCGGCCTCGATGGTCACACCCTTTTCGCGCTGCACGATGGCCGGGCAGCCCAGCTTCATGCAGGCCTTGCAGTTCTTGCACTTGGCTTCGTCGATCCACAGCGGCAGTTGCACGTTTTTCTTGTCCAGCAGCACACAGGGCCGCCGCGCGATGATCACCGACACCTCGTCACGGGCGGTCTCCTCCAGCAGTACCTTTTCAAACCCCGCCAGGTCGAACGCGTCCACGGTCCGCACATGCTCAACGCCGCAGGCGCTGCACAGCGCCTCCAGGTCCAGCGCCTTTGTCGGTCTCCCGTGGATGTCCTTGCCGCTGGCCGGGTTCGGCTGGTGGCCGGTCATGCCGGTGATGCGGTTGTCGAGGATGATCAGCGTCATGGCGCTCTTGTTGTAGGCGGCGCTGATCAGGCTGTTCACGCCGCTGTGCAGGAACGTGCTGTCCCCGATCACCGCCACGGTCTTGTGGCCGAACTCCGCGCCCTGGGCCCTCGAGATGCCCTGGGCCATGCCCACCGACGCGCCCATGCACAGCGAGCTGTCCAGCGCGTTCAGCGGCGCGAGCGCGCCGAGGGTGTAACAGCCGATGTCGCCGCACACGTGCATTTTGAGCTTGGAGAGCACCGAAAACGGACCTCGATGAGGGCAGCCTGCGCACATGACCGGCGGCCTGCCCGGCGCGCTCATGGGCATGTCGATGTGTGCGGGCACGGGCTGACCCAACACTTCTTTCAGCTTGTTGACGCTGAGCTCGCCCTGGCGACCCGTCAGGTCTTTGCCGCTGCACGAAATGCCCATGGCACGGACCTGCTCCTCGATGACGGGCTCTAGTTCCTCGATGATGATCAGCTTTTTCACTTTGTCCGCGAACGCCCGGATCAGCGTCTCCGGCAGCGGGTTCACCACGCCCAGCTTCAGCACACTGGCCTCCGGCAGCGCCTCGCGCACGTACTGATAACAGATGCCGCTGGTGATGATGCCGATCTCCAGATCGCGCATCTCCACGCGGTTCAGGCTGCATGTGTTTACGAACTGGGCCATGTCCGCCATGCGCTGCTCCACGGCGAGGTGCCTGGCGCGGGCCATTGCGGGCATCATGACATTTTTCATGGGGTCCTTTTTGTATTCGCGCACGGGCACCTCTTCGCGCTCGCCCAGCGTCACCAGGCTCCTGGCGTGGGCCACGCGGGTAGCGGTGCGCAGGATCACCGGCGCGTCGAACTGCTCCGACAGCGCGAACGCGGCCTTGGTGAATGTGAGGCACTCCTGGCTGTCCGAGGGCTCCAGCATGGGCGTCAGCGACGCGCGGGCGTGAAACCTCGAGTCCTGCTCGTTCTGGCTGGAGTGCATGCCCGGATCGTCGGCCACGTTCAGCACCAGTCCGCCGCCGACGCCGGTGTAGGCGGCGGTGTACAGCGGGTCTGCGGCCACGTTCAGCCCCACATGTTTCATGCAGCACAGCGCCCGCGCGCCGCCCAGGGACGCGCCCACGGCGACCTCGCAGGCGACCTTTTCGTTCGTCGCCCACTCCGTATACAGCGCCGGATACTCGGTGCAGTGCTCCGTCACCTCTGTGGACGGCGTGCCCGGATAGCTGGAAACCACGCGGCAACCGGCCTCCCACGCACCCCGCGCGATGGCCTCGTTGCCCAGCAGCAATTGTTTCATCGGTCGCTTCACTCCTCTATATCTCGACAAACGCGACGTCCCTGTAGGGCGGGGGCTTGCCCCCGCCGCCGCGTGAGCGACGTGCCCCAGACGCGCCTCACGGCGGGGCGGCGGGGGCAAGC
>JAVBUD010000169.1:0-22853 GCA_031555755.1 Eubacteriales bacterium | reverse complement strand
TCTTGGGCCCGGCTCCTCTTTTTTTTTTCTTCATTTTTTATGTTTGGGGTGGGCGGTCTCCTCCCCCCCCCCCCGGGGGTGGGGGATCGCCCCGTCTGCAGGAGGCATCTCTACAAATGCTCAAATACATCGCCAAGCGCTTGTTGATCACCATCCCGGTGCTGATCGGGTTGGTGTTTGTCGTGTTCTTCATGTTGAACATCGTGGCGGGTGACCCCGTCACGATCATGATGAAGGAGCACATCAAGCCCGACATCATCGAAAACCTTCGCGAGTCCATGCACCTGAACGACCCGTTTCTGGTGCGGTTCGCGCGCTATATCTCGAGTGCGCTCCAGGGCGACTTGGGCACGTCCTACAAACTGCGCCGCCCGGTGACGCAGCTGATCGCAGGCGCGTTTCCGTACACGCTGAAGCTGGCGGTGCTGGCGGCGCTGTTTTCCTGGCTGCTGGGCATTCCCATCGGCATACTTTCGGCGGTGAAAAAGGACGCCATCATGGACCGGCTGTTCATGGGGTTTTCGCTGTTCGGGGTGTCGATGCCGGTGTTCTGGATCGGCATGATCCTGCAGAACACCTTCAAGGGCATCCTGCCCATCTCGGGCTTTGACAGCTGGCGTGCCATGATCCTGCCCACGGTGGTGCTGGGGTGGCAGTCGTCGGGCCGCATTGCGCGGCTGACGCGATCGAGCCTGCTTGAGGTCATGAAGAACGACTACATCCGCACCGCCCGGGCCAAGGGCCTGATGGAAGTGCTGGTCATCTCCCGCCACGCGCTAAAAAACTCGCTGATGCCCGTCATCACCATGATGGCGATTCAAGTCGCGAGCCTGCTCAGCGGCGCGGTGATCACGGAGACGATCTTCTCGATCCCCGGCGTGGGGCGGCTCAGCGTGGATGCGATCCAAAAGCGGGACATGCCGCTGCTGCAGGGCACGGTGATCTTCACCGCCATGCTGGTCATCTTTGGCAACCTGATCGCGGACGTGTTGTATTCGGTGGTGGACCCGCGCATCCGCGTGGAATAGAAGGGAGGCGATGTTTGCATGAGTAGCCCATTCAAGTGGAAGAACCCTGCCGACGCCGCGTCCCGGGGCATCGCGAACAAAATGCTTTCGGAGGACTACGATCCCGAGTCTGAGCTGATGGAGGGCGAGTCCCTGAGGGACAGCCTGCTGCAGATGGTGCGCACCAACCGCGTGGCGACGCTGGGCGCCATCGTCATCGTAGTGTTCGCGCTGGCGGCGTTGCTGGCATCCTGGGTCGCGCCCTATGACCCGGTGGAGATGAATCTGGTGGACCGGCTTCAGCCGCCGTCCCTTCAGCATTGGCTGGGCACGGACGACATCGGGCGGGACGTGTTCTCGCGCATCCTGTACGGCGGGCGCGTGTCGCTGATGATCGGTATCGTGCCGTCGCTGATCTCGCTGTTCATCGGCGCGGCGCTGGGTCTGATCGCGGGCTACATCGGCGGTTTTGTGGACAGCTGCATCATGCGCCTGGCGGACATCGTGCTGGCGTTCCCGTCGCTGCTGCTGGCGATGGTGGTGATGTACATCATGGGCGCGTCGCTGTTCAACCTGTTCATCGCGCTGTCCATGATCAACTGGGCGTCCACAGCGCGGGTGGTCCGCGCCCAGACCTTGTCACTGAAACAGAAGGAGTTCATCGAGGCCGCCCAGTCCATGGGCGTGCGGCGGCCGATGATCATGTTCCGCCACATCCTGCCGAACTGCCTCGCGAACCTGATCGTCATGTTCACCATGGACATCCCCGGCGCGATCATGTCGGAGGCGAGCCTGTCGTTCCTGGGCGTGGGCGCGCAGCCGCCGACGGCCAGCTGGGGGCTGATGGTCAGCCAGGGCAAACAGTTCGCGAACAACTGCCCGTGGCTGATCCTGGCGCCGGGGTTCGCGGTGCTGGTCATCGTAATGGCGTTTAATTTTTTGGGGGATGGATTGCGTGACGCGATCGATCCCTATTTGAAGAACTGATCATCGTGAATACGCATCCACGCTTCGTCGTCATCCTCCCCTCCTCACGGTCATCCTGAGCGCAAGCGAAGGATCTTCCTGTGGATTCAGCTTGAAGAAGGTCCTTCGCTGCGCTCAGGATGACGGGGGTGAGGCGAAGCGTTGATAAAACAGAGGTGCTACACCATGCAAACACCAACCCCACTCCTGCAAATCGACCACCTGACCACGTCCTTCCACACCCGGCGCGGCGTCGCCACCGCCGTGGACGACGTGTCCATCCTGATCCCGCGCGGGCAGACCGTGGGCCTGGTGGGCGAATCCGGCTGCGGCAAGTCCATGACGGCCATGTCCGTGATGCGGCTGGTTCCGCCGCCCGGCAAGGTCGAGGGCGGCTCCATTCGCCTGGGTGAAACGGACCTGACCGGCCTCTCGAAGCGGGCCATGCGCCACATCACCGGCGACCGGATCTCCATGATTTTTCAGGAGCCGATGACCTCGCTGAATCCGGTGCACACCTGCGGAAAGCAGGTGCTGGAGGCGATTCTGCTGCATCAGAAGGTCTCAAAAGCCGAGGCCAAGCGGCGCGTGCTGGAGGTTTTCCAGCAGGTGGGCATCCCAGAGCCTGAGCGGCGGTACGATCAATACCCGCACCAGTTGTCCGGCGGCCTGCGCCAGCGTGTGATGATCGGCATGGCGATGGTGTGCAGCCCTGACCTGCTCATCGCGGACGAGCCGACGACCGCGCTGGATGTGACCATCGAGGCCCAGATCCTGAGGCTGATGAAGGCGCTGCAGGAAAAGAGTGGCACCTCCATCCTGATGATCACCCACAACCTGGGCGTGGTGGCCGAGATCTGCGACAGTGTGTACGTGATGTACGCGGGCCAGGTCGTGGAGCGGGCGGATGTGTTCCAGCTGTTCGAGCGCCCGCTGCACCCGTACACGCGCGGCCTGATCGAGTCGCTACCGTCCACGGCGGTGGACGACCAGTTGCGGCTGAAGTCCATCCCCGGCATGGTGCCGAACCTGCTGCACATGCCCAAGGGCTGCCGGTTTGCGCCCCGGTGCGACCGGGCCACGGCGCGCTGCAAGAACGAAGCGCCGATGCTATATCAGCGCGAAGACGGCCACTGCGTGCGCTGTTTTCACTGTGAGGGCGAGGTGAGCTGTCCGTGAGCGAGCAAGTGTTGGTGCATGCCGAGCATTTGGTGAAGGAGTTCCCGGTGCGGCGCGGCATCGTGCACGCGGTGTCGGACGTGAGCTTTGACATCGTCAAGGGCAGGACGCTGGCGGTGGTGGGGGAGTCGGGCTGCGGCAAATCCACGCTGGGCCGGCTGCTGCTGAGGCTGCTGGAGCCGACCTCCGGCAGCGTGCTGTATGAGGGCGCGGACATCACCAAAATGACGCCCGAGGCGCTGCGCCATCAGCGGCGCAAGATGCAGATGATCTTTCAAGACCCCTACGCGTCCATCGACCCGCGCATGTCCGTGGGCCAGATCATCGCCGAGCCGCTGTCCACCCACGGCGTGGGTGCAAGCGGCAGCGAGCGGGCGCAGATGGTGCGCCAACTGATGGACAAGGTGGGCATCCGGCCCGAGCACTATACCCGATATCCGCACCAGTTTTCCGGCGGCCAGCGGCAGCGGATCGGCATCGCCCGGGCGCTGGCGTTGAACCCGGCGCTGATCATCTGTGACGAGCCGGTCTCGGCGCTGGACGTGTCCATCCAGGCGCAGATCCTGAACCTGCTGCTGCAGCTTCAGGACGAGCTGGCGCTGACGTATCTGTTCATCAGCCACGACCTGGGCGTGGTGCGGTTCATGTCCAGCCGGGTGTGCGTGATGTTCCTGGGGAAAATCTGCGAGCTGTGCCCAACGGGCGAGCTGTACGACCACACGCTGCACCCCTACAGCAAGTTCCTGCTGTCGTCCATCCCCAAGCCCGACCCAACTTTGCGCTATGCGGAGCGCCAGATTCTGCACGGCGAGGTCTCAAGCCCCATCAACCCGCCCTCAGGCTGCCGGTTCCACCCGAGGTGTCCGCACGCGACGGACAGGTGCCGGCAGCAGGAGCCCGCGTTGCGCGACGCGGGCGGCGGGCACTTGGTGGCGTGCCATTTGGTGTGACGAACGGAGGTCTCGACATGAAAAAGACCCTGTCCATCCTGATCTGCCTGCTGATGTGCCTGTCGCTGTGCGCGTCCGCCGAGACGACCATGGGCGAGGGATATTCCGTGCAGGAAAATGCGCTCACCGTGCGCCTCTGGCAGGGCGCGGACGACGGCTGCGAATGGTTCTTGGATGTGGACGACGAGTCGCTGATCGCGCTGCAGTCGGAGCGCACCGACGCGCCCGACGGCGATTCGCGGATGCACACCTGGGTCTTCGCGCCGAAGAGCGACGGAGAGGCGCTGATCACGTTCAGCTATGGCGACCCGGGCGCGCCCCATGAGTCGCTGCGCACGCTGTGCTACACGGCGGTGATCGAGGGCGGACTGCTGACGGATGTGGAGCGGGAGGACCTGAGCTGGGAGAGCGAAGCCAGCGGCGACGACAGCGCCGTGGCGCCCTATGACGGCGACACCGGCGGCGTGGCGCTCAGCGTGCCCGAGGGCATGGTGGAGACCGAGACCGACGACGGCCAGTTGCTGACCAGCGACGACGGCGCGCGCACGATCCTGATCGACTACCAACCGGACGATAACCCCGAGGAGCTGTTCGAGCAGCTCAAGGACGCGGCCACCGCAGCCCGGGTCTACGAAGACGAGGAGAGCGGCGCCCGCGTCGTCACCAGCACCGTGGACCTCACGGGAGACCCGCCCAGCGCCACGCTGGTCCTGTCGTCCCCGGAAGGGTACACCGTCTACACCGGCTACCAAGCCCCCGACGGCGGCGTGCTGCACGTGCACACGACGTATGCGCTTGGGGAAGGGATGGAGTAGCCGAAGTTTGATCGTCATCCCCCACACCCCGTCATCCTGAGCGCAGCGAAGGACCTTCCTCTACCTGATCTTGAGGAAGGTCCTTCGCTGCGTTCAGGATGACGGGGTTGTTGGGGATGACCGATTGTTGGCTACTGCCCGATCACCAGGTCGTACAGCTTGAACTTGCCGCCGGATTTGTACAGGTACAGCGTCAGTTTTGTGGGGTAGGTCTCGGACTTGCCGCCGCTGCCCTTGAGGATCAGGTCGTACGACACCTCGCAGGAGTAGCAGTTCTTTGAATACGGATAGAATTTCTCTGCCTTGATGTTTTCGAACTTGTAGCCACTGTTTTTAACGAACCAGCGCTCATCGTATTTGTAGATCATGTTGTAGGCGGCGGTGCCGCTGAGCACGTAGCCCATGAAGTTGGCCTTTTTCATGCGGCCGATGGAGAACATGCCGTAGGCCTTGGCGATCTCCACGGCGCGTTTGCCCTGGGCTTTTTTAACGGCGTCGTCGTAGCTGAGCTCGCAGCGGAACTCGCCTTCAGCGGTCTCGGTGAGCGGCACCTGCTGGCCGTTTCGGTCCAGCACGCGGAATGTGGGCTGGCTGAAGGAGCGCACCACGCGGTACTTCGTCCAGGTGGGCACGTGGACTTTTTTGGCCGGGATGTGGCCGTCGCAGTCCATGGGGATGTCCTTTTCGACGATGTATTCCTCGCCCAGCTTCAGCTCGCCGTCGAGCACCACCGATTCGTCCGGCACGGTGAGGATGTACTCGCTTTTCTGTGCGTTTGGCAGGGACACGCCGCTGACCGCCCAGCCTCGGTTGCCGTATCGGTCGGCCTCCTCCGTGGCGCTGAGGGTGAGCTGGGCGAAGACCTGCTCGCCCGCCAGCAGCTTGAACAGCTTTTTCTCCGGGTCGCGGGCGTGGGCAGCCACATAGCTCACGGGGCGGCGCTCGATCTGCTTTGAGAGGTAGTTGGCGAACTGCGCCTCCGTCTCGCCCTGGGCCGCGGCGTCCAGCTGGCGGTACAGCTGCCTGTATTCGCCGCCCGTCAGCGCGTCGCACACGGCCTGCGCCACGTGCTGGGGCATGGAGGCCTCGTAGGCCACCAGCATGCCCCGCAGTTGCGTCAGCCAGACGACGAGCGCGGCGATGAGGACGATCACCACACTGAGGTAGATCGCCCAGAACTTGGAGAGCTTCGGGGTGGGTCGCTTTTGCATGGGTGTCTCCCTACTTCACGATGAACGCCGTCGCCATGCCCCGCGGGCCGGTCAATGACGAGCCGACATTTTGGTATTCGCCGTCGTAGAACAGGTAGCTGGACGAGCCGCCGTCGAGGTTGGCGGCGTTCACCGCGCCGTGCTCGAGGAACACGTCCACCAGGTCAGCGAGCGTCGCGCCCATGCTGTTGACCTTGCGGCCGTCCACGACCAGCAGCAGCACAGAGCCGTCCGCCCGCTGGCCGATGGCGCTGCGGGGGTTCATGCCGCTGGAGACGCCCGTGATGGTCACCGGCTCGCCGTTGTGGACCAGCGCCGGGCCGAAGCTCACGGCGTCGCGGAGCTTCAGCTCCTTGCAGCGGGCCTCGGTGAGCTTGCCGGAAAAGACCAGCTTGTCGTCCTCGTCAAAGCCGATCACGGTCTGGACCTCGATGGTGTCCACGCGCTTGGTCCACTGGATTTTCCCCTGAGAGACCACGATGCCGTCCGGGGTGCCGCCCGCGCCCTGGCCGTTGGTGTCCACGAACGCGCCGCCGTTCAGCGCACCCAGGGCCTCGTACCGCTTGGCGATCTGGGCTACCGTCTTGCCGGTTGCGCCGAAGCTGCCGCAGGTGCCCACGCTGACGCGGGACGGGTCCTTGACGATCATCATCTTGCCCACGAAGGTCTTGCCCTTGATGTCGATGACCTCGATCTCCGGCTGCTCGTCGCCCACATCAGCCTCCGGGGGCTTGATGCTGACCAGCTTTGTGTCGGTGTCCTCCACGGCGTCCTCCACCCGGTTGCGGGCGCGGACTGCCTCGATCTCCTCGCTGCTCAGGAAAAGGCGCGGCACGAACTTCATGGCGCTGGTCTCCAGGGCGGAGATGACCAGGATGTCGCTGGCGGTGGGGGAAGGGCCCTTGATGACCATGGCGACGGTGGAGAGGGCGGTGATGAGCAGCAGAACAAGCGCCGTGGCGACGCACAATGTGATGCGCAGCACGCGACGCTTGATGAGCTGTTGCCGGCGCTTTTTGGCCTTCAGCGCCGCGCGCTTTTGTGCGCGGGGACCTGGGCGGGTGGTGGTGGTCATGGGTGCGTTTTATCCTCCGTAATAGGGGTGTTTGCGAGTGTATGTTACGTCTGCCAACATATCGGACGATGAATGGCGGCCTGCCAATGGCTTCGTCCCTATTCCCCCGCCTTGTGCAGCAGCTTCACCGCCGCGTCCGAGTACTTGTGCAGCAGCTTGTCGGTGTCCGCCTTGGTCCCCGACGTGGCGTTGACGTATAGCTTGATCTTCGGCTCGGTGCCTGAGGGCCTGATGCACACCCATGCGCCGCCGTCCAGTTCATAGTACAGCACGTCGCTCTTGGGGAGGCCAGTGCGCTCCACGCCCGCGGCGGACGTGCGCTCGCCGCTGAGATAATCCCGCACGGCCAGCACCTTTGCGGTGCCGATCTTTTTGGGGTGCTCGGCCCGGAGCTGCTTCATGACGCGGCCCATCTTTTCCAGGCCGTCCTTGCCCTCCAGGCCGAAGGAGGTGACCTTGTCGCCATAGAAACCGTACTCCTGCAGCAGCGACTGCAGCGCGTCGTACAGCGTCATGCCCTTTTTCTTGTACCAGGCGGCGCACTCGGCGATCAGCATCGACGCGTTCACGCCGTCCTTGTCGCGCACGTCGGTGCCGCTGAGGTAGCCGTAGCTCTCCTCAAACCCGAAGATGAAGCGGTTGTCGCCCGTGTCTTCGAACTGCTGGATCTTTTCGGCGATGTATTTGAAGCCGGTCAGCACTTCGAACAGGTCCGCGCCGAACGCCTTACAGATGGGGCGGGCCATCTCGGTGGACACGATGGACTTCACGGCGGCCGCGTGGGGCGGCAGCGTGCCCTTCTGGGATTTTTGGCTCAGGATGTAGTGCAGCAGTAGGCAGCCGATCTGGTTGCCGGTCAGGATGTGCACATTGCCCTCACCGTCCTTGACGGCGATGCCCACGCGGTCGCAGTCCGGGTCCGTGCCGAATACCAGGTCCGCGTCCAGCTGCTCTTGGAGCTTGAGCGCCAGCGTGAACGCCGCCGGGTCCTCGGGATTGGGCAGTTTGACCGTGGGGAAGTTGCCGTCGGGCAGCTCCTGCTCGGGCACCACGTGCACCTTGCTGAACCCCAGCTCCTTGAGGATGCGCCGCACCGGGACGTTGCCGGCGCCGTGCAGCGGGGTGTACACGATGCTGAGCTGGTCGCCCATCTCGCGGGCGAGCTCGGGGTTCACGCACAGCTTTTTGATGGCCGTGATGTAGGTGTCGTCGATGGCGCCGCCGATGTAGGTCAGCAGGCCCTGGTCCACCGCAACCTTTTCGTCCATGGGGACGGACTCGGAAAAGCTGGTGGCGTTCATGAGCTGCTGGATCTTGTCCGCGCGCTCGGGCGGCATCTGGCCGCCGTCCTCCCAGTAGGCCTTGTAGCCGTTGTACTGGGCGGGGTTGTGGCTGGCGGTGATGACGATGCCCGCGATAGCCTTGAGGTGGCGCACGCTGAACGACAGCACCGGCACAGGCCGCAGCGAATCGAACAGGAAAACGCGCACGCCCGCGCGGCACAGCACCAGCGCCGCCTGCTTGGCGAACACGGCTGAATAATTGCGCGAGTCATAGGCGATGACCACGCCGCGCTGCATCTGGGACTGGCTCTGGCAGATGTATTTTGCCAGCGCCCGGGTGACGCGGCGCACGTTGTATGCGTTCATCCGGTTCAGGCCCGCGCCCAGCACGCCGCGCATGCCCGCCGTGCCGAACGAGAGGCTGGTGTAGAACCGGTCCTCGATCTCTTTTTCGTCGCCCGCGATGGCCTGCAGCTCCGCGACCGTCTCCGGATCACCGCTGAACTCCGTCAGCCAGCGCTCATATTCCTCGCGATAGTTCACCCGAATTCACTCCCCACTCAAATCCATCAGCATTTTCTGCAGTTTGCCCAAATGAAATTTCTCCTGGCGCACGATCTCGGCGAAGACCGAGGCCGCCTGCGGGCTCTTCGCCTGCTGCATCATCTCGGCGTAGAACAGGATCGAATCCTTTTCGGACTGGATCGCCGTCTGGAGTATCGCGGTCGGGCTCTCAAAGCCGCGGTCTTTGACCAGACCCATCAAGCCGCCCTGGAACACCACGTCGGCGGCCACGGCGCTGAGGTAGGCGGAGGTCTCCTCGTCGTAGAAGGTCTCCTCCGACGCGGCCAGCTTTTCCCTCAGCCTGTGGAACTCCTGCTCGTGGATCAGCTCGTCGTCGGCCAGCCGCCTCAGCAGCGCCACGGCCTCCGGGCCTTTGGCGACGCGCGACGCGTGGCGATAGAACTCGCCGCCGCGCCGCTCCATCTCCGCGGCGATGCGCAGGCCCTCCTGGTCCGAGAACCGGATCGTCTGCATAGGTTTGCCCTCCCTGTGTAAAAACCGGTGGATAACCGCGAGCAAGCCCTCAGTTATCCACAGTTGGTGTCAAAATTGTGACTAATTCGCGGCGACAACGTGGGCGTCCAGGTCGCGCACCAGCGCGTCCACGTCCACGCCGTGCACGGCGCCGGCCTGCTCGATGGACTCAGAGGTGGCATGGGGGCAGCCCAGGCAGTGCATGCCGTAGCTCATGAAGATGGGCGCGGTGGTTTTGTCCAGGCGAAGCACTTCGCCGATGCTCATTTCCTTGGTGATCATGGTGGTTTCCTCCTCGTATTTTGTGGTTCCCTGTGTAGTATGGACGGATGGGGCGGGATCGAAACGCAACGGAGCGGCGGCGGCTTGCCCTCGCCGCCCGTGCGCTTACACGTACTGTCTGAGGAAATCGACGGCCCTCTGGATGTCCTGCGTGGGGTCCTTGCCGACTTCGCGCTCGATGGTGAAATAGCCCTGATAGCCGATGTCCTGCAGCGCCTTCATCCAGGCCACGAAGTCCACATCGCCATCGCCCAGCGGGGTCTCCAGGATGTAGTCCTCCATGCGCAGGTCCTCAATGCCGCCCTCGGCGAAGAAGCCGTAGATGACCTCGGGCCCGGCGTACCGCAGTTGTCTGCCGTCCTTGACGTGTACGTGGAAGATGGCGTCTCCGAGGGTGTACACGCCCTGAACGGGGTCCACATGGTCCAGCACCATGACCAGGTTGGCGGGGTCGTAGTTGACGCCGATGGCGCTTTCGCCCACGTCGGCCAGGAAGCGCTTCAGCACCTCGGGCCGCTCCGGCCCGGTCTCAATGGCGATGCGGCAGCGGGCCTCGGCGGCCAGCGCGCCCAGCTTTTTCAGCGCGCCCACCATGACGGGATAGCGCGGGTTGGCGCTGTCCTCGGGCACGACGCCGATGTGGCTGGTGATGATGTCGGTGCCCAGGTCGGCGGCGAGGGAGAACATCTTTGCGGTCTCCGCCACGCGCCAGTCGACCTCTTCGATCCGTTGGAACCCGTGCCCGCCCAGGTCGCCGCAGAGGGCGCTGACCCTGAGGCCCAGTGTGTCGAGATGCGCTCTGACCTCGCCCCTGAACGCGGGCGTCCAGACCTCGGTGACCGCGCCGCGCTCACCCACGTTGAGCTGCACGGCGCCCGCGCCGACGGCCTTGGCGGCGTCGAGGCCGCCCAGCACGCCCCTGTGGAACCAGTCTGCCATGACGGAGATGCGGTTCATGCGGCTCGTCCCCCAATCTATTTGATGACGCCCTTTTTCAGGATGATGTTGGCGTAGATTGCGCCCTCGCCGGTGGCGACGACGGCGTAGGCCTTCTTGGCGCGACCGTAGAAGGCGAAGCGCTCGACCTGTTCGATGCGGGTGCCCTGCTGGTGTTTCTCGACGATGTCGTCGTAGGTTTTCCAGATGGGCGGGATGGCGTCGCCCTTGGTGTTGGCCATGAGGGCGACGGGGGCATCGACGTAGGTGTCGAGGGGGAAGAGGGCGAGGATGGCGTCGAGGATCTCGGGCACGCCGTGGCCGTCCAGGCGGACGAGGCGCTGGGCCATGGACGCGGCGGGGAAGTTGCCATCGCCGATGACGAGTTCATCGCCGTGTCCCATTTCCATGAGGATCTTGAGCAGATCGGGTGAGAGAATCGACGGAATGCCCTTGAGCATAGAAAAGCGCCTCCCTGTGCATTGCTACCCTTCATTATAGCACGAACCAAACGATAAGACAAGGCAGAACGTCAAAACCGCACGGCTTGCGCTTGAATGAAGACGGCGGTGCATCCGGCCCCTCCGCGCCGTCATCCTGAGCGTGAGCGAAGGACCTGCTTCTAACTCATTGGGTATGAAGTGTGAAGAAGGTCCTTCGGCTGCGGCCTCGGGATGACGATGCGAGGGGTGCGGTGTGACGGGGGCGGTGAGGGGCTGAGGCGCGGTTGTGCGGGGCGAAACGAAAACGCCGCCATCCTTCGCTTGCGCTCAGGATGACGGGCGTATTGGGATCACTCCTCGGCGTCGCCGTCGCCCTCGTCCTCGTCGCCCTCTTCCAGGGCGACCTCGATCTTGCCCGCCTGGAACTCGTCGCGGATCTGCTGCTCGATGGGCGCGAACAGTTCGGGGTGCTCCTTCATGTATTTGCGGGTGTTGTCGCGGCCCTGGGCGATGCGCTCGTCGCCGAGGGAGTACCACGCGCCGCTCTTTTTCATGATGCCCTTGTCGATCGCCAGGTCCAGCAGCGCGCCCTCCTTGGAGATGCCCTCGCCGAACACCATGTCCACGATGGCCACGCGGAACGGCGGCGCGACCTTGTTCTTGACGATCTTGATCTTGGTGCGGTTGCCCACCACTTCCGAGCCATCCTTGATCGGCTCGCCCTTGCGCACGTCGATGCGCACGGAGGCGTAAAACTTCAGCGCCTTGCCGCCGGTGGTGGTCTCGGGGTTGCCGTAGACCACGCCGACCTTGTCGCGCAGCTGGTTGATGAAGATGCAGGTGGCGTTGGTCTTTGAGATGACGCCCGCCAGCTTCCTGAGGGCCTGGGACATCAGGCGGGCCTGGAGGCCGACGTGGCTATCGCCCATGTCGCCTTCAATCTCAGCCTTCGGCACCAGCGCCGCCACGGAGTCGATGATGATGATGTCAATCGCGCCGGAGCGGACCAGCTGCTCGCAGATGTCCAGCGCCTGCTCGCCGTTGTCGGGCTGGCTGACGTAGAGTTCGTCGATGTCCACGCCCAGCTTTTTCGCGTAGACCGGGTCCAGCGCGTGCTCGGCGTCGATGAACGCGGCGGTGCCGCCCAGTTTCTGGCACTCGGCCACGCAGTGCAGCGCCAAGGTGGTCTTGCCCGAGGATTCGGGCCCGTAGATCTCGATGATGCGCCCGCGCGGCAGGCCGCCCACGCCCAGCGCGAAGTCCACATGCAGGCAGCCCGTGGGGATGACCTCCACCTGCATCTTGTTGGCGACGTCGCCCAGCTTCATGACGCTGCCCTTGCCGAAATCCTTCTCGATCTTGCCCAGCGCCACGTCCAGCGCCTTCTTGCGTTCCTCGCCCAGCTTGCGCGATACCGCCTCTTTCGCGGGCTTTTTCTCTGCTGCCATGTGTGATTCACCTCAACGGATTATTTATGCGCCCATTCTACCACATCCCGAGGAAATTGACCAGCGAAATTGGATCGAGTTAACCCAAAAGCAAACGGGCGTTCGGTTTGGTATGTGGTATAATGGGCGCAAAGGGGGTGGGCGGACGTGAAGCGACACGGCAGCGCGCTGGCGCTGGTTTTTGTGGCGGTGCTGGTGGCGGCGCTGATGGCCGTGTTTGCGCGCCGACCTGTGCCGGTCTCCGTGCACGCGCCTGTGAAGGTGGCCCAGCGCGGCGGGATCGCCATGGTGGATGGCGCGGCGCTGGTGGATCTGAACGAGGCGGACGAGGCGCTGCTGATGGAACTGCCGGGAGTGGGCGCGGCGCTGGCGAGGGCGATTGTGGATGGGCGGCCATACGGGGAGGTGGAGGAACTGCTGCATGTGAAGGGGATCGGCGAGGCAAAGATGGCGGGGTTGAGGGGGAAGGTGGCGGTGTGCGCGACGCCGTGATTCGCATAGCGTGGTGCAACGCCCAAACGCCCAAACGCTGTCATCCGCCACCACCCCGTCATCCTGTGCGCAGCGCAGGACCTTCTTCAAACTGACATGACATGAAGTTTGAAGAAGGTCCTTCGCTGCGCTCAGGATGACGGGGGGGGGGTGGTGGCGGATGACGGCGTGCGGGGCGGACGACGGCGATTGTGGGGATCGATGTGAATTATGCTTCCAGCTCACCGGTAAACGCAATCGTCGCGGGGCCCTCCATGTAGACGTGGTTGTCCTGCTCGTTCCACTCGATCACGAGGTCGCCGCCCTTGAGGGTGACCTTCGCCTTCCGGTCACACAGGCCGTTCGACACCGCCGCGACCAGCGACGCGCAGGCGCCGGTGCCGCAGGCCAGGGTCTCGCCGCTGCCGCGCTCCCAGACGCGGACTTCCAGGGCGTCCTCGGCGGCCACCTTGACAAACTCCACATTGATCCGCTTGGGGAAGAGTTGGTGATACTCGATGGCCGAGCCCAGCCGGAAGAACCGGCCGTCGCCGGGCAGCTCGTCCGCGAACAGCACGGCGTGGGGGTTGCCCATGTCCACGGTGGTCAGCGCCACGTCCTCGCCCAGGGCGCGCACCAGCGCCGAGACCATGCCGACCTGCGGTTCACCCATGTCTACCCGGGCGGCCACGGCGACGCCGCCCTCAATCACCAGGCCCACGCGCTTGACGCCGGATTTGGTGTCGATGGTCAGGTCCGTTTTCTTTGCGATGCCCTTATCGTGTAAATATTTGGCCACGCACCGGATGCCGTTGCCGCACATCTCGGCTTCGCTGCCGTCGGCGTTGAAGATGCGCATGGCGGCGTCGGCACGGTCCGAAGGCTCGATCAGGATCAGGCCGTCGGAGCCCACGGAAAAATGGTGTTTTGAGACCCGCTCCGAAAGCGCCGCGGGATCGGCCGGCGCGGGATTGTTAAAGCAGTCGATGTATACATAGTCGTTGCCCAGGCCGTGCATTTTGATAAATCGCATGTGGATGACCTCCGAAGATGGTAGAGTATTTGGAGGTATTATAGCACGGAATCGCTCCGTTGAACACCCCCGGCCTCAGGCCTCCTTCAGCGTGGGCCACACGGTCAGCATGAAGGTGGCGAAGCAGGCGCTGCTGCCGACGACGTCGCTGACGACCTCGGCCCAGAACACACCCTCAACGCCCAGAAAATTTGGCAGCAGCACCGTCAGCGGAGCCACGATGAATGCCTTGCGCAGCAGCGAAAAGAAGACGGCCTGCTTGCTCTTGCCCAGTGCCACGAAGCTGTGCTGGCCCGCCATCTGCATGAATAGGAACGCGAACCCGCAGAAATAGATCCGGACGGCGGGCACGCCCACGCGCAGCATCGCCTCGCTGCCGTTGAACAGCCGGATAAACGCGCCCGGGAACAGCATCAGCATGGTGCAGGCCAGCGTCGCGTAGCAGAAGCAGCTGAGCGTTGTGAACCGAATCCCCTCGCGTACGCGGGCGAATTTTCTCGCGCCGTAATTGAAGCCCACCACCGGCTGGAAGCCCTGCACGAACCCGTTCAGCGGCAGCATCAGCATCTGGCGGATGGAGCTTATGACGGTCATCACGGCCACATAGGTGTCGCCGCCCCAGGTGGAGAGCGTCTTGTTGCAGGTGATCTGCACCACGCACTCCGTCAGGCGCATGGTGAACGTGCTCAGGCCCAGGGCCGCGATGCGCCGCACGCGGTTGAGGTCGAACCGAACATGCCGCCGCCGGATGCGCAGAATGGCGCGGGGCGAGCACAGGAAAACGCAGATCCAGGCCGCGCTGACCGCCTGGGAGAGGATCGTGGCCAGCGCCGCGCCGCGCACGCCCAGCCCCATCGTGAAGATGAAGAGTGGGTCCAGCGCCGTGTTCAGCACCGCGCCGATGGCCACCGACAGCATGCCGATGCGCGTGAATCCCTGGGCGTTGATGAACGGATTCAGGCCCAGCGACAGCATCACGAAGACCGTGCCCGCCAGGTACACCTGCATGTATTCCAGCGCGAACGGCAAGATGGCTTCGCTGGCCCCGAACAGCCGCAGCAGCGTGGGCAGCAGCGCCAGAGGCAGCGCCGTCATCACCGCGCCCGACAGGATCAGCATGAACAGCGATGCGCCGAGGATCTTTTCCGCCTCCTGATCGTCGCCCGCGCCGCGCAGAATGCTGGTCAGCGGCGCGCCGCCCATGCCGAACAGCATCGCGAACGCGCTGACGATCAGGATGATCGGGAACGAGATGCCGACCCCGGCCAGCGCCAGCGGGCCCACATCCGGCATGCGCCCGATGAAGATCCGGTCTATGATGTTGTACAGCGCGTTCACCATCTCCGCCATGATCATGGGCGCGGCCAGTTTGGCGATCAGCGCGCGAACGCTGCCCTGGGTGAAGTCATTGCGTGCGGGCTGCATGGCGCGCTACGCGAGACCCGCCACCGCAGAGGCGCGGTAGCCGAGCTGGGCGCGGAGGGCTTCGTGATCGGGCGTGGTGCTCATCAGCACCGGCAGCGCACCTTCGAGGGCCACGCCGCGGAGGCCCGCCGGGACCAGCACACACTGCATCGGCGCGAGGTCCAGCTCGCCGCCAGACCAGGTCATTTTGCACGGCCCCATGGGCGTGATGAACAGCATGCGGCCCGCATCCAGCGGCATGTGCCCGGCCACATTCAGCCGCCACAGCTCAAAATTCTCGTCGGAGATGTAGGCGGTCTTGCTGCCGCCCGGAACGATCACCGTCGCGCCGGGCAGCTTGCCCAGCTTGATGTCGCAGTCGGTGACCTCGAACGCCTTTTCCATGTGAAGCTGGCGAGGCTTTCCGTCGGTGCCCATGCGGCCCCAGTCCCAGAACCGGTACGTGACGTCGGAGGACTGCTGGATCTCATAGATGATGATGCCGCTGCCCAGGGCGTGCACCATGCCGTGGGGCATGTACAGCACGTCGCCGGGGGCCACTTTCACGAACCGCAGCGCCCGCTCCAGTTCGTTTTCGTCGATGGCCCGCCTCAGCGCGTCCTTGTCGCAATTCACGCCGTAGACCAGTTCCGCGCCGTGGGGGGCTGACAGGATGACCCAAGCCTCGGTCTTGCCGCGCTTGCCGTTTTCGTGTGCGGCCGCGTATTCGTCGCCGGGGTGCACCTGCAGCGACAGCATGTCGCGGGCGTCGATCAGCTTCAGCATCAGCGGGAACTCGTCGGAGGAGATGCCGGTCAGCGCCTCACCCCATAGGGCCATGACCTCGGGCAAGGTCTTGCCCGACAATGGGCCGTTGACGACGGAGGAGGGCGTGGGCGGGAACCCGGAGATCTCCAGCGATTCGCCGGTCAGGTCGTCGGGGATGTCCTTGCCGAACAGGTCGCGCAGGGCCGACCCGCCCCAGGGGGTGAGCTCGCCGTGGCGATAGAAGGGATGCATCAGCAGCGGATAAAGGTCCATGGGCATGGCCTCCCTTGGTGTGTTGCATAAATGGATGGATTCGGGTAGAATGGGGGTGTTCACCCGCGCGGGCGGCCGTCCCTCTACCCATATGACATCAATTGTAAAGGTACAACTAACCAATGTCAAGCGAAAACCCGACTTCCCACCCCATCAATGTCCGCGCCCTGGCCGAGTTCGCGCTGGAGGGCGGGGACCTGGCCATGGACCGGCAGCTGATGGACCGCATGCAGGACGGCATCAAGGGCCATCAGACCGTGCAGGGCGGCTATCCGGCGGGGTACAAATCCGAGGTCGCCGTCCGGCTCGACTGCGAGGTGGACGGCATTGCGCTGTGCGTGCGCGGCCGCATCGACGGGCTGCTGATGGCGGACGGCGAATGGCCGCTGGTGGACGAGATCAAGACCACACAGCGGGACGTACAGGCCATCTCAGAGGACGATTATCCGGTCCACTGGGCCCAGGCGGAGATGTACGCGCACATGGTCTGCGAAAAGCACGGTCTGCCTGGCGCGCGGGTGCGGCTGACCTACTACAACCTCAGCGGCGCGATGGCGCGGTTTGAGCGCGGCTTTGACGCGGCTGTGTTGGCGGTAAAGTTCCTGGCCTACGCCCGCCCTTACGCCCGCTGGCTCAGGGCCGTGGGCGAGTGGATCGGGCGCAGTAGGCCCACGATCACGGCGCTGGGCTTTCCCTTCGACGGCTATCGGTCCGGCCAGCGGGAGATGGCGGCCAACGCGTTTTATGCGCTGCGGGAGGGCAAATGCCTGCTTGCCGAGGCGCCCACCGGCATCGGCAAGACGGCGGCGGCGCTGTTCCCGGCGCTGAAGGCGCTGGGCGAGGGGCTGGTGGATAAGGCATTTTACCTCACCGCGCGGACCACCACCCGCGCCGTGGCCGAGGGCACGCTGGAGCGCATGCGCGGGCGGGGCCTGGTGCTGCGCAGCGTCACGCTGACGGCCAAGGAAAAGCTGTGCCTGCGCCCCGGCGAGCGCTGCTCCCCCGAGACCTGCGACCGCGCCCGGGGCTACTACGACCGGCGTCGCGCGGCGCTGTATGAGGGCCTCTCGATGGAGCGGCTGGCCCGCCCGGACATCGAGGCGCTGGCGGAGCGCCACGGCCTGTGCCCGTTTGAGTTGTCGCTGGACCTCAGCGAGATTGCCGATGTGATCATCTGCGACTACAACCACGCCTTCGATCCGCGCGTCCGGCTGAAGCGGTTTTTCCTGGACGGCGGCGACTACGCGCTGCTGATCGACGAGGCCCACAACCTGCCCGACCGCGTCCGGGCCATGCTCAGCGCGGAGCTCAACCAGCGCGACTTCGAGTCGCTGCGGCGCGAGGTGGGCAAGCTCATCGGGCGCAAGGGCCTGTATCGGGCGCTGGGCGCGCTGATCCGGGCGTTCAAGGCCATCCGCGAGGCGCATGACGAGCCGGAGATGGAGCTTTCGCCGCCCGAGGCGCTGGAGGTGGCGCTGGGCAGGTTCACGGAAGCCGCCCAGAGGGTTTTCGACGACGACGGCCCGCACCTGCCCGCGCTGACGGACGGCTATTTCGCGGCGCTGAGCTACCTGCGCGCGCTGGAGCTGTACGGCGACAGCTACCGCACGCTGATCGCGCCTCACGGAAAATCGGCGGTGTCGGTGAAGCTGTGGTGCTACGACGCCGCGCCGTACCTGGCGGGCTGCTACAAGGGCGTGCGCGGCTGCGTGCTGTTCTCGGCCACGCTGTCGCCGATGCGGCACTATTTTGACGCCTGCGGCCTGTCTGAGGACCGGGGTGACGCCATGCTCAGCCTGCCGTCGCCGTTCCCCGAGGAAAACCTGCTGGTGCTGAGATTGCCCATCCAGACCCGCTACGCCATGCGCGACCGCACGCTGCCTGACGTGGCCCGGGCGCTGCTGTCGATGTGCGCCGCCAAGCCCGGCAATTATCTGGCCTGCTTCCCGTCCCACGCCTACCTGCAGAAGGTGAAGGAGATGCTGGAGGCGGACGGCTCTGTGCGGCTGCTGGTGCAGCAGGGTCAGATGGACGACGCGGCGCGGGCGGCGTTCCTGGACCAGTTTGAGGAGGGCCCCAGCCGGTCCATGCTGGCCCTCATCGCCATGGGCGGCATCTTCGCCGAGGGCGTGGACCTGCCCGGCGAGCGGCTCAGCGGCGCCGCCATCGTGGGCGTGGGCATCCCTCAGATTAGCTTCGAGCGCGAGAAAATGCGCGAGTTGCTGGACGACGCGGGGGACGGGTATCACTATGCCTACACCTATCCGGGCCTGGAGCGCGTGCTGCAGGCTGCGGGGCGGGTGATCCGGACCGACCGCGATCGCGGCGTGGTGCTGCTGATCGACGACCGGTTCGCCAGGGAGGAATACCGGCCGCTGCTCCCCGAACACTGGCAAGTGCGCCCTGCCCGCACAGTGCATGAGATGGACGCGCTGCTGACAAAGTTTTGGGCGACCTCAGCCCTGCCGTCGACATGAACCGCCCTGCCAAATCATGCCAAATGACCAAAATAGCTTGACATAAACAGGATAACTTGTTACAATCTGCGGTGAAATATCTCGAGATTATTTCAAAAGCATTTCAAAGCAAGGAGATTGTACGAATGAAAAGACTATTGATTTTGGTCCTGGTTTTGATGATGGCCATGCCCATCGCGGCGCAGGCGGCCACGAACTGCAGCTCGCAGTTTGGCAACTGCGCCAAGCAGAACTGCACCGGCGCCGGGTGCCCCAAGTCGGTGTGCGTGGGCGCTAACTGTCCGAACGCGAGCTGCAGCGGCAAAAACTGCCCTTCATCTGCGGTGAAGCCCGTCAGCGCCAGCGCTTCGGCCCGCGGCAGCAGCATGTCCTCCATGGCGGCCCAGGTCGTCTCGGAGACCAACGCGGACCGCGCCAAGACGGGACTGTCCCAGCTCACCGTGGACCCTGAGCTGACCCGTGCAGCCTGCGTCAGGGCGCAGGAGATCGTTTCGAAATTCAGCCATACCCGCCCCAACGGCCAGCGCGGCATCACCGCGTCCGCCAAGGCTGTGGGCGAAAACATCGCCAAGGGCCAGCAGAGCGCCGCGAAGGTCATGGCGGCCTGGATGAGCAGCAGCGGCCACAAGGCCACGATCCTGCGCCCCAGCCTGCGCACCATCGGCGTGTGCGCCTATCAGGTCAACGGGATCATGTACTGGGTGCAGCTGTTCGGGAAGTAGGCAGATAGGGCGTCGCCTGCGGGCGGGCGGGCTTCTACGCCCGCCCGCACCCGCCCGCAGGCGACGCCCTCTTCTATTCGATTGGCTTCTTTTCTATCTCCGCAGGCTTTCTCGGATACCCCTTCGGCGTCCCCTTTGTCTTCTCCACCGCGCACAGCTTGTGCTCCCAATCCACCCGGTCCGGCACGCACGCGTCATAGACCCGCGTTTTTCCTCCACCCAGTGCGCGGATCGTCGATGCCGAATCCCGCAGTTCCTCGGCCAGCGTCGGCCCCTTGTACGCCACGAACACCCCGCCGACCCGCACCAGCGGCAGCGACAGCTCCAGCAGTTGCGGCAGCGCGGCCACGGCCCGGGCCACCGCCGCGTCGAAACGTTCTCGCAGCGCCGGATCGTGGCCCGCGTCCTCCGCCCGCACATGCACGGCCTCCGCGTTCAGGCCCAGCTTTTCGATCACTTCATTTAGAAAGCCCACCCGCTTCTTCAATGCGTCCAGCATCACCACATGCGTGCCCGGCAGCATGATCGCCAGCGGCACGCCCGGAAACCCCGCGCCCGCGCCCACATCCACGATGTGCTTGCAGCCCCGCAGCAGCCCCGGCTGGGCCAGCGGCGCGATGCTGTCGATGTAGTGGCGGTCCACGGCCTCCTTCGGCTCGTCCACGCGGATTCGGGTCAGGTTCATCCGCTGGTTGCCCTCCAGCAGCAGCTCGTGGTATGCGGAAAACTGTTCTGCCTGGGAAGCGCTGAGCTCGATGCCCAGAGCCTGTGCCGAGGCCTTGATCAGGGACTGTATCATATTGCATCGCTCCGATTGATAAAACTTAGTCAATAGTGCCATGGCCCCAAAAACGTAACAGAATCTATACAGTGCAGCAAGCAGGATTAGGTTAAGGGCCGTCGAAATAGAGAATTTGAGTGAATATGGACCTTTATATAGATTGGTACATCAAGTTTGGAGGGAAGACGCATGAGTGTGGAACGCAACCTGCCCCTCATTCGCGAGCGCAAGGCAGCCATCGCGAAGGGCGATCCCGACCGTCTGGCCGAACAACAGAAGCTGTCAAAGCTCACGGCCCGCGAGCGGGTGTCTCTGCTGCTGGACCCGCAGAGCTTTGTGGAGCTGGACGCGCTGGCCGGCGCGGACGGTGCATCCGGCGTCGTCACGGGCTATGGCCTGGTGGACGGCCGCCCCGCGTTCGTGTTCGCCCAGGACTATGTGTCCGGCGGCGGCGCGGTGGGCGCGGAGCACGCGCGAAAAGTGCTGAAAGTCATGGACCTGGCGGGCAAGACCGGCGCGCCTGTGGTGGGCATCTACGACAGCATCGGCGCGAAACTGCTCGAGGGTGTGAACGCCGTGGACGCCTACGCGAAAATCGCCGCCAAGACCGCCGCGCTCTCGGGCGTGGTGCCCCAGGTGGCGCTGGTCATGGGCCAGTGCGCGGGCGTCAGCGCCATGATCGCCGCCTTGGCAGACGTGTGCGTGCAGTCCGGCGCGGGCAGGCTGTTCGTGAACGGTCCGCAGCTGGTCTCGGCCAACACCGACAGCCGCGTCACCGCGGAGTCGCTGGGCGGCATCCAGGCCTCCGAAAAGAGCGGCATCGCCCAGCTCACCGCCAAGACCGACGAGGAGGCCATCGCCCTGGCGCGGAAGGCCCTCATCCTGCTGCCCTCGAACAACCTGGAGGACGCCCCGGTGGACTTCGCCGCCGCCGATGACCTGAACCGGCAACTGCCGGAGCTGAACGCCATCGACGCGGTCGCGGACATCGTGGACGTGCTGGGCAAGGTGGCCGATCGCGGCACGCTGCTGCAGCTCGGCGCGGCCTACGCGCCCGAGATGGTCACCGCGCTGGCGGCCATCGGCGGCCGCACCGTCGGCTTCATCGCCAACCAACCGTCCGTGGACGGCGGCGCGCTGTCCGTCAAGGGCTGCGGAAAAGCCGCCCGGTTCGCCTCCGTGTGCGACAGCTTCAACATCCCGCTGATCAGCTTCGTGGACAGCATCGGCCTGGGCATCGCCAAGGACCACGCCCAGGGCAAGCTGGCCCGCGCAGGCGCGCAGCTCATGACCGCCCTCTCCGAGGCCACCACCGCCCGCGTCGCCATCGTCACCGGCAAGGCCGTGGGTGCGTCCTACATGGCGCTGGCATCCCGCCCCGTGGCGGACGCGGTCTACGCCTGGCCAGGCGCGATGATCGCCCCGCTGGACGCGCCCGCCGCTGTGCAGGTGCTGTTGGAGGACCAGCTCAAGGGCCTGGACAACCCCGAGGAAAAGCGGGCCCAGCTGGAGCAGGACTATCAGGACAACCAGGCCGACGGCATCAACGCCGCCAAGCTGGGCTATGTGGACGACGTGATCGAGCCCCAGGAGACGCGCCAGCTGCTGGCCGCCGCGCTGGAGATGCTGTCCTCCAAGCGCGATCAGCGCCTGCCCAAAAAGCACGCCAACCTGCCGCTTTAGGCCTGAAAGGTGGGACGATATAGATGGGAAGCAACATACTGAACAGCGTGTTCGTGATGGTCATCGGCATGGTCGTGGTGTTCGTCGGTCTGATCATCCTGATCGCGCTGACCACACTGATGAGCCGCGTGCTCAAGCGCGACCGGGCGGAAAAGCCCGCGAAGTCCGCGCCCGTCGCGGCGGCGCCGACGGACGAGCTGCCGCCGGAGCAGATCGCGGCCATCGCGGCCATCGCGGCGGTCTCCATGGAGCAGGACGCCCAGATCGTCGCGGCCATCACCGCCGCGCTGATGGCGTATGAGGCCGAATCGGGCAGCGGCCGCCATCTGGTGGTGCGCGCCGTGCGCAGGGTGCCGGGCGCGTCCGCCTGGGGAAGCGCCGGGCGGCAGGAGTCGATCGGTTACTAAGATCAAATCGCGTGGAAAAACCGCGCCGCACGTACTCATTCCAACAATGTCAATTTTATTGAGGAGGATTCCATCATGCGCACTTTCCAGATCACTGTCAACGGCCAGCCCTACATCGTGGATGTCGAAGAGATCGCCGGTGGCGCGCCCCAAGTGACCTATGTGGCCCCGGCCCCGGTGGCCGCGCCCGTCGCCGCCCCG
>JAVBUD010000074.1:0-6153 GCA_031555755.1 Eubacteriales bacterium | reverse complement strand
CGGCCGGGGGATCGGGGATTGGGTATGTTGCGTCTCTCCTCGGGTGTGTGTGTTTGTCGGTGACGGTCCCCCGGCGACACAGCGCCACGGCCTCGTGGACCTCCCCAAACGGGATAGCCCCTCAGGACTCCCTTTTTCGCTTCGCGCCCTCGATCAAATTACATGTGTGAGCGGCATCAAGCAGAACCCCACCAGCGTCGCCACCAGCGCCGCCCTGTCGTGCCCATACTGCCTGGAGCTCGGAATCAGCTCCTCCACCGAAATATAGATCATGATCCCCGAAATCCCCGCGAAAACCGACGCCAGCACCGGTCCCGTGATGAACGGCCTCAGCACCAAAAACGCGAGCACCGCACCGACCGGCTCTGCCAGCGCCGAGTACATCGTATACTTCAGCGCACGCCGCTTATCACCCGTCGCATAGTACACCGGCATCGCCACCGCGATCCCCTCCGGAATGTTGTGCAGCGAGATCGCCACCGCGATGGAGATCCCCAGCGCTAGATCGTCGTACCCGGCCATGAACGTGGCGATTCCCTCCGGGAAGTTGTGCAGCGCGATCGCCATCATCGACACGAACCCCACCCGGAACAGGTCTTTGTGCGGCGCCTCGCCGCTCTGCTGATCAAAGGCCTCGTGCGGCACAAAATGGTCCAGCCCCAGCGCCAATATAATGCCCATCGCCAGGAACCCGACCCCGAGCAACACCGAGCCGCGTGCATCGTACGTCTTCTGGAACAGCGCCAGCGCGCTTGGATACAGGTCCATCGTCGACACCGAGATCATGATCCCCGCCGCGAACCCCAGCGACACCGAGATCAGCCGCTCGCTGCGGCCCTTGGCCACAAAAATGATCACCGCGCCCAGCATCGTCGACATGCCCGCTAACACCGACAACACCAGCGCGCGCAACGCCTGTGCCTCAAACATATTCTGTCCTCCATGCATGTATCTTCCTTCCATTTATGCATCAACAAAAAGAGCGCCACCCAAACGGGTTGCACTCTCATTCTATGGAAGACTTATTTGCTGCGTTCGTCCATGAATTCCGCGATCAGCCGCATCGCCTCGATCACCTTGTCCGTCGCTGTGGCGTACGACACGCGGATGTGGCCCTCGCCCAGCGCGCCGAACGCGTCGCCCGGGACCGTCGCCACCTTCTTGGCCTCCAGCAGCGCCTGACAGAACGCCTGGCTGGTCAGCCCCGTGGACCGGATCGACGGGAACGCGTAGAAAGCACCTAGTGGCTCAAAGCAGGTGAGGCCCATCTTGTTGAACGCGTCCACCACGATCCGCCGCCTGCGGTCGTAGGTGCGCACCATCTGCGACACGTCCGCGAAGTCGTTCTCCAACCCCGTCTCCAGCGCCTCCAGCGCCGCGTACTGGCCGGCCGTAGGCGCACACAGCATGGTGTACTGGTGGATCTTGACCATCACGTCCAGGATCTCGCGCGGCGCGCAGGCATAGCCCATGCGCCAGCCGGTCATGGCGAACGCCTTGGAAAACCCGTTCAGCGTGATCGTGCGGTCCCACATGCCCGGAATCGACGCGAACGAGCAGTGCGGCTGGTCGGCGTAGTTCAGCTCGGCGTAGATCTCGTCCGCGATGACGATGATGTCCGTGTCCCTGAGCACGGCCGCGATGGCCTCCATGTCCTGCCGGTCCATGACACCGCCGGTGGGGTTGTTCGGGTATGGCAGGATCAGCGCCTTGGTTTTCGGGGAGATCGCCGCCCTGAGCGCCTCTGGCGTCATCTTGAACTGGTCCTTGGCGTACGTCGGCAGCGTCACGCAGGTACCGCCCGCGAACACGATGCCCGGCACATACGACACATACGTCGGGTCCGGCGCGATCACCTCGTCGCCGGGCTCCACCAGCGCGCGCAGCGCCAGGTCGATGCCCTCGCTGGCGCCGACGGTGACCAGGATCTCATTGGCGGGGTTGTATTCGACGCCGAACCGCTTCAGCTCATATTTCGCGATGGCGCGGCGCAACTCCAGCAGGCCCCAGTTGCTGGTGTAGTGGGTGTGGCCTTCGCGCAGCGAGTAGATGGCGGCGTCGTTGTACCGCCAGGGCGTGGTGAAATCCGGCTCGCCCACGCCCAGGGAAATGGCGTCCTTCATCTCGCTGACGATGTCAAAAAACTTGCGGATGCCCGACGGCGGCACGTCCGCGATGCGCCGGCAGACGATCTTTTCATAGTCCATCACGGCGTCACCGCCATTCGCTTGTCGTCCTGCGCGCCGGTGAGGATCACGCCGTTGTACTTGTACTTTTTCAGCACGAAGTGGGTGGCGGTGCTGTTGACATGCTCCAGCGTGGACAGCTTTTCCGCCACGAACAGTGCCAGCTGCTTCATCGTGCGCCCGCGGATCAGCACCATTAGGTCATAGTCGCCGCTCATCAGGTACACGGAATGGACCTCCTCGAACCGGTAGATCCGCTCCGCGATGGCGTCGAAACCCTCGCCCCGCTGGGGCGTGACGCGCACCTCGATCAGCGCCTCGACCTCATCCTTGTCCACCAGATCCCAGTTGATCGTCGCCGGATAGTTGACGATGACCTTCCGCTTCTCCAGCTCCGCGATGGCCTCGGCGACCTCCGCCACCGCATGCCCGGTCATCAGCGCGATCTGCGCCTGAGAAACCCGCGCGTCCCCGGCCAGTATCTCAAGAATATGAAGCTGCAGTTCCGAAACCATAGTCAATCCCTCCCTGCTTATTGTCCCGCCTGCGCCATGATCTCCAGCACATCCCAAATCCGCTGCAGGTCCTCGCTCGAAAAATAGTGCAGCACCAGTTTGCCCTTGTCCGCGTCGCCGTCCAGCCGAACCTTTGTGCCGAACACATCCCGCGCCATGCGCTCCAGTTCCACCTGTGCGGGGTCGCGCCGCTTTGTTTTTTCTTCGACCGGCTCATTTGCTTCGGGTAACGCCTTGCAGAGGCGCTCCAATTGGCGCACGGACAGTCCCTGTGCCACCGCGTGGTCCGCCAGTTTCCGCTGCAGCGCCGCGCTTTCCAGCGGCACCAACGCCCGGCCGTGGCCCGCGCTGAGTTTTCCGGACACCAGCAGTTCCTGGACCTCTTCCGGCAGCGCCAGCAGCCGCAGCAGGTTGGCCAGTGCGGGCCGGCTCATGCCCAGGCGCTCCGCCGCCGTCTCCTGCGTGTATCCGCACTGGTCCATCAGGCGGCGGATGCCCGCTGCCTGCTCGATGGGGTTCAGGTCGTCGCGCTGCAGGTTCTCGATCAGCGCGACCTCGAGCCGCACGGCCTCATCCCAGTCGCGCACGATCGCGGGGATCTCAGAGAGGCCCGCAAGCCGCGCAGCCCGCCAGCGCCGCTCACCGGCGATGATCTGATAGCGCGACCCGCTCCGCCTGAGGATGATCGGCTGGATCACGCCCACGCTCTTGATGGAGTCCGCCAGCTCTTTGAGCTGCTCCTCCCCGAACCGTCGCCGCGGCTGGTCGCGGTTCGGATCGATGTCCGATATTTTGACCAGCGCGACCGCGTCGCGAACAACCTCCGGCGCAGCCTCAGCGCGCGCCGTGGGCTCCGCCCCTAACAGCGCGTCCAATCCCCTGCCCAACCCATGTTTCACAGCCTTCGCCACTTTGCATTCACCCTTCACCAATCAATCAGCCACTCCGCCGCGCAAGAGGAGAAACGACTCGTCCGCCGCTCGCCTCACGGCATCGCGGCGAACTTTGAGAACGCCGCGCGTCCCTCAACTTTTCGTCGCGCACCAACCTCGTCATCCTGAGCGCAGCGAAGGACCTTCTTCACATTTGTCGGTCCGCGCGAGGTCACGCCCTCACGGGGCTCAGAGGGCGCTGCCCTCCGAGACCTCCCGCCAGAGGGAATTATTCCCTCTGGACTCCCTGGTGTCGCTTCGCTGTGCTCTTTCGAGGGGGTTACCAGTCGTCTTTTGCGCTCTTCTCGCCGATCAGTTCGGCGGCGAGTTCCTTGTACGCCAGCGCGCCCTGGCACTTACCATCGTACAAATGAATCGGCAGCCCGTGGCTCGGCGCCTCGCTCAGCCGCACATTCCTCGGGATAATCGTCGTAAAAACCCGGTCCTTGAAGTACTTCTTGACCTCCTGGACCACCTGCAGCCCCAGATTCGTGCGCCCGTCCAGCATCGTCAGCACAACGCCCTCCACCTCGAGCCCCGGATTCAGCCGCTTCCGCACCAGATTCAGCGTGTTCATCAGCTGCCCCACGCCCTCCAGTGCGTAATACTCGCATTGGATCGGCACCAGCACGCTGTCCGATGCCGTCAGCGCGTTTAGCGTCAGCAGCCCCAGCGACGGCGGGCAGTCCATCATGATGTAGTCGTACTCCTTCGCCAGCGGCGCCAGCGCCTTCTTCAGCAACTGCTCACGCCGCTCGATGTCCACCAGCTCGATCTCCGCGCCCGCCAGGCTGATCGTCGAGGGCAGCAGGTCCAGTGCGGCGTAGTCGGTGTGCACAATCGCTTCCTTTATAGTTACCTCGCCGATCAACACGTCGTACACCGAGTGCTTGCCCTTCTTTGATTGGCCCAGGCCGCTTGTGGCGTTGCCCTGCGGGTCGATGTCGATCAACAACACGCGCTTGCCCGCGTCCGCCAGGCATGCGCTGAGGTTCACCGACGTGGTCGTCTTCCCCACGCCGCCCTTCTGGTTGGTGACCGCGATGATCCTTGCCAAACCCGCTTCGCCTGCCTTCGTACCTCATGAAAAATCGTGTGCCTTCTATTATAGTAGGTTTTTATTCCGAACACAACGATTATTCAGTTATATTCCGAATTACCCACCCATCTGGCAGGAAAACATCCTCATACTGGCGAATAGCAAACCCAATAGGCGCTCCAGAATGAAGACGCGTACCCCCAATCAAATACCCGGAGGTCCAACCCATGACAGACCGCATGACCCCCATCCTGGGCATTGACATCGGCGGCACGTCCGTCAAGCTCGGCGTCGTCACGCCCGATGGCGAGATTCCCTGGCGCAAACAGATCCCCTTCGAGAAGGGCGATCCCGAGACCATGCTGCACAAGGTCGCCCAAGCCGCCGCGCCTGCGCTGCGCGCCTATCCGAACGTCCGCTTTGCGGGGCTGTCCATGGCCGGCAAGGTCAACACCCAGTTGGGCACCACCCAGGCCGACAACCTGCACTGGCGCGACGTGCCCGCCCGGGACATCCTGTCCGGATTCCTCGGCCTGCCCGTGGCCATCGACAATGATGCCCAGTGCGCCATGATCGCTGAATGGATGTCCGGCGCGTGCGAGGGCGCGGAAAACGTGGCCTACCTCACCTACGGCACCGGCGTCGGCGGCGCGATGATCATCGATGGCCGGCCCTATCGCGGCCGCTACAATTCCGCAGCCGAGTTGGGCCATGTCATCACCCACGGCGGCGGCAGGCCCTGCAACTGCGGACATCGTGGTTGTTATGAGGTCTATGCGTCCACCACTGCGCTCCAGCGCATGATGGGCGGCCGCTATTCGGTCAAGGAGATCGTCGACGGTGCGAAGGCCGGCGACCCGCAGTTCGCGCGGGTGTTCCATCATTATATCGAAGAGGTCGCGTTGGGCCTAATCTCCATCATGGCCGTGCTCTCGCCTGACTGTGTGGTCCTCGGTGGCGGCCTCAGCAACGCGGGCGAGTTCTTCCTGGGCAAGGTCCGCGCCCGCATGGCCAAATGCGAGGATTGGCTCACCCGGCCCACGCAGATCGTGTTGGCGAAATATGGCAATGACGCAGGCATTCTGGGCGCGGCGGCCCTGGCGCATCTGCAGTTTTCATCGATCTAACACAACCTAAACGAACTGAAACAGCGCCGATTTCCGGGATTTTCCAGCTCATATCGGCGCTTTTGTCTATCCGTAGAGGCAAACGCTGTATCCGACCACATCATGTAGTGGATTCGACATCCGAAAAATTCCTGACGAAAAATGAATAAAAAGTGTTGACATTGGGCGATCCGTTTGCTATAATAACTCTTGCGCCTCACGAGAAAACACGGCGCACACGATCCTTGAAAACGATACAGAGAGCACCGCGAAGCAAGACAAATGAGTCTTGATTCGTGGGAAGAGAGAGAAGAGAAAGAAGTCAGATTCCGAGATGAGTAATCGAGCAATGGCGAAGGCGATTGCGAGATGATA
>JAVBUD010000163.1:0-6927 GCA_031555755.1 Eubacteriales bacterium | reverse complement strand
GTTTTGTTGGGGGCGTGCTGGGTTTGTATTTGGCGTATGGCCCACCCGGTTATTCGTTCGCTCTGCTATGTACTTTCATAATATTTTCTTGTTTAAATTTTGAGTAAGTTCTTTCGCTGCGCTCAGGATGACGGGGGTGCGCCTACCGCAACTTCCAAGCCAGGTCCGCCACGAACAAATCCCGCTTGAACTGCTCGACTTGTGTGTCCTTCCCAATGTGCACGCACTCAATCCCCATGATCTCGGCCCAGTCGGCCATCATCTCGTAGGTCACGTCGTAGCTGAACACGGTGTGGTGCGCGCCGCCAGCCAGGATCCAGCACTCCGCGCCCTCGGCGAACGAGGGGTACGCCTTCCACATCACCCGCGCCACGGGCAGGTTCGGCATTTTGTAGATGGGCTTCACGGCCTGCACGTCCTGGACGATCAGGCGCAGTCTGCCGCCCATGTCCACCAGGCTGGCCACGATGGCCGCACCTTCGTGGCCCTCGAAGACCAGCCGCGCGGGCGGCTCGCGGTCGCCGATGCCCAGCGGGTCCACGTGGATGGTGGGCCGCGCCGCCGCCAGGGACGGGCAGACCTCCAGCATGTGCGCGCCGAGGCTCAGCTCGTTGCCCTCCGCCAGGTCGTAGGTGTAGTCCTCCATGAACGCCGTGCCGCCGGTGAGACCGGTCGCCATCCGCTTCATGATGTGGGTCATGGCGCTGACCTTCCAGTCGCCCTCGCCGCCGTAGCCGTAGCCCTGGGCCATCAGGTCCTGGGACGCGAGGCCCGGGAGCTGGCGCATGCCGTGCAGGTCCTCGAAGGTGTTGGTATACGCACAGCAGCCCTCGCGGTCCAGCATTTTCTTGATGGCGATCTCTTCTTTCGCCTGGTAACGCACGGACGCCACATCGCCTGTGGCCATGTCATAGTTTTCGTCGTACCGCGCCATCTGGGCGTCGATCTCCGCCTCGGTCACACCGTCCAGGATCTGCACCAGGTCGCCCACCGGCCAGGTGTTCACCTGCCAGCCCAGTTTCAGCTGCACCTCCACCTTGTCGCCCTCTGTGACCGCCACCTGGCGCATGTTGTCGCCGAAGCGCATGACCTTCAGGTTGCGGCTGACCAGCGCGCCTACGGCGCTGCGCATCCAGGCCCCGATCTTTTCCTGGACCGGCGCGTCCTGCCAGTAGCCGACCACGATCTTGCGGGCGATGCGCATGCGCGCGCCGATGAACCCGTGCTCGCGGTCGCCGTGTGCGGACTGGTTCAGGTTCATGAAGTCCATGTCGATGCCCTCGTCGGGGATGTTGCGGCCATACTGGGTGTGTAGGTGCAGGTACGGCTTCTGCAGCGCGGAAAGGCCGCCGATCCACATCTTGGACGGGGAAAACGTGTGCATCCAGCAGATCACGCCCGCGCAGGCCGGGTCGGCGTTGGCGGCCATCATGGTCTGCAGAATCTGGTCCGGTGTGGTGACGATGGGCCTGTAGACGACGGTCGCCGGGATGGACGCGGCGCCGTTCAGGGATTGGGCCATCTCCTCGGCGTGTGCGCGGACCTGGGCCAGGGTCTCGTCGCCGTACAGGTGCTGGGAGCCGGCGACGAACCAAAACTCGTATTGCTTGAGGGGTTTCATGGGGGGTGTCCTCCTTTGTGGCTCAAATCATCGCACTCGTGTTTCCCGCTTCGCCGTCATCCTGAGCGCCAGCGAAGGACCTTCCTCAAGATATCCGAGGTTCAGTTTGAGGAAGGTCCTTCGCTGGCACTCAGGATGACGACGAAAGGGAACGGATGAACAGAATGCTCTGCCCGGATATCAACCTTACTTCGTCAACCGAATCACATTCCAGCTCAGCGCGGGCACTTCGATCTCCAGTCTGCCGCCGTCCAGCTTGCCGCCGTGGCCGGTCACGGGCCGCACGTTGTCCGGGTTTTCCTCGGTGTTGACAGCCTTCACGTCGTCGTGGTGCAGCAGCTCGTGGCTCACCTTCGAAAGCCCCGGGAAGTCGCGCAGGTCCACAGACAGCTGCATGCCCTCGCTGAGGCTCCGGTTCACCGCAAAGATCGTGACGCTGCCGTCGTCGCCTAGCGTGGCGGTGGCGTCCAGCTCCGGCACGGCCTCATAGTCCTTGCAGTCGTAGACCGGGCTGTCCACGATGGCCCGCAGCGCGGTGCCGCGGCCGTACTTGCTGGCGTGCATCAGCGGCCAGAAGATGGTCTGCGCCCACGCGCCGCCGCCACTTCGGGTCATGATGGGCGCGATGACGTTCACCAGCTGCGCCATGCACGCGATCTTGACGCGGTCGGCGTTGCGCAGGAACGTGACCAGCATGGAGCCGACCAGCAGCGCGTCCTCGAAGTTGTAGATGTCCTCCAGCAGCGGCAGCGCGCGGTTCCACTTATCCGTCTTCCAGATGTCCTTGTCCTGCTGGGCGGAATGATACCACACGTTCCACTCGTCGAACGACAGGTGCAGCTTTTTCTTGGAATGCTTCTTTCCGCCCACGGCGTCGCAGATGGCGACCACGGTCTTGATGAACGCGTCCATGTCCATGGAGCGGGCCAAGAAGCCGCGGGTGTCGTTGGTGGGGTTGCCATAGTAGCGGTGCAGCGACACATAGTCCACCGCGTCATAGCACTCGTTCAGCATCGTCAGCTCCCAGTCGCCGAAGGTGGGCATCTGGCTGGAGGAGCTGCCGCAGGCAACCAGCTCAATGGACGGGTCCACCCACTTCATGGCCTTTCCGGCCTCGTTGGCGATGCGGCCATACTCGGTGGCGGTCTTGTGCGCGATCTGCCAGGGGCCGTCCATCTCGTTGCCCAGGCACCACAGCTTGATGCCGAAGGGGTCCTTCGCGCCGTTCTTGATGCGCAGGTCGGACCAGTAGCTGCCGCCCGGATGGTTGGCGTACTCCACCACGTTCCGCGCCGCGTCCACGCCGCGGGTGCCCAGGTTGATGGCGTACATCAGCTCTGTGTTCGCCTCCTTGCACCAGGCGGCGAACTCGTGCAGCCCGACCTCGTTGGTCTCGGTGGTGAACCACGCCAGGTCCAGGCGGTGCGGGCGGTCCTGGACCGGGCCGATGCTGTCCTCCCAGTTGAAGCCGGACACGAAGTTGCCGCCCGGATAGCGCACCACGGGCACGTCCAGCTTTTTCACCAGCTCGATGACATCGCGGCGGAAGCCGTGCTCGTCGGCGGTCGGATGGCCCGGCTCGTAGATGCCGCCGTACACGGCGCGGCCCAGGTGCTCAATGAAGTTGCCGTACAGGCGCGGATCGATCCGGCCGATGGAATATGCGCGGTCCAGGGTCATGGTGGCTTTCTTCATGGTGATGTCTCCTTGTGATGTGTATTGATCAGTGGATCAGGGGCAGTTGGGGTACGTCGCTCACGCGGCGGCGGGGGCAAGCCCCCGCCCTACAAGGGCGATGGGCGCGTATCGCAACGGGCCGTGCGCATCTGGCTCTTGTAGGGCGGGGGCTTGTCCTCGCCGCCGCATGAGCGACGCTGCGTTTTCGTCTATTTCTTTGTCTGTATCCCCCACAGCGCCTCGCCGTCTTTGGACAGCATCGTGAGCACATTCACCCACGCCCCTTGCTCGGCGTCATAGGCCTTTTCGTACGCGCCCTGATAGGTTGCGCCGTCCAGCGTCACGCTGTCTTCGCGCCACGCGCCCGAAAGCTCGCCGCTGACCGCGCCGTCCGCGCCGAACACCACTGCCACGCTGCGGTGCTGCAGCGGGTTGATGTCCTTTTCATGGCGCAGCAGCCGCCAATCCCCCGCCAGCGATGCGCGATCCGGTGCTTCGAACGCCCCTGCGTACCGCAGCGGCGACACCACCGGCCAGCCCTCGCCGTTGAGCCAGAACTGGTGCACGCGCACCCTGTGCTCGTCGCCCAGCGCGGAAAACCGGGTGTGGAACACCAGGAAGTAGCGGCCTGTGGCGTCGTCGTACAGCGCGCTGTTGTGCCCGGGCGACTTGTACGCCTGCTCGGGCAGCGCAGTGACGCCCTCGATCGGCATGAACCGGAACCCGCCCATCAGCTTCACGCCGAAAGGCTCGATGGCCCGGTCGTCGAAGAACGAGCCGTCCGGCCCGCCGCAGGAGATCATGTCCTGGCCCAGCGCGTCCAGGTACGGGCCGTCGGGCTGCTTTGAGCGGCACACGCGGATGTTGTAGCCGCCGCTGGCGTCCAGCCCGCCGAAGGACAGGAACAGATAGTAGTAGTCGGTGTCCGGCGCGTACAGGATGTACGGGCCCTCGATGCGGCTGTGGTTGTTGCCCAGCAGCTTTTTCCCGTAGCCCTGATTTGGCAGCGGCAGGCCGGTCTGATCGTCCATCCGCAGGATGTAGATCCCGCCGGAGTACGAGCCGTAGACCATCCACAGCGCGCCGTCCCTGTCGAAGAAGGTGTGCGCGTCGATGACGTTCGGGTGCACAGTGGCGTCGTAGGGTGTGCCGTCCTCGGACGCGCCGGTCATGCCGGACCGAAGGAAAATGCCCCGGTCCTCGAACGGCCCTTCGGGCTTATCCGACACCGCCAGGCCCATGGCGCTGAGCGGGCTTGAGCCCTCGCAGGCGCAGTAATAGAGATAATACTTGCCGTCCCGGAGCTGCTGCACGTCGGACGCCCAGAACGTGTCGGTCTTGGCCCAGGCGAGCGCCTCAGCCATCTGGTGCTGCACGTCGGTCACCAGCGTGCAGCCGGACTTGGCGTCGGTGGAGAGCATCTCCCAGCGCATCAGGTCCTTTGTGCGGGCGGCCGCCATGTGGCTGCCGTAGATGTAGTAGTAACCGTCTGTCGCCTCGATGATCGAGGGATCGTGCACGTAGGCGTCGGTGAACGTGGGCGGGGACTCGGCGCGGGCCGGGGCCGTCATGGTCAGAAGCATCAGCGCGGCGAGCGCAACTCGTTTCATGTGCTGGGTGACCTCCTTGAGGTGTGGTGCATGAGGGGAGACGTCGCTCCTCCGCTATCCCTTCACGGACCCCGCCGTCATGCCCTCGATGATGAACCGCTGGGCGAAGATGTACACCAACAAGATCGGCAGGATCGCGAAGCAACTGCCGCAGATCATCAGGTCGTAGTTGTTGCCGTAGGGCGTGAACAGGGTGTTCAGTCCGATGGGCAGCGTGTATTTTTTCATCGTGGTCAGCACCAGCATGGGCCACAGCAGCGCGTTCCACGCGCCCATGCCCACCAGCACCGCCATCGACGACATCGCCGGGCCCATGATGGGCAGGATGATGCGGAAGAAGATGGCATATTCATGGCAGCCGTCCACGCGGCCCGCGTCCAGCAGGTCCTTGGGCAGGCCCGCCAGGTACTGTTTGAAGAAAAAGATCGCCGACACGCTGGCCAAGAAGGGCAGCATCACGCCCCACATGCTGTCCAGCAGGCGCATGCTGTTGGCCTGCACGTACATGGGCAGCATCAGGATCTCGAACGGGATCATCATCACCACCAGCACGCACAGGAACAGCACGCCCTTGCCCTTGAAGTCGTACATCTCAAACCCATACGCCACGAACGCGCTGATGAACAGCGTCAGCACCGACTGCACCACGGTGATCAGCATGCTGTTCTTGAACCAGGTGAAATAGTCGTGGGGCAGGTATTCGCCGCTGAGCGAGACGCCCGTGAACAGGTAGCGCCAGGAGGCGAGGCTCCATTTTTCGAACTCGGGATTGAGGTTCAGCCCGCTGCGCCACAGCTCCGCGCCGCCCTTGAACGTGCCAAGCACCATAGCGACCAGCGGGATCAGGATCATGCAGCCCAGCAGCGTAAAAAAGCAGATCAACAGCGCGCGGGCGACGGGGCTGTAGTTCAGCTTGGATTCCTTGGCGGGTTTGACGCTCGTCGTGGTCATCCCTTGCTCCTCCTTCCGATGGTCCCCGTGAGCCACAGCTGGATCACGGTGATCACCATCGCGGTCACCAGCAGCACCAGCCCGACGGCGGAGGCGTAGCCCATCCTGAGCTTTTCAAACCCGTAGCGGTACAGGTAGCCCACGATCGTGAGCCCGTAGTTGTGGGGCGAGGTGTTGTTGCCGAACACCATGTACGACTCCGTGAACATCGCCAGGCCCGCGTAAATGGAGATCGTCAGCACGTAGATCGTGGTGGGCTTCAGCAGAGGCCAGCCGATCTTGAGGAACTTCTGCACCGCGCCCGCGCCGTCGATATCGGCGGCCTCGTAAAGCTCATTGGGGATCGACTTGATGCCCGCCAGATAATACAGCATGTTCATGCCGGTCCAGCGCCAGCAGCACAGCAGGATCAGCGCGAACAGGCTGGGGTATTCGAGTTTCATCCAGAAGATCGCGGGCTGCCCGAACAGCCCGATGATGGAGTTCATCAGCGCGCCCGGCAGCTCCGAAAACATCATCCGGAAGATGAGGCCCGCCACCACGACCGACGACAGCACCGGCACGAAGTACACCGACTTGAAGATGTTGTCGAACTTCATGGACCGGCTCGAGATCATGTACGCGAACAGCATCGGGAACGGGATCAGCAGCGCGCAGGTGATGACCATGTAGCGGATGGAATTGAACACCGCCGTCCCAAAGACCTTGTCCCCCAGCAGCCGCTCATAGTTCGCCGTGCCGACCCACTTGACCTGGCCCGGCAGGATGTCCTGAAAGCTCATCCGGATCGTGGACGTGAGCGGATAGATAAAGAAGATCAGGAACGTGAGCAGGAACGGCAACACGAACACATACGGCGCGATCTTCTGTGAAAAGAGGAACTTTCTGACTCGTTGCATGTGGTTTCACTCCTCCGAATGTGCGGTGGTGTCACCGCACTGTAGGGCGGGGGCGTGGCCCCCCCCCCCCCCCCAGCGGGGGGGTGACAACGCGGCGGGGGGCAGCCCCCCCCCCACCGAAGGGGCCGGGGGGGTTGTTACACGCCCGCCGGGTGGGCGGGGGGGAGGG
>JAVBUD010000008.1:0-67279 GCA_031555755.1 Eubacteriales bacterium | reverse complement strand
TGTTCCCCGCCGACCGTCAAGACCCAGCCGCCTTCGGCGGTGGCTGCGCAACGGTCCGTTGTGACAGGTCACCGCCTCCGGCGCTGATAACTACTCGACTTCCGCACAGATCGCGCTTACAGAAAACTTTGAACATGGCCTATAATGTGGCGTTCTCGATGCCCATAAAGTTTTCGCTTCATCGTATGACATAGGTAAAATAACGTGCGTGCCAAGCTACACGCTACTCCGGACGATAGCTTTTTCCGCCACCGGCATTTGCACCCGACCCAAAGCTATCGTCCGATGTATCAAAGTTGACGCCCTTTTCCACAGACGGCTGAAATCATTGCTGATTTCAGCCCGTTTTCTGTCAAAGCACCTTTTGTATCCCGTCGTGCACTCTTTTCGAAAGGCTCCATTGACAACACATGAAAAGCCGTGTAATATGGGCATAGCGATGCATCCTGCTCTCATGAGTGGGGTTTTCTATTTGCAAAAGGTGTCTATGATCTGACTGGAGGGATCTTACAGATGAAGAGGCGGCTGAGCGAGTATTTTGGGCATATCTTTCGGCCTGGGGCGAGGTATGGGCATTTTTTGATGACCTTGTTGCTGTCCGGCATCGCGTACGGGCTTTATCGCGGCGTGCAGGACAACTATCTGGCGCAGATTGTGCACATTTCTGAGTTTGAGCGCGGGATCGTCGAATTTTTCCGCGAGACGCCGGGACTGCTGGTGGTGCTGATTCTGGCGGCGATGCACCGGATGTCGGCCAGCAAGATTTTCAAGATCGGCACGGCGATCATGCTTGCGGGCATGGTGGGGCTGTCCGTGGCCTCGACGGGCAAGTTTGTGGTCGTGCTGTTCATGGTTTTGTTCAGCCTGGGCGAGCACATGATCATGCCCGTCAAGAGCACCATCGTTATGGACCTGGCGAAAAAGCAGAGCGGCGGCACGGCGCTGGGCGTCTCCGGCTCGATCGGCCAGCTGGGCAGCATCGTCGGCCTCGTCGCGGTCACGGGGCTGTTCGCGCTGTTCTCGCGCTTCGCGGGCGGATACAGCGCCGTGGTGCCGTTCAAGATCATCCTGGCCGTCTCGGCCGCGTTTATGGTGGGCGCCGTGCTGATCTCGCTGTCGTTGCAGGATACGAGCAGTCCCGGGCACAAGCGGTTCTACTTCGCGAAAAAGTTCAACAAATTCTATATGCTTGAGATTTTCTACGGAGCAAGGAAGCAGGTTTTCCTCACCTTTGCGCCCTACGCGCTGATCCTGCAGTATGGTGCGGACACGTCGCTGATCGCCATGCTGCTCGCGATTTGCGCGGTCTGCGGCGCCATCGCGAGCCCGCTGATCGGCAAGCTCATTGACAAGGTCGGGTACAAGGTCATCATGGTGTCCGACACGTTAATCCTCGTCATCGTGTGCTTTTTCTACGGGTTTGCGCATCGGATCTTCCCGGCGCACATCGCGTTTGTGGTCGTGTGCGTCAACTATGTGCTGGATTCCATCATCTCACTGGCGAGCATGGCGAGCAGTGTCTACGTGCGCGACATCGCGGACAGCCCGGAGGAAGTCGTCGCGACCTTGTCCACGGGGGTTTCCGTCAATCATGTGATCAGCATCTTCATCGCGCTGGTCGGCGGCTGGATCTGGGCGAATGTGGGCATCGAAGTGCTGTTTTCGCTGTCAGCGGTGCTGGGCATCGCAAACTCGATCTACGCGGCGACGATCAAGACCACTCGCACCGCGCCGGATTCAGCCACCAACCGCCTGACTCCATAATCAACTCTTGAGGTCCGCGTCGCCGGCGCTCGAATATTCAAACGTGATATGCAATGCAATTCTTGCGAGGACCCGCGGCGCATGGTGTAATGCCGCCAGCGCCAAGGACTCATGAAAATGTGGGGTGCCCATGCAGCGACCAGAATTGATGTCCAAAATCAAAAACGCACCCATGCAGGCCGGCTGCTATCTGTACCAGGACGGCATGGGCAATGTGATCTATGTCGGCAAGGCCAAGTTTTTGAAGCACCGCGTGCGCCAGTATTTCCAAAAGCCGCGCGAGGACGACAATCCAAAGCTGGAAAACCTCGTGCGCGTGATCGCGGACGTGGAATACCAGACCGCGCCCACCGAGCGCGACGCGCTGATGCTGGAGTATCGGCTCATCAAGCGGTACAGGCCCTGGTTCAACGCGCAGCTGGTCACAGACCCCAGGCAGCTGTATCTGCGCATCGACGCCACAGCCCTCCGCCCCACGCTGACCGTCTCCGAGCGAGACGCCGACGACGGCGCGGAATACTTCGGTTACTTCCGCGACCGATTCGATGCGGAGGACGCCATCAACCTGCTGAATGCGGCGTGGCGCACGCCGGTCTGCGGCAAGCGCCGCTTCGAGCCCGCCGCCCGCCCCTGCGTTCAGCATGAGGTGGGGCGCTGCATGGCGCCATGCGGCCATGCACTGGACGAACGCGCCTACCGGGCAGCCATCGATGAGATCGTCACGCTGTTGCGCGGCGAGAGGACGCCGGTGTTCGCCCGGCTGGAGGCGGAGATGAAGCGCCAGGCTGCCGCCATGGCGTTTGAAAAGGCGGTGCTCATCAAGCACCGGATCGAACGGCTCGACCGCCTCCGCAGGCGCAGCCGATGCCTGTCCCGCTTCCCCGAGCAGGGCGACGTGCTGGTTTTCCTCCGCGCGTTCAGGGAGCGCGAATATTCCCTGTTCCTGATCCGCGACGGCGCGGCTGTTGCCCGCATGGATGGAGACGCAGCGCCCGATGCCCGCGCCTTTGCCCTGCTGTTCGATCAGCCCTCTTTGCCGGACAGCGCCTGGCTGCCAGGCTGCCTCATCGAGCTGTACGCAGACAAGCTGTTTGTCCCGCTGCCAGCAGACGAAACGCCGTCCGCAAGGCATCAGCGCGCGCTGGACGGTTACGCGCGCTTCGCTTACCGCGGCTCATCCCCATGCGAGGAGGAGGACGCGCCGCCTTAAGGCAGCACCGCGCAGGTAGCGGATGTGATGATGGGATGATTTTTCGTTCACACGCCCACTTCCTCCGCCAGGCCGCTCGGTGCGGGCAGGATGAACAGTGCGAACAGCTCCGAGCGGCTTTGGATGTTCAGTTTGCGGTACAGGTTCTTGGTGTGGAAGCCCACTGTGGGCTGTGAGATGTGCAGTTTGGCGGCGATGATCTTGTTGGAGTCGCCGGTCAGCAGCAACTGCGCCACCTCCTGCTCTCGTGGGGTCAGGTTCAACGCACAGAGCGTCTGCTCGGGCGTCTTGCGCTCCTCATGGCTGGCGCGGATGGACGACAGCAGATCGTCGGTCTGGATCTTCTGATACAACAGATACAGCCAGGTGAGCAGCGCCACCAGCCCCAGCCCCAGCAGCAGCAAGAATCCCTGGCGCGGGATGACGCCCAGCGTGCCCGGCCGCAGCTGTGTCAGCAGGATCAAAAACTCCACGCCCGTGTTGATGCCGAATCCCACGCTCGCGACGGACGGTTTTCTGCGTGAGGCCGCGTACCAAAGCGGCACGGTCAACGACAGCAGATAGGGCGGCATCTTGGCCGTCATGGTGGCCAGATTGTAGCTCACCGCCAGCGGCATGCTCTCGATGTTCCACAGCGTCAACCCCTGGCCCAGGCACAGCAAAAGCAGGCAACTGAGCGTCAGCACGAACCAGCGCCGCTGATGGAGCAGCCATGTCGCCGCGCCCATCACCACCAGCGCCAACAGCTTGAACGCCAGCTCATACGCGAGCGACGGGAACGCGCCGTCGTTTTCGAAGTACCACACGGTGTTGATCATCACCGAAAACAGCGCGTGCAGCACCAACACCAGCACCGCGCCGCGCAGGAACGCCTTGGGATAAGGTTGACCGAGCGAGGCGGGCGCGGCCACCAGCGCGCTGTCTCTCATTCTAAGCCGCACCGCGAGAGCTGTGACCAGCAATCCCGCGAACAGCGCGGACGCGACCACCAGGTACACGAACGGATTGCCCGTCAGGAAGAACGAATAGTAATGCAGATACTCCGCCACGTAATACAGTATGTGCGCGCCACCGATGATCAACGCCGCGCGGTTCGGCGCCCACAGCATCGCGCCGCGCCGCAGCGCAAGCCCCATGGCCGTGGCGGTTGAGAGCACCAGCAGATAGGTCAGGATCAGCGGCAGCACAAACCCCGGCGTAAACCACAGCAAGGCCATCAGCGCCAGGCTCAGCGCCATCAAGCCCGCAAACACGAGCCGGTCCGCGCGCGGATTGCCCGCCAGCCCCAACCGGTCCAGCAGCCACGGCAGCGCGCACGCGCCCAGAATCTGCACCGGGTATTCAAAGAAACCCACCGCCATGAACTGGGTGTGCAGCTCGCTCTGAATCAGCAAAAACGTCCCGCCCGACCGAAACGCGTACACCCACACGCTCGTCAGGCAGAACAGCAGCAGCCATTTGCGGGATTGTATCCGTCCATCCTCCTGGCGAACCTGTGCCCCCGGCGCGCCGACCACCGCTCCGCCCTCATCCATGCATGCGCACATCCCTTCAGCTTTGCCGCGGTCATTGGATCTGTTCGCACCCAACCACACTGCCGCGCCTCTGTGTTACCATAATGTTATTCGAATTTGATGTCGTTGTCAAGATATCTCGACGCATACGGCATGGTTTGCGGCTGAATAAAGCTGCACCGCATCCGCCCTTTCTGCGCCGTCATCCTGAGCGCAGCGAAGGACCTTCCTCAAACTCCATACCAAAGAGTTTGAGGAAGGTCCTTCGCTGTCGCTCAGGATGACGGCGATTGTGCGCGCCGCTACGTGCGCACGGCCACCTCGACGTCCGCGTTATGGATACTGAGTTCGCTGTAGCGGGCGTTCGGATAGACCAGCAGTGTGGCCACGTACGCGCCGTCCTCCGCATAGACCTCCACCAGGTTTTCATCCACGATCACGCACAGGCAGACATCGCCGCTCCGCGCGCGCGGGGTCTTCGCGACACTGTACATCGGCTTGCCGAACCACTCGTGAAAACCGGTCTCGCCGGCGCGGGTGCGGTCCACATACAGCTCGTTTTGGCCGCCCAAGCCGATGCGGAGTTCGTCGCCGGCTGGGCTGCGGAGCGAAAGCTCAAACGCGGACGCCGCACGGGCGCGGAGCTCATAGGCGCCCTTGGCGGGCAGCGCGCCGCCATCCGCGATAGGCGCGAACGGAACCTCGGGCAGCATGGGCAGAGCACCGAGGCGCAAACCGCACAGCGTGTCCAGCAGGAACAACCGGCGCGGCAAGGTCATCGTGCCGCGGAACGCATTCGCGGGCACGTCGCCCGCGTACGTCGCGTTGGCCGCCCAGCCGACGAATACGCGCTCAGCGGTGCCGCTGTAGGTCACGCCCGCATAGTCGTCGAACCCGCGATCCAGCATCAGCGTCTCCCCCACCGCCTCCGTTTGGCGGAAGGTCTCGCCGTCGAACGCGCCGAGGAAATACTGGATGCGGCAACCGCCGTGTTCCGGCCCCGCGCCCATGCTGATCAGCAGCGCCCAGATCTCCCGCCCGTCCGGCGCGGTGAGCGGGAACAGGTCGGGGCATTCAAACACGCCCGCCAGCCGGTTTTCGGCCGCGCCAAATTCACCCGTCCTGCACCAGGTCCGAAGGTCCGACGAGACATAAAACCCGATGCGGTCGCCCTCGGCCAGCGCCATCGCCCAGCGGCCGCGCGCAGCGTCCCAAAACACCTTCGGGTCGCGGAAGTCCGCAATGCCCGGATTTTCGATCACCGGGTTGCCCGGATACACGCTGAAGTGTAGGCCGTCTGACGAGTGTGCAATGCCCTGGGTCTGCCGATCGCCGTGCTGGGTAAAAATCGCCACCATCGCGCCCGCGCCGAACCCGGCGGTGTCGTCCTTATCGATCACCGCGCTGCCTGAGAACATGGTGCCCAGCTCGTCCGGATACAGCGCGATGCCCAGCTCGCGCCAGTGGATCAGGTCGTCCGACACCGCGTGCAGCCAGTGCATCGGCCCCCAGACCGTGTCGTTCGGGTTGTGCTGCGCAAACAGGTGGTAGGTCACCCCGTCATACACCAATCCGTTGGGGTCGTTGATCCAGCCCGCCTGCGGCGCGAACCTGAGGTTCGGTCGTGCGATCTTCATTTCACTCATGCCAACGCCTCCAACTCGCGCAGTGTGGGCGCGGCATACTGATCCTGCGCGCCGCCCTGCTGATACCAGAACGCCGTCGCGCCGTACAGGCATTTGTTTTCGCCGGACTCACCCCATGCATTGCCCTTGTACTTTTCGATGAACGCCTCAAAGCGGTCCTGAAAGGGCACATTGTCGCACACATGGAACCGGCACACGCTGGTCAGCCCGTTGCCGTCCAGCGGCATGGCGGCGTTGGCGGCGAAGGGCGAATCGAACAGCGCAAACGGCGGCTCGGCGGCCCAGGCGTAGCCGATGTAGTCCTCGCTGCCGGTGCCGAATGTGGACGGATGCTTTTCGCCGTCCACGAAAAACTTTTCGTCGCCCTCGCCCCACCACCAGTCGAGCCGCTCACAGCCGTCATAGCCGAACCACCAATCGTCCCGCTGCATGCGGTCCGGGTAGACCCAGCTGTCCTGAATCCGCAGGTGCATGCCCACAAACCGGCCCGCGCCGCCTGCCGCCCTGAGCACCGGCCAATCGGGCCAGCGGTCGCCGCCCGGCGCGAACCGCGCCTCGTCGAGCCCTGCCCAGTCGTCGCGATGAAACTTGGCGCAGAACCGCAGCCGCTGCGCCGCGTCCTGGCATTCAGCCATTGCGAAGCTCGCCTCCACACCCACGGCAGCCCCGCCCAGGTTCTCCAGTTCCACGCGCGCGCCCTGCGCAAACGGCATGTGCCAGCGCATGTACAGCGCGCCGCCCGCATAGCCCGAGACCCAGGTCGCGAACGGGTTCATCTCGCCGGACGTGCCGAACAGATCGCAGACCGGTGCGCACACGGAGGGCCGCGCCTCGCCGTCCCAGTAGATCCTGAGCAGCAGCCGCCCAGCGGCCGAAGGATCGGACAGGCGCAGCTGCATCCGCTCAATGGCGCCCTGCCCCGGCGCGTTCAGCAGCTCCGCCCGCGCCCCAGCGCCCACCTGGCGCGAGACCTCCGGCGAAAACCCGTGCATCGCTCGCAGATGCAGCATGCGGTCCAGCTTCGCCAGCGCCACCCGGGCGGGCCGCCGGAACAGCTCATCATAGCGGGGCAGTGCGACGTCCCCGCCAAAGACCGAATAGGTAAAGTGATAGTACCGCCCCCAGCCCTCCGCGAACTCGATGCGGATGTCCCGCTGGAACGGGATCGGCAGGAAGCGGTTGTAGCCCCTGGAGATGTGCGGGCACACGTCCGGCACATTCAGCGGCGCGAAGTCCGTCCCGAAGCCGGTCAGGTATCGGATGAACGGCTCGTCGATGATCAGCTCGCCGTCCACAAACACCCGCACATGCCCTTTGTCCGGCATCGCCGACCAGCTGCGCCAGATCACGCCAGGGCCCTTCAGCTCCAGTGCCACCACGCCGCCGCCCTCGACCTCGCGCTCAAATCCACCGCCGTCGTCGTTGGCGTCCCAGTCCCGATATGTGTCCGTGTCCGGATCATACCGCGAGTGCCGGTCATAGCTCGACACGCAGCCCGCCCGCTCCCCGTCAACCGGCGCAAGGCTGAGCCGCTCCATGTCCGTCAGCCGCGACAGCAAGTCCACATACGTCAGATCCATTCGCTCTACGCCCCCTATCCTTTGATGCCCGTCAGGGCGATGCCCTCCACGAAATAGCGCTGCCCAATAAAGAATACCACGATGACCGGCAACAGCGCAAGGCAAGACGCGGCCATCATCAGGTGCCACTCGGCATTGTACATGCCCTGGAACATCCGAAGCCCCAGCGACACCGTATACTTCGACTCCGAGGACAGATACAGCAGCGGCCCCAGAAAATCGTTCCAGGCGTCCCGGAACGACAGCAGGCTCACCACGATCAGCGCGGGCTTGGTCAGCGGCATCAGAATCTGGGCAAAAATCTGCCAGTGGTTCGCGCCGTCCACGAACGCCGACTCGTCCAGCTCCCGGGGAATCGTCATGTAGAACTGGCGCATGAGGAACACAAAGTAAGCGTTGCCCGCCAGCCACGCGGGCAGGATCAGCGGCACGTAGGTGTTGGTGAGCCCGATCTTGCTCCAGCCCACAAAGCGCGGGATCATCGTCACCGCGAACGGCAGCATCATCGACGCCACCACGCAGGAGAACATGATGTTCCTGCCCGACCACTTCAGCCGCGCGAACGCGTAGCCGCTCACGCTGCAGGAAAACAGTGTGCCAGAGACCGTGCCCAGCACGAGCAGCGCGGAGTTCAGATAGTACCTCGGAAACGGCACCACGCTGAGCGCCTTCTGGTAGTTGCTCCACTTCACGGGATTCGGAATCCAGACCGGCGGCAACACGAAAATCTGGCCCATGCTCATCAGCGAGGACCTCACCAGCCAGTACAGCGGCACCAGCGAAATCAGCGAACCGACGATCAGCAGCGCGTAGATGATGGCCGTACCCGCATACTTGCGCACATTCGATACCACCATTCTCAGCGCCCCCCCTCATAAAATACCCAGTTGTCCGACGACTTGAACACCACCACCGTCACCGCCGTGATGATCACGAACAGCACCCATGCGATGGCGCTGGCGGAGCCCATGCGCCCGTATGTGAATGCCTCGCGGTACAGGTAGAACACGTAGAACAGGCTGGCGTTGTCCGGCCCACCGTCGGTCATGATGTACGCCTCCGAAAACACCTGGAACGCGCCGATCAGCGTGGTGCACAGATTGAAAAAGATCGTGGGCGTCATCATCGGGATCGTGATGTGCCGGAACTGCGACAGGCTGCCCGCGCCGTCGATTGACATCGCCTCATAGAGGTGGCGCGGCACGTCCTGCAGGCCCGCCAGGAAAACCAGCGTCATGGTGCCGGTCGTCCACACGCTCATCATCGCCAGGCTCGGCACCACCGTCGCCTTGTCAAAGATCCATTTGCTGGTCGGCAGATGCAGCGCGCGCAACATCTCGTTCACCAGGCCAAAGTCTGGGTTCAGCAGCCACAGCCAGATCATCGACGTGGCCACCACCGGCACGATGGTGGGCAGATAAAAGATCGTGCGGAACACGGACTTGCCGCGCACGTCGCGGTTTAAGAGCAGCGCCAGCAGAAAGGCGTACACAATCTGCATCGGCACCGCCAGCGCCACATAGTGCGAGGTGACGCCCAGCGCCTTGTAAAAATAGCCGTCCGCGCCGGAGAACATGTTCCGGAAGTTTAAAAGCCCCACAAAGTCCATCTTGCCGCTGATCCCAAGGTTCGTGAAGCTGTAGATCAGGCTGGCGATCATCGGCCCCAGCGTGAAAATCAGAAAGCCCAGCACCGCAGGCGCGCCGAACAGCCAGCCCATGCGGTTTTCCGTGGCCGCCGCGCTGGACCGCCTGCGCCTCGGCGCGGCCCCGCCGCTCAATGGATAGTTCAAACACAACATCCCCTTTCGATGTCTAAACAGACCAATGGCTTGCGGCACCATCGGGCGATGCCGCAAGCCATTTGTGTGCCCATGTACCGCTTAGTACGACCAGCCCTCGACCAGCGGTTTGATCTGGTCCACGATGCTGTCCATCGCCTCTTGTGCGGTCATCTCGCCATTCCAGACGTTGTCCAGCGCGGCGTTGATGATCGGCTCCTGCTCGGCGAAGTTGTTAACATTGTTTTCCGGCGCGGGCGCCGCGTGCTCAAAGGTGGAACGCATGACCGCGTCCTGGAAGCCCACGGGGCGGCCAGGGGTGCCCTCTTCGGCCCACAGCGCGATCTTCTCGGGATCGGTGTACCAGCTCTTCAACTGGGGCAGCCACAGCCCGCGGTGCAGGTCCAGCTGGTTGGCCGGGTTGATGATCCAGTTGTGCAGCTTCAGCGACGCCTCCAGGTTCTTGGTGCTTTTGAAGATGATCAGCGAGCCGCCATGGAAGAAGCTCTTGTATTCCTTGACCACCGGCAGGCAGCCGACGCCCCAGTTCAGGTCCTCGGTCTGCGCCAGGTCCGCATGGGTCCAGGAGCCGTTGATGACCATCGCCACGCGCCGGGTCTGCAGCGCCGCGCTGCTGCCGGGCAGGGTCGCGGCCTGGGCCGGGGACGGGCTGACGTGGTACTTGGTGATCAGATCCGCCACCATCTGGATGGCCTCGGTGGCCTCGGGCTTGTTGAGCGTGAACTCGGTGCCGTCCTCACTCAGCCAGGAGCCGCCGTTCGACAGCACGAAGGGATACCAACACGCCCAGAACAGGCCGACCTGCGCGCCGTACTGCAGGATGTTCTCGGGATCAAACTCCGGGTCCTTGGCGTTCTTGCCGTTGCGGTCGATCGTGAGCTGCTGGGCCACGTCCACAAACTGCTCATAGGTCCAGGCCTCGTCGGCCTTGGTGGGCGGCAGCGCGATGCCCTTTTCGTTGAACAGGTCCGCGTTGTACATCAGGCTGGGCGTCACACTTGCCTGGAACGGGCCGGCGGACTCGGTCTTGGACCAGTTCCACCAGCAGAAGTCCGCCACATCGTCGGCCTGGATGGTGGGGTCCATGGGCGCGATCTCATTGTAGTTGTAGATCAGCCCGTCGCGGCCCAGCTGGATCTTCCAAGGGCCGGAATAGGTCACGTCGGGCGCCTCGTTGGCGGCGATCATGGCGTTCAGCTTGGTGGCAAAGTCGTCCGGGATGTGCATTCTCTCCACATGGATCTCCGGATTGGCCTGTTCAAACGCCGTGATCGCGTTCTCCAGCGCCTGCTTCTCCGCGCCGCTGCCCCAATAGGCAAAGCGGAGCTGAACGTCCTCGGCCAGCGCAACAGACGAAGCGCTGAGCAGCAACACCAGTGCCAACAGGAAAGCGATACCCCTCTTCATAAAGTAACCCTCCGATTCTCTCTGTTCCATCGGACGCGCAGGACGCGCATCCCATACAGCCATTATAGAATCATCAGCGCCCGCGAACAACCGACCAAAATCTTGTATACTTGCGTTTTGATTGGCTGATTATCGGGTCAGAAGCGCATCCGCACGGTGACCACCGATCCCTCGCCCTCCGCGCTCTTGATGCTGAGGCCATACCCCTCGCCGTACATCAATTGGATCCGCTTGTTCACATTGTAGATCCCGATCGACGCGCCCTCCTCGCGCAGCACCTGCTCGATGCGCGCCTGCGACATGCCGATGCCGTTGTCGCGCACCTCGCACATCACGTCTCGTCCTTCCGCGAAGATGCGAATCTCGATCTCGCCGCCGGCCTTGCGGTCCGAGAACCCGTGCAGAATGCTGTTTTCCAGCAACGGCTGCATGAACAGCTTGGGCAGTTCACAGTCCAGCAAAGCCTCGTCCACCGCCCACGCCACGCGGAACAGCCCCTCAAACCGCGCCTGCATCAGCAGCAGATACTGCCTCACCCACTCGATATCGTCCCGAAGCGGCGTCAGCGCCTGCCGGTTGTCGCTGGTGTAGCGCAGCATGCGCGACAGCGACACGATCAGCGCGCTGGTCCGCCGCGTGTCGCCCCTGAGCGCGACCCAGTTGATCACGTTCAGCGTGTTGTACAGATAGTGCGGATTGAACTGCATCATCAGCGCCTGCAGCCGCGCCTCCTGCTCCGACAGCCGCACCTTATAGTTCTCGTCGATCAGCTGCCGCAGGGTCACGCTCATGCCGTTGAAGTTGTCGACCAGGTAGGTGAACTCATCCCTGTGGTTGTCCTCGATGATGGCCTTGAAGTTCCCCTCTTTCAGCGAATCGACGCCCTGGTTCAGCCGCTTGATGCGCTTGGTGATCATCGAGATCGCCAGCAGCGTGGCGCCCAGCGAGGTCAGCACCTGCACGAGCACGACGCCCCAGAACGTCCTGTTCATCCCGCTGATCAGATCTCCCGCCAGGGCATCCACAGAAAACGCCACGATGCTGGTCCAGCCCGACGGGTCCAGCCGGTCAAAGCAGACCACGGATTGAACGCCCGGTTTCGTCTCCACCCGGATCATGCCGCTGCCCTCGCGCCGCACATCGTCCCACCAGGATGGCTCCATCTGAAAGCCCTGGTAATCGCCGCCCCAGATCATCGGCTCGCCCCGGTCGTCCATCAGATAAAACTCCGCGCCCTGCAGGTTGGCGATGTTCTTCTCCAGCCGGTCCGCCAGGAACGCGTCTTTGAACTGTACCCGGATCACGGGCCGCTCATAATCAGCAGGCAGCGGCACGCCGATGCCGGACGGGCCCACATAGGTCAAGTTCAGCAGCCGCGCGCAGGACACCCCCGAACGGCTGAGCTGGAACGGCTGCATGTCGTCCTTGGAAAGCCATTCGACGCCGCCGTTCTTGGCCGCGATGCGCCCGTAGGGCTCGCTGTCAAAGAAGCCCAGATACTGGGAGACCCGCGCGTCAATCCGCATGGAATAGGTGTAGCCGCGCGTCACGATGTCCACCTGGTCCACGCTGTCCAGGCTGCCGAAGTACTTGGAGAGCACGCTGTGGATCTCCTTTTCCACCGCGGCGCGGTCGATGGCGCCGCCGAAACTGGCGTTGGTGAAGATCTCGTACAGCTCCGCGTCCACCATGATGTTCAGTGTGGCCTGCCGGACCGAGAGCAGCTGCTGGTTGATCAGCTCGTTGTTCACCTGCACCAGCTGATAGATGTCCGCCTGCGTCGTCTCGGTCAGTGTGCCCTTGCTGTTCTCAAAAAACCGGGCGACCAGCAGACACTGCGGCGCCAGCGAGATCAGGATAATGCACACGAACAGCTTCTGCTTGATGCTCAGGCTGCGGAAGGCGGCCGCCAACTTTTTCCTCATCGCCCGCTACCTCCCGCGCTTTCGATATTGGTCCGGCGACATGCCGAACCGCTTCTTGAACGCCTTGGTGAAGTAGGCGGCGCTGGGATAGCCCACCTTCTCCCCCACCTTCGACGCGAACAGCTGGGTCTTGATCAACAGCCGCGCGGCCTCCCGCATCCGCAGATCGAACAGATAATCCGAGAATGTGCTGCCCACATTCTGCTTGAACAGCGTGGAGAAATATGAAGGGTGATAATGAAACCGCTCCGCCACAAACGCCAGGGAAAGGTCCTCGCTGAACCGCGCGTCCAGATACCTGAGCACCTCTTGGAACACCTCATCGTGCTGGTTTCCCCGGCTCTGTTCGATCGCCGACGCGATGCGCGCCAGTGCGGCGCGCACGCCCGCCATCATGTCGCCCAGGCTGCGGCTTTCCAGCACGCTCTTGTCGATGGACAGCAGGATCTCGTCCTTCGCTTCCCGCGGCAGCGGATAGCTCAGATTGCTCAGCAGGAACAGGAATGTGTACATGATCACTTCCTTGATCTTGCTGGGGTACGCGCCCGGCACGCACAGCCGCTCGATCTCGGCGGTCAACAATTGAAGCGTCTGCTCGACGGCCCCGGCGCACAGGCCCTGATCCATCGCCTTGATCGACACATCCAGCCGCATCGTCTGGTAGGGGTCGAACGAGACCGACCCGTCCGCCTCAAACACATGCCGATCCGGCTCGAAAAAATGCCGCATGCACACCGCCCGCGCGCGGTTGTGCGCGTCTTCCAGATGCGCAAACAGGCCGCCCGCCACCACGGTGTATCCGACCACGACTTTCTGCCCGTGGCGCTGCCACAGTTCCGCGAGCACTTCGTCCAGCGCCGCCGCCATGTCTCGGGCACGGTCCAAGGAAAACGAGACGATGCCCGTGAGCACGTCGCGCTCCACCGGTGAGCGGAATACCACCGCGCTGCCCAGCTGCTTCAACCGTCCCCGCAGCGCGTGCTTCAGCGCTTCCCGCGCCTCGTCTCCCCGCCAGCCGTCCACAGGCAGCGCGCAGCAAACCGCGCCCGCGTCCCCCTCCTGAAACAACGCGCGCATCTCGCGCCGCTCCGCCTCCTGCAGCGCGCCGGTGACGAACAGATGCAGCTTCGTCTCCACATTGTGTCCGTCTTCCTTGGCCCGCTGGGGAACCAGCCGGTTTTCCATGCGGTCGAGGCAGCGGTTCAGCTCGTCCGGATCGACCGGCTTGAGCAGATAATCGTCCGCGCCCAGCGCCACGCTCCGCTTCGCGTAGTCAAACACGTCGTACGCGCTCAGGATCGCGATGCGCACCCGCGCGTGCATAGCCTTCGCCCGTTCCAAAAAATCCAACCCGTCCACCCGGGGCATGCGAATGTCCGTCAGCACCAAATCGAAGTCCATCGCATCCATCATCGAGAGCGCCACCGCGCCGTTCTCCGCCTCGAACACGAGATACTCCGGCTTGATCGAGCGCAGCAGCCCAATCAACCCGGCGCGGTGCCCCGCCTCATCGTCGACAATCAACAACCTGTACACCCGGCATCACCTTTCCTGCCATCCGCTTTCGCGCCAACGCTCTGTGTACTATATCACGCGCGCCACGCATTGCGCAACAGCGCCATGAAATCGACATGCATCATGCCCGCGAAGTCGGTGCTATCGGTTTCGAACGGTAGGAAAACAATTTCATGTGATGCTTGTGAGCCCGCAAAAAATCGGCTATACTCAAGATAACGAAACTGATGGAGGGCTTGTGCGATGATGGACCGGCAGAAGCGGATCTTGGAACAATTGACAGACGAGCATCGCATCGAAGTGGCGACGCTGGCGGAGCGGATGAAGGTGTCGCCGGTGACGATGCGCAAGGACCTGGACGCGCTGGAAAAGATGGGTCTGATCGTGCGCGAACATGGCCATGCCACGATCGGTTCACGCGACAACCTGAACAACCGGCTGGCGTATCACTACGAAGAAAAGCGCCGCATCGCGCAGTTGGCGGCGCGGTCTGTGCAGCCGGGCGAGACGGTGATGATCGAGAGCGGTTCCTGCTGTGCGCTGCTCGCGGCGGCGCTGGCCGCTCAGGATCGTGACGTGACGATCATCACGAACTCCGCGTTCATCGCCGATTCCGTGCGCGGCCAGCGCAGCGTCAAGCTCATTTTGCTGGGCGGCGAAGACCAAAGCGAGTCCCAGGTGATGGTCGGCCCGCTGACCGCCCTGTGCTGCGAGTCATTCTGTGTGGACAAGCTGTTCATCGGCACCGACGGATTCACCGCCAATTATGGGTTCACCAATGACGACATGATGCGCGTGGAGGCCGTCAGGGCCATGCGCAGGCGGGCAAGCAGCCTGTACATTCTGACCGAGAGCAGCAAGTTCAGTCGCCGGGGCGTCGTGTCGCTGGTCCCGTTCTCAGCGGTGACAGGCGTTTACACCGACGAGCGGATTCCGCGAGAGGCGGAGACGCTGCTCGTAGAAAAGGGGATCGGGGTGTTCAAGGCGTAGCGAACCGCAGTTCCCTACAGCGCCTGCTCCGTCCGCTCGATGATGTCGTCCTGAGTGCGCTTGGAGAGCACATGAAAGAACGCGCTGTAGCCCGCCACGCGCACGATCAGGTCCCTGTGTTTTTCCGGATGCGCCTGGGCGTCCAGCAGCGTCTCCCGGCTCACCACGTTGATCTGCACATGATAGCCCTTCAGCCGGTTGAAGAACGTCCGCAGCAGCGCGATCAATTTTTGTCTGTTCTCCTCAGACATAAGCATCATCGGCGTCAGCTTCTGGTTGAGCAGCACGCCGCCCGTGATCTCCTCGGTCGGCAGTTTGGCGACGGTCTTGAACACCGCCGTGGGTCCGTTGCGGTCGCTGCCGTGGCTGGGGCTGCAGCCCTCGGCCAGCGGCTCGCCCGCCCTGCGGCCGTCCGGCGTGGCCAGCGTGCCCGCCCCCTGCGGCACGTTGGCGGAGATGGAGCTGGTGCCTGCATAATAGATGCCGCCGATGGGGCCCCGCCCGAAGCGGGTGTTGTGGTATTTCTTCATCTCATCGATGTACACCTTGTACGCGTCCACGATCAGCTGATCCACATCGTCGTCGTCGTTGCCGTACTTTGGCGCGGCCAGCAGCAGCTTTCGAATCCGCTCGCCCTCCGCGCCCGCGAAGTTACTCATGAGCGCGTCCCAGAGCTGGGTCGGGGACACGTCCCGCTGTTCGAACACGACTTTCTTTATCGCGGCGAGGCTGTCGGCCAGATTCGCGATGCCCACCTGCAGGTCGGAGATGAAGTCGTAGACCGCGCCGCCCTGCTTCATGTTCAGGCCGCGCTCAATGCAGTCGTCGGTCAGCGCGCTGCACAGGATGTCGGCGGTGTCCTGCTCCAGCACCATGTCGCAGGTGGCATCGATGATCGTGCACTGCCTGCACATCTCGCGGATGACCACATCCCAGCACCTGAGCAGCTCGTCAAAGGTCCGCATGTGCCTGAAGTGGCCCACGCCCCGGCAAAGCTTTGTGCCGCTGTTGGGGTCGACGCCGTCGTTCATGGCGATCAGCAGCGCCTTGGGAAAATTGAGAAAGCTCATGCCCGTCACGCGGTAGCCCCATTTTCCCGGCACGGCGGTCTCGACGCAGCCGATGGCCGAATAGTCGAAGGCATCCTCCCGAGCCACGCCGTGCCTGATGAACGAGGGACTGATCACCTCGTCGCTGTTGAACGCGGGCATGCCAAATCCGCACCGGACGACCTCGATGCACGCCTTCATGAACTCATCGCTGAGTCCGGCATGGTAGCGTACGGTGAGGTTGGGCTGGGTCAGGTGGCACTGCGCCACGGAACGCAGGATCAAGAAGCTCATCCTGTTCACGGCGTCCCTGCCGTCCCGCGTCTGGCCGCCGATGGTCACGTTCTGGTACAGCGGGCTGCCCGCGCTGAACTGGGTGTGGGACCAGGAGCGGATCTTGTTGATGGTGAAAGTTTTAAGCCAGAGGTTAGTCATCAGCTCGCACGCTTCGGCCTCGGTGGCGCGGCCTTCGGCCAGGTCGCGCTCCAAATAGGGATTCAGAAACTGGTCCACGCGGCCGTAGCTCAAGCTGTGGCCATTGGATTCGATCTGCAGCACCAGGTGGGTGAGCCACATGGACTGCACCGCCTCGCGAAGGGTTTCTGCCGGTTCGTAGGGCACCTTGCGCAGGATGCGCGCCATCTCGTGCAGTTCGACGGTACGGGCTGGACTCACTTCCCGCAGCGCCATCTCCTCGGCCAGGTCGGCGTAACGCCATGCGAACGCCCGAACGGCGTCACACACGATCAGGATCGCGCGGTAGAAGTAGCTCTTTTGGATGTTTCGATAATCGGTCAGGTCCAGCGCGTCCAGCTTTTCTTGGGCGCGGCGGGCGTAGTCCTTCAAGCCCACCTTCAGCAAGCGCGCGTAATCCACGGCGCAGTGGGCGTCGCCGGAGGTGATGTTGCCCTCGGACTTGATGATGCCCAGGTCGTAGAACAGCTTGCTGTGGGGCGGGAATGCGGCCAGGCCCCGGTCGAGCACGGTGTTGTGCGCCCAAAACGGCGCGATCTCCCTCAGCGCCCGCTTGTTCTGCTCGGTGATGTGGAACACGTCTCCGTCGCGGTGCTCGAATTGATCCAGCTCGTCGATAACCCAACTCATGGCGTACTCGGGAAAAATGGGCGCGCTGCGGTTCGTGGAGGCCTGATTCCCGGCAATCAGTGTCTCGGGTTCGATGAAGAGGGTCATGCCTTCCAGGATCTCTTTCAGCATCAGCGCGCGCTTGATGGCCAGCGGCTGGTCCTGGTGCTCCCTGTATACGCGGGTGGTGATGATCGCGCGCTCCACGCACACCTGCGGCTGCGCGTCGATCAGCGCCTCTCGGAACGCCTGCATGCGCGGCGTCAATGATCCAAAATGTTTCACTGTTGTCAGCTCCTTAATACAGCAGTTCGTTCGCGCCGATGATGCCCGTTTCGTCGCCCATCTCGGCGCGCTTGAAGTAGACCGGCATGCCGCCGTCGTCGAGCTGATGAAAGCGCCGGAACACCTCGTCCCAGAATGCGTCGCCCATCTTGAGCAGGCCGCCGCCGAGCACGAAGCAGTTGATGTTCGTGAACAGATACAGGTCAAACAGCCACAGCGACAGAAACTGCTGCATTTGTTCGACCGCGCGGACAGCCATCTTGTCGCTCTGCTGCCAAGCGCGACTGAGCTCATGTGTGGTTATGCGCATCGGGTCGCCGTTCGCCATGGCCAGCATGGCCGTCTGACCGCCCTCCGCAATCCAGCGCTGCACATGCTTGACGATCATGTGGCCGCTGCACCAGCTCATGAAGCAGCCCTGTTTGCCGCAGGCGCAGGTAACGCCTTCGCCCGGCGTCACGACCATGTGCCCGCTCTCGCCCGCGAAGCCGTAGCTGCCCCGAAACAGTTTGCCGCCCAGAATCGGCGCGGACGCGATGCCGGAACTGACCGAGCAGTACAGCATGTCTTGATATCCGCGGCCGGCGCCATGACGGCTCTCCGCGAGCCCAGCAGCGTGGGTATCGTTGCCGAGTTCGATGCGCGTACCCAGCGCATTTTCCAGAAAAGCGCGCGCCGGGAAATCCCTCAGCGTGGGGATGTTGCTGCTCTTAATGATGTGGCCGTCGGTCTGGCGGATGAAACAGGGCATGCCCAATCCCACGCCGCTCAGGGACTGCGGGTCAACGCCGTGCTCTTCGCACAGCGTGCACACGCGCTTGGCCACATCCGACAGGAACTCGGCCGGAGGCAACCCCTGCGCAGTGGGATACACAGACTTCGCGATCCGCTTTTTCTCCCCGTCGAACAGCCCATAGGCCACTTTCGTGCCTCCCACATCCACGCCCACAGTGTATGACATGCCCATCGTCCGCACCCTCTCTTTGCCAATCCATCCGCATCTCTGCCCCTGTATCCTTTATATCACACGCACAGCGACATGTCAATCCAGAATTTACGAACGCAACTCATTATTATTTCGTTCGGAATTGCATTCCTGGACAAGACGTGGTACAATGGCATCAATGCATCGTGTGGAGGCCGCTCATGAAAGGGATCGTGTTCAACATCCAAAAGTTCTGCCTGCACGATGGGCCGGGCATCCGCACGGTCGTGTTTCTGAAGGGTTGCCCGCTCCGTTGCGCGTGGTGCAGCAATCCGGAGAGCCAGCGCATGCAGCCGCAGGTGCTGCGCGATGGGGATATATGCACGCCCACAGGCGAGCCGCGGTCGGTTTCAGACGTGCTGTCCGTGTGCCTGCAAGACCGCCCATTCTATGAGGAGAGCGGCGGCGGCGTGACACTGTCCGGCGGCGAGCCATTAATGCAGCCGGATTTCGCGGCGGCGCTGCTGGATGCGCTGCGGGCGGAGGGCATTCACACGGCGCTGGAGACCACCGGCTTCGTGAGCCGTGATGTCTTCGACCGCGTCGCATCGAAGGCCGACCTGCTGTTGATCGACTTCAAGCACTGGGACGACGCGCGCCATGTCGCAGGCACCGGCGTCAGCAACGCGCTCATCCTCGAGAACATGCGCCGCGCCGCGCGTCGAGGCGACCAGATCCTACCCCGAATCCCGGTCATCCCCGGCTACAACGATGCCCCGGAGGACACGAAGCGCTTTGCCCAGGCGCTCAGCGAGCTGGGACTCAAGCGGGCGCAATTGCTCCCCTTCCATCAGTTTGGCGAAAAAAAGTATGAACAGCTCGGATTGGCCTACGCATATCGGGACGCCAAGCCGCTGAGGGAACAGTACTTGATGGATTATCGCGATGCGATTTCGAGCTGCGGCGTTCGGGCATTTTTCTAGAATGAGTTTTGGAGGCGAGCGTATGGCGGACAAGGTGACTTATGAAATGGCAACGACGTCACTGACGCCGGCACAGATGGCGGTCGTGGGCACACTGCACGAGCGCATGCTGGCACTCGGGTGCACCTGTGCCGCCTCGGCGGCGGGCGGCAAGCATGACAAGTACAAGATCGAGTATCGCAAGGGCAAGCCCGCCCGCTCGCTGCTGGTGCTGCGCATCGAAGGCATGAAGTGGAGCGCGCTGCTGAAACTGTACCATCTGCAGGCGTACGCGGAACTGCTGGATGACCTGTCTGAGCAGGTGCGATGCGATCTGCTCGCCAAGCCCTGCGGTTTTCATCCCGGCGGCTGCAAGGGCCCGGTGTGCGTGACACACGGCGGCGAGGCGCGGCAGCTGTGCCGCCACGCCATGCAGGTCAAAGCGATGTCCGAGCAGGACCTGCCAGCCGCGCTGGCGCTGCTGGCGGCGGAAGACAGCTGCATCGGTTGAACGGGCGGAGACCCGGTACAACAAGAAAAGAGCCTGGCGATTCCAGGCTCTTTCGCTTATATTTCCGTTCAGTCGAGGATCACGATCTCCCCATCCTCCGCGCCGCTCAGGTCCAGCTCGGCCTCTACTTCCACATCGTCTGGGGCCTCTGTCTGCTGCTCGCCAAGATGCGCGTACAGCAGCGCGTTGGCAAAGCCCCAGTTGGCATTGGGCCGGTAGTCCATCAGGTCGGGGCGATAAAAATCGAAGTATACATTGGAATACAGCGGCACCATCGGTAGCACGTCCACGAACCGCTGCTGGAACGCCAGCCACTTCTCGCGATAGCCGTCCATGTCACCATACGCGGTTCTGCGCATGTCGTCCGCCAACTGCATCAACTGCTCATCCTGGACGCCGGTGGTGTTGAACACGCCCTGATACGCGGGATCAGTGCTGAATGTGTAGTAGGGATCGAACACCAGGTTGAAGTTGGTGGCCGCGAAGAACATGTCGTACTTGCGCTCGTCCTGGCGGTAATAGTGCTTGAGCAGCTCCGCATAGGGCAGCTCCGTCACGCTCAGCGCAAAGCCCACCCGCTCCATGTGGGGCGTGATCAGCGCCGCCAGCAGCCTGCCCGCCTCGGAGTTGTCCGGAATCGCCAGGCTGATGCCCAGCTTTTCCAGCTTGCCGTCCTCCGCCTTCCTCCACCGCACGCCACCCAGCTCATCGTCGTACGCCGCGCCGTCCTCCCCGAGCGTCCAGCCATCCTGTTCCAGCAGCCCGATGGCGGCATTGGGGTTGATGGTGTACCGCGCTAATTGCAACACATCGTCGCCCATGGCGGCGGCCATCCATTGGCCATAGCCGTAGAAACCGTAGCTCACCAAGCCGAACCCCTTGAGGAATTGCTCCGTTAGCGCCCCCTCGTCGATGCACATGGCGATGGCCTTGCGCACATTTAGCGACTGCGCAGGCTCACGCTCACACGCGAAGCTCAGAAAGCTCAATCCGGCCCGCATATAGTTGGTCCTGGACAGCTCGCCGTTTCTCGATGCGTCCATGCCCTGGTTGATCCGCTCGCCGCTGGAGACCTTATTCACCAGGTCCAGCTCGCCCGTCAGCAGCTGATCGATCATCTCGTCCTCTGCGATGGTTTTGATGGTGAGGGTCTCGATGCTGGGCTTTTGGCCCTCGTAGTTGCCCGGATAATTGGGGTTGATGGCCAGCGTGGCTGTGTGCGCCTTGCTGTCATAGGCGTCCAGCACATACGCGCCCGTGGTGAGGGATGGCCGGTACCGGTATCCGCTCTTGGGGTCCAGCACGGTGCGCTGCAGCAGTTTTTTGCTGAACGGACCGGTGATGTACGCGCCCTCGCCATCGTCCCGGACATCGCAGTCAGGCGCGATGACCGTCATGGGATACGGCTGGATGTTGACCAGCGTCAGCTCATAATAGTAGGGCAGAAAATCGGCGGCAATGGTGATGCTGAACTGGCGATCCGACAGCAGACGCACGCCGCCAAAGTGCGCCTGCTCATCCTCATTGCGCACGCCTTCCACATAATCCTGGAACCCCACCAGATGCGCCATCGCGCCGGGCACAGCGCCCAGATCGGTCATCCTGGGATCGGTCAGCAGCAGCGCCGAGAACACGTAGTCCTTCGCGGTGAGCGCGCTGCCGTCGCTGTACATCAGCCCGTCGTCCAGCGTGAACAGGTACGTGCGGTTTCCCTGCGCATCGTCGCTCAGCGCGGCATCCTTCAGCACGCTCATGTCCAGCTCAAAATTGCCATGGCCGCCAAACGACACGGTTGATTGGCCGTGGATCAGCGCCCGCACGTCCATATCGACGGTGTTGTTGCCCCACATGTCGGTGAAAAAATCGCCGCTCATCTGGGCGAGCACTCCGATGTTCAGCGCGTCCATGGAGCGCTCCGCCCGCGCGGGGAGCCCCGCCAAGAGCAGCCCGAGACAGAGCGCCATCGCGATCAGCTTTCTCATGTTGCATCCTTCTCTCACGTCAATCGGTTCCAGAATACTGCGCAGAGGGCGGATGGGATCGCGCCCTCTGCTGAAGTTTTGTTATTCCATGGCGTCGCCAGCGTTCAGGCTGCCCACGCCCGCACCCAGCGGGATGGTGTCTTCCACGATGGTCTCAGGCAGCTCGCCGCCGCCGACCAGGTCGTAGTACACGCGGATCACGTTCTGACCGCCCTGCGCAGTCAGCGCAAACGGCAGCGTCTCTACGCTCTGTAGCTGATGTCCTGACCGGTTCTTGTCCTGATACTTACGGATCACTGTGCCGTACGTGAGGCCATTGTAGCGCTCGGTGGCGGCGTCATCGCGCACGCCGTTGTAGTAGTACTCCACGCGGTATTCGAGGTTCGTTGCGCGGTCGTAGTACACGCGGATCACGTTTTGCGAGGCGTCCTCCACGATCGTCATCGGCAGCCCTTCGCTGCGCTCGAACGTGAACCCGCTCAGTGTCGCGGCCTCGACGCGCTGGCCGATCTGGGTGACCACGTCGCCCGGCTTCATGCCGCCCACAGTGTCCACATTGCCCAGGTCATAGCCGTCGAGCTTGATGTTCTGATAGAGGTATTCCACGGTATACGGGGTGCCGCCGGTGCGCTCATAGTACACGTTGATGACATTGTTCGCGTCGTGCTGGCCGATGGTCAGCGCGGTCGCGCCGATGTCCGCGCCGTACTGCACGCGGCTGAGGGTGAATCCGGCCTTGGCCTTGTTGGGGTAATTGGCGATCACCTGGCCCAGCATCTGGTTGGTGCGCACCACCGTGGCGGCGCTGTCCAGCACGCCCGCGTAGTAGTACTGCACGCGGTAGCTGGCGTCGCTTCTGGGCGCGACCTCGATCAGACCGTTGCGCTTGATGATGTCATAGTTGCCCGAGACGTTTGTACCGCCGTTTTCGACGCTGACCTTGCCCACCAGCACCTCGTTGGAGCCGGCCTGGGTCCGCGCGTTGCCGGTCAACACCACGCCGGTCACGGCGTCGCCCGAGAGCAGGTCACCGGAAACGGTGTAGCCCACCTTGTGCGGCTCGCCGTCGAACGGGAAGGATCTGGTTTCGGCGCTGATCGTCAGCATGCGTTTGACGATGGTCAACGTGCCCGAGGCATAGTCGATCCGCTGGTAGCCCGAGGTGACGTTGCGGTTGTTGGCGTCCAGAATCCGCGCGCCCGCCGGGATCAGGTTGTAGGTGCCCGCGTTCACGCCCTCACCCGAGATCGTCACGCCGTCTACATGGTCGCCGCTGGCGAGGCCAGTCACGTCAAAGCCGTTCGCGCCGTGCCATTGGCCGTCATAGGCGGCCCTGACGTTCTTGGCGGCGATTTTCACCGCGCCGCCCCTGGCGCTCACCGAGATGGAGCCCGGGATCAGCGTCAGGCTGTAGTTCTTGGTCACGTCCGCCGTGCCCGCCAGGATGGCCGGGGCGCTGGACGCGTCGAAGGTGACCGGGTTCTGGCCGACTTCCCTGCGCGTCGCGCCGACCAGCGCTGCGCTGGGCTCATGCCCCGTCAGCAGGCCGATGGCCTTGAAGCTGGCGGTGTGGTCGCCCATGTCGTAGACTGCCTTGAGGTTGTCGATGGTCAAGGTCGCGGGGCGCTGTGTGATGGTCAGTTTGCCGCTCACATAGCTGATGTTGGCATAGGCCAGCACCGGCTTGTTGTTGGCGTCCACGATCTCCACGGCGGACGGCACCAGCTCATAGCTGCCCGCGTCCGTGCCCTGGCCGGTGATGGTCACCGAGCGGACGGTGTCGCCGTCCTTCAGCCCGGCCACCGAGTACGCCGTGCCGCTGTGCATTTGGCCGTCATAGGCCGCCACCACGTCGTTGGCGGTGATGATCAGGTCCGTCTCGATCATCGCGACGGTGATCTTGCCGGGGAGGTTGGTGATCTTGTAGCTGTCGGTCACGTCCTCATTGCCGCTCCTGATCACGGCCTTGCTGACCTTCAGCTCCTGCTCGCCCACCTCGGTGCGGCGGTTGTCCTGCAGCTCCACGTCCGCGGCGTCGCCCGGCGCGATTGCGCCGATGACGTCTGTGCTGGTGATGGTGTGCGGCTCACCGCTAAACAGGAAGCTTCCGCTGCCCGCCTTGAAGGTGACGCTGGCCTGGGTGACCGTGATCCGGCCCGTGCCGCTTGTGATGTCGTAGTTGTCCGTCACGTCCGCGTTGCCGGCCATGACCCTGGTGGAGGCCACCGTCACGTCGTTGTTGCCCGCCAGCTTGCGCTTCGCGCCTTCCAGCACGACCTGCTCGGCGTGGTTCGGCAGCAGCCCTTCGACCGCGTAGCTCACCGCATGCTCGGTGCCGTTATACACGAAGCTCTGCGTGCCCGGGGTCACCGTCAGCTGTTTCTTGTTCACGCGCAGCAGGCCCTTGGCCTCGGCATTCACGGCGTAATCGCCAGTGACGGTCTCGGTGCCGTTCGCGATGGCATATTCGGCGATACGGGTCTCGCTGTCGCCCGCGTCGGTGCGGGTGTTGTCCGCCAGCACCACGCTCAGCTGGTCTCCGCCGAACAGCTGGCCGCCGATGATCTCATAGCCTGAGGCGCTGCGCTCGGTGGCGTTGTACTCATACTCACCGGACCCGGCCTTGATGGTGAGCGGCGCGGCGGTCACGCTGACCGTGCCCGTGCCGGTGTACGTCACATCATAGCTGCCGGAGGCGTCCGCGCCGCCGTTTTGGATCGCGAAGTTGGCGATGCGGGTGGCGTTGCTGCCCACATGGGTGCGCGTGGCGTCCGCCAGTTCCACGGTCAGCTGGTCGCCGCCAAACAGCGTGCCGCCAGCAATTTCGTAGCCCACTACCGTCTGCGGGTTTCCGTTGTACACAAAGCTGTTCGAGGCGGCCTTGATGTTCAGCGGGGCGCGCTTGATCTCGATCTGGCCGCGTGCGCTGACCGTCACGTCGTAGTTATCGGTCACATCTTCGTTCCCGATCCGAATCGCAAAGCCTTCGATGGCGGTCTCATTCACGCCCACCTCGGTACGGCTGTCGCCGGAGAGCGTCGTCTCCAGTATCGCGCCGCCGTACAGTGCGCCTGCGTCGTGCTCGTAGCCTGTCACGGCGTGCGGTCTCGCGTCGTACGTGAACTGGCCGGAGGGCGCATTGATCGAGAACATTGCGCGGTTCACGATGATCGTGCCGGTGCCCGTGGCGTCCACCAGGTAGTTGGCGGCGGCGTCGTCCTCGCCGTTCATGATGGCGAAGCTGGCGATGGCAGTGTCGCCCGTGCCCGCCAGGGTGCGGGTGTTGCCGGTGAGTTCCACGGTCAGCTGGTCGTTCCCGAACAGCGTCGTGCCGCTCTCAAGTACATAGCCCTCCACGGTGTGTTCAGTGGCGTCGTAGGAGAAGCTGCCGGATGCCGCCTTGACCGAGAGCTCAGCAGGCTCGATGGTCAGCAGGCCCTTGGCCGTGCTGAGCCGATATAGCTCGTCAAATGCCTTGTTGCTGGCCAGGCTCGGCGTGCCGCTGACTTCCACGTCATAGGCGCCGGCGCTTCTGCCCGTCGCGGTGGCCGTCATGCCGTACAGCTCGTCGTCCACCAGGTCGGTCCTGTAGCCCGAGAACACTTGATCCTTGCCGTTGTAGGTCAGCTTACCGCTGTCGCCGGTGACGGTCACGGGTTTTTTGTAGTAGTAGGTGATCTCGCCGCCGTCCAGGGTGATCTCGAAGCTCGCGCCGCAGTCCGCCGCGGGGTCGACGAAGCCTTCGATGGCCAGCGGGCTGAGGCCCACATCGCCCGAGCCGTCGGTGCTGATCTTGTCGCCCGGCTTCAGTTTCGGGAACGTCACGGTGCGGATCGGCGCGATCGCCGCGTCCTGGCCCTTCCACATGTGGTGCACCAGGATCACCGCTTCTGCCGCGCGCAGCGTGATCGGGGTGTCATAATCGGTGGTCTCCACGCCGCGCACCGAGATATAATCGCTCTTGTAGCGGTCATTCTGCAGGTCGTCGCCGTCACTGGAGGTCACGTCATAGTACTGCCCGATGCCCAGGGTGTTCACCGCCTTCAGCGTGAGCAGGATGGGCGCGGTCTTGTCTCTGTTGTTGATGGTCAGCCGGAGCATGTCGTCCGGGTCGCCCTGATAGCGCAGCGGATTTTCGATGGCCACCCAGTCGCCATCCTGCTGGCGCTCAATCTTGGTGATGTTATCCGAATAGTCGGCGATGAAGTACTTGCCGTTGATGTTCTTCTGGGTCACGCGCACGGTCATGGTGGCCTGGCCCGCGTTCAGTTTGTCGTCGGTCAGGATCTGGTCGATGGCGCCTGACAGCTCTGCAGGCGTATTGTCTACGGCTACCGTCTCCGCGAACCGTGCCTTATCCAGCAGCTGCATGACGGCCATATAGAGCTTGTAGCCCTCGGGGTTCTGGTCGGGATCCGGCGCTTCCGCGTAATGGAGGCCGTCCACCGGCTCTGAATCCGCCCTCAGGTAGTTGTAGTTACCAGCCACGCGCCGATCGGCGGGCAGGTTTTCGTTCAAGTAGGCCGAGATGGCCTCCGCGGTGGCGCATGCGGCGTCGTTGGCCGACAGGCCCAGCGTTTTGTTGGGGAATCCATAGGCCAGCAGCGCGCGCACGCCCTGGGCCTGCGACTCGGGCAGCGTGTTCAGATAGGCGATGAGTCCGCCATCAGCCTGGTCTGCTTCGAAGGTGCCCGCCATGCCGTTCATGGGGCCTTCAAGCCCGTTCGCCGCACCGGCCGCATAATAGATCTCGGGCTGCACGCGGTATACCGGGTACAGGTTATCCACGATGACACCGGACGCGATGTGGCCGTCGCCCGATCCGCTGTTGTAGGTGGCATCGGAATAGATCAAAGCCACGCGGGAACCGGTCTCGGGGTTTTCGCTCACTTCGCCGGCATTCAGCGCCTGCATGAAGTCGTCGGGCAGGCGGATGGTGACCGCGCCGCCGCTGTTCTGCGTCCGCACCAGCGGCAGCAGGTCCTTGTAGCCCAGGCGGGTGTTGTACAGTTCGATGAAGCTCTGGCCGCCGCTGCCCATCAGGTTGTCGATGGTCGCGCTGTCCAGTTTCATGCTCGCGAGGCTCGTGTCATTGGCGAACTTGAACGCGTCCATGACGCGGCTGCCGAACGCGCCGCCGGTCGTGTTGATCGTCACTGAGGTCAGGGCCTTGCAGTTGTCCGCCTCCAGCGCGCGGAGGTCCGCAACGGTGCTGCCGGACAGGTTCAGCGCGGCGATGCCGGTTCTGCTCAGCTTCAGCTCCACCAGCGTCTCGGGCAGATTGCCCTGGACAAACTCGCCGGTCAGCGACGGGTTGTCGTACAGGTGCAGCTGCTTCAGATTCGGCAGGCTGACGCCATCCAGCGACGGGAAGCTCATCAGCTGCGTGCCGGTGATCCAGATATTTTCCATGTCGGGCAACGCACAGCCCTCCGCCAGATCCAGCGCGCGGAACGCTGTAAAGCCGGTCAGGTCCAGCTGCCGCAGCCATTCGCCGCCGCGCTCGCCCGCGCCGATGGACAGCGTCTGGAACACGTCCGGGCTGATGCCGCCCAGCGGATCGTAGTCTTCGCCTTCCAGCGGCAAGCCGAGGTTCAGGCACGCGCCATCGCCGATCGAAAGCTCAGTCAGCGCCGAGTTGTCGCGCTGGAACCGGTACAGATTGGGCGCCGCGCCGTCCATCGCCACAAAGGACGTGAACTTGGTGCTGCCCGACGGGCTGAGTTTTTCCAGGCCCACCATGGCGCCTTCTTCCAGTTCGATGCCCGAAATGCCGATGTTGTTCAACGCAATCTCGCGCACCAGCGGCATGGTGCCGGTGTGGAACGGGATGCTCGTGATGGAGGTGCCGCCCGCGTAATCCAGCGGCGCGACGCTCAGCTCAGTGAGGTTCGGCAATGTGGGGCTGCCCGCGGAACCCGCCTTGATGTCCAGTGTGGTCATGGAGCGCTGGCCCTTCAGCAGCAGGCTCTTCAGCATGGGCAGCTCGCCGTTTTCGATGCTGAATGCGCCGCCGTTGCCGAGGCTTAACATCTCTTCTGCGGTCAGCACTTCCAGCGCCTGATAGCGGCCGTCGGAGAAGTCCATCTCGGTCAGGCCAGAGCGGCTCACGTCCAGTGCCTTGAGGCCCGCGAGGGCATTGGGCTCCAGTTCAAACACGCTCAGGTTCGCGGCGTCCGCCAGGTTCAGGGCTTCAATCCCGCCCAGGGAGCCGTCGCCCACCGTCAGCAGGCGCAGCGCGCTGCCCTCAGGTGCGCACAGCGCGAGGCTGGTCAGCGCCTTCAGTGTGTTTTCGCCGATCTGCAGGGTCTCCAGCGGCAGCGCGGTCCAGTCGATGTTCACCAGCGCATTCGCCGCGTCGTCGCCGAATGTCGCGTCCGCAATCGCGGTGCCCGCCACGTCCAGCGTGCTCAGCTTGTTCATCGAGCCGTTGCCCACGGACAGCGAGGCCAGATTCCGGCTATCGGTCAGCTTCAGCGTCTGCAGCGCATCGAGCGCGCCTTCGCCCACGGAGAAGCCTGTCAGATTGTCCATGCCCTCGAGTTTCAGTTCGGTCAGCGCGGGATATGCGCCCGCTTCCACCGTCTCCAGCGCCAGCTTCGTGCGCGACAGATCCAGCGCGGTCAGCGCGGTCAGCGCGCTGGCGTCCACCTCGAACCGCGACAGGTTCGCGGCATCGCTCAGGTCAATGCGCTGCACCTTGCTCATGCCCTTGCCCAGCAGACGGAATGTGGACAAGGTAGATTTTCCGGATTCGCCGTTGGCAGTAAACTGCGTCACGCCCGCCAGCGCCCCATCCCCCACCTCAAACAGATTCAGGCTCGGATTGGCGTCGATGCGGATGGAAGTCGGCAGCGGCAGGCTGCCCGCGCCGAACTCCAGCGAGGTGAGCTGCGGATAATTGTTCAGCAGCAGCGCGCCGCTGTTTCCGGCATAGAGCGGCAGCGTGTTCACGCCGAACCGCAGCGACTGCAGCGACTCTGCGGGCAGCGAGAGCTTGGTGACCTTCTGCAGCGAACCGTCCGCGAAGTCCAGCGCCTGGATGGCCGTGCCCGAAAGCTGCAGGTCCGTCAGCGCGATCATGCCGGTCAGGTCCGCATCCAGCGCGGTCAGTCCAGCCTGGATGCCCAGGTTCAACGACTGCACGTTCGCCAGCGCGTCGCCGGCCGTGGCGAACCGGGTCAGCTGGTTGCCGGGTACCGCGCCCAGGTTGGTCAGGTTCTTCAGCGCGCCATTGGCCGCCTCAAATTCTTTCAGGCTGGTCACGCCGTTCAGCAGCGCGGTCGCGCCGGTCAAGGCCCCGCCGCTGCCTTCGCCGAAGGACAGTTTGCCGATCGCCGCACCGTTCAGCTTCAGCGACGTCATCGCGGGTGCGCTGCTTGCACCGAAGGATACCAAGTCCGCCGCGATGTTGCTCATGTCGATGGTGCCCGCCACGGGCAGTGCGCCCACGCCCAGCTCCACCGCCTGGAGCTGCTTGTTGTTGGTCAAGGAGAGCGCCTTCAGGCTGGCGAGCGCGCCGTCGCCCACGGTCAGCCGGGCCAGCGGGCCGCCGATGCCGAAGTTCAGCGCCGTCAGCTTGGGCAGTGCGTTCGCGCCGACGTTCAGCGCTTTCACATTGCTGCCCTTGCTGTCGCCTAGCGTGAGCGTGGTCAGATCGCCCAGCGCGCTGTCGCCCACCGCCAGTTCCGTGATGCCGGAGTTCGTCAGCGTCAGCGTGGTCAGGTGCGCCAGCGCGCCATCGCCCATCTGAATGCCCTTCAGGTTGCCGGTGTTCGTCAGGTTCATGGTGGCCAGGTTCGTGAACGAGCCCGCGCCGATGCTCAGATGGCTCAGTGACGCGTAACCGGTGAAATCAAACTGATACGTCGCGCCAGCAGACTGAAGTTTGGCGCCGGTGAACGAGTTCGTGCCGACGACGAAACTGCGCAGATTCACAGGTGTTGCCGTGACGCTGCTGCTTCCGCCAACCTTGAAATGCAGCGTCTCGATGTTCTGGAACGAGTTGTTGCCAATCTGCACGGTTTCCATTTCATTGCTCAGTCCGAAACGCACAGCCTTGTTGAGCGAGCCATTGCCGATGATATAGGTCTTGACCGGCAGCTTGCCCTCGATGGGATTCCAGCAGCCATAACTGTTCAAGCAGTTGTCGCCCACGATCAGCGTGGACAGCTTGGGACACTCGTACAGCTGGAAACTACCCTGAGGCACCAGCGGACAGGTATTGTCTTCAAAGGTGAGCGACTCCAACGTGGGGTTGATATGCAGGTCCAGATAGATACACTTCTGCAGCGAACCTTCCGGCACAGTCAGCTCGGTCGCAGCCACATTTTGCATGTACAACCTCTGAAGCTGCTGCATGGCGCCTTCCTTGAGGAAATCCATGTTCATGAGCTTCGTGTTGTTCATCGACAGCGATTCCAGCGCGGCAAACGAACCCTCGCCCGCAGTAAAGGTTTCGAGCGCGGTACTGTTCCAGCCGAGCGTCTTGATCGCGCACAGCGAGTTCTTCCCGACTGTAAGCGACAGCGGCGCGGTGGATGCGGTGGAGAAAGTGAGCCCGGTCGCGGCGTTCATGGCGTCGTCGCCGATTTTCAGCGACACCAGTCCGCTCGGCGTGGTCAGCGATTTCAGGCTGCCCAGCGAGCCGTTGCCGACGCTGATCTCCGCCAACTGCAGGTTGTTCCCCAGGTTCATCGCGGCAATCGCGCCCAGCGCGTCACTGCCGATGCTGATCTTCTCAAGCGGTGCGCCTGCGCCGGTGCCAAAGGTCAGCGTGTTCAGGCTGTTCAGTGCGCCGTCGCCCACAGAGAACGAGCGCAGCTTGGAACTGCCCGCGCCGGTGGTCCCCAGCGTCAACGTGATCAGCTTGGGCAATGTGCCCTGGCCGATGGCCAGCGTCTCCACGCCCGTTCCGCTCAGCGTCAGCGCGGTCAAGCCGGGCAGTGCGCCCTCACCAAACACAATCTGGCTGGCGGCGCTGCCGGTCAGGTCCAGCGCGGTGATGCTGCTCGGCGTGTTGCTGTCAAACCGCAGCACATCCGAGGACATTTTTCTCATGTACAGCGTGGTCAGCCCTGCGAACGCACCAGCGCCGAAGCCCACGCTGTCCAGCGGCGTGCTGTCCAGCGTCAGCGTCGCCACGTTGCTCAGCGAGCCTTCGCCCACGGACAACTGCGTCAGGTTGGCGTTGTTCGCAAAGTTCAGCGCATTCATTGTACTGCCATTGAGCGAGCCGTTGCCCACTACAAACGTCACAAGCTGCGAGGCCGCGGTCGCGTTCACCGTCAGTTTCGCGCTGTTCAGCGCGTTGTCGCCGATGCTCACAGTTGTGGCGATCGTCGGAATGGCGAATGCGCTCACTGCGTTCATCGCGCCGTCGCCGACGCTGATTTCCTTGATTGTGGACGGGATACCGAACGAGGTGGCACCAGTCACGGCGCCATTGCCGATGTTCATCCGGACCAGCGATGTGCAGCCGGTGGTCGTGAACGCGCTCAGCATCGGCATCGCGCCGTCGCCAATGTTCAGCGTCTCCAGCGCGCCACTGCTCGTCAGATCGATTCGTGTCGTGGCCGCGAAGCCGCCGCCCGACACCGTCAGCGCAGAGCCGCTCAGCGACTTCACCGTGAGGATGCCCAGCGCGCCCATGGCGCCGCTATCGCAGTGGATATTGGTCAGGTTCGCGCAGCCGGTCAACGTCAGCGTCTTGCCGCCTGGCGCGGCGTTCGCGCCGATGTTCAGGTTTTTCAGCTGGCCGCTGTTGCTCAGGTCCAACGTCAGCAGCCCCGGCAGCGCGTTCGCGGGAATGGTCACTGATTCAGAGGCCATATTCTTCCAACTGAGTGTGGTCAGACCGCTCAGTTTTCCGGTAAGGAAACCCAGATCCGTCACGCCGGTGCCGTCCAGCGTCAGCGTCTTGACATTGGCGAGCGAGTCCGCGCCGATGGAGAGCTGATCGTCCAATATCTGCTTGTTGTTGGCGAGGTTGAGCGCCGTCGCGCTGCCCAGCGATCCAGCGCCGATGGAGAGCGCCCTCAGCGGCGCGCCCGCGTTGTTGACGCCATTCACAACGAACGTTGTGCACTTGCCCAGCGAGCCGCTGCCGATGGTCACCTCTTCCGCATATTTGCCCACATTGTACGTGGTCGCCGCAATCAGTGAGTTGTCACCCACCGCGAACCGCTGGATCGGCGAAACCATCAGCGATGTGTTGAACGACACATACGCGTTCATCGCGCCATCGCCCACAATAAAGTCTGTGACATTTTCCGTATTGTTGATTGACAGACCGGTCATCACAGGCGCCGAGTTGTCTGCGAAGGTGATCGAACGCGCGGCGTGGTTGTCCGACATGTTCAGCGTCGTCATGGCACCCAGGCAGTTGCCCGGGATGACCAGCTCTTCGATGCTCATGTTCAACATGTTGAACGTCTTGACGGCAGGCAATGCGCCCTCGCCCAGGAAGCCCAGGCTCTGCAGCCCAGACTCGCTGATTGTGAATGTCTGCAGATTGCTCAGCGAGCCACTGCCCAGCGTAAACGAGTTCAGGTTCGCGTTCTTCGACAAGTTCAGTGCACTGCTGGTGAGCCCATTGAGCGCGTTGCTGCCAATGGAAACCTTCTGCAGCGCGGCGCTCCCGGTGTTGTTCAGCGTCAGCGTCGTCACCGCGTTGCAAGCGCCGTCCTCGAATGTCAGCGTCTGCAGCGCCGGACTGGACAGCGTCAGCGCTGTACAGATTGGCGCCGCGCCGCCCGCGAAGGTGATGTTCGCAATCGCGTGCGCCGAAAAATTGCCCGAGGTCATTTTAGGCAGTGCGCCTGTGCCGAGATACAGGCTGCCCAAATTGGTGGTCACCAGGTTCGCGGCATTGGTCAGGCTGGCGCAAGCGCCATCCTCCATCGTCAGCGTGCTGAGGCTCGCGCCGGTGTCCAGCTTGGTCATGGAGGGCAGCGCACCCGCGCCGAGGGTCAGGCTGTCGGTGTCGCCCGTGAGCGTCAGCGTGGTCAGGTTCCCCAGCGCGCCCGCGCCGAACGACACGCTGCCCGCGCTGCCGATGCTCAGCGACTTGATGCCGCTGCCCGACAACGCGCCCGCGCCAAACGTCACACTGCCCACATTGTCCACGTTCAGCTGGCTCAACGACGGCAGCGCACCGTCCTGGAAATCCACACTGGCGGAGCCGGACACGTTCAGCGAGGTCAGCGACGTCATGTCGCCCGCAGCAAAGCTGAGCGACAGGCCCAAGCCGCTGAGGTCCAAACTCGTCACGCCGGAAAATGCGCTCGCAGGAAAATCAGAGATCGGCTGCCCGGACAGGTTGATCGTTTTCAGACCGCTCATGCGCGTCAGGACTGCAGTGCTGTTCATGTCATATGCGCCAGCGCTCGACGGATCGAACGTCGTCACCGACAGCGCCTGATCCGCCGTGACCTGGGTCAGATCTTCCGCGCCGAACAGCGAGGTCAGATAGGCGAACGTCTGCGGATGGCCGTCGCGCAGCGCGACGTACTCATCCAGCGACAGGAACGAGTTTTCGACCATTACGATGTCTTCGGACACCACCATGCCGGACTCGTCGCCGGCGATCAGCATCTGGTTACCCATCATGCCTTCCACGCCGAACGCGCCGAACAGACTCATGCTGTTGCCCGGATGCGCATCGCCCTCCTCGGGACCACCAGTCACATCGGGATCACTGCCACTTGTGACCTCTGGTTCGATCTTCGCGGCGCCTTCATGGGTGGTATCAGGCGTCGGCGTCGCAGTCGGCATGGTCAATACAACCGATTCCGAATCCACGATGATATCGACGTCCTCTTCCTTATCCATATCCGGGGGCAGCCCGGGGAAAAATTCCCCGCCCGTGGACAGGCTGACCATCCCACTGGACGCCGCGCCTGTGTTGCCTGTGAACTTCGGCCTTGCGAACGGGTTGCCGAAGCCGAACGCCGCTTGATCGGCATTCGTTGTCGCGATCTGCTGCCGATGTGGCGCACGCGCTTCATTATTATATGCGCCAGACATGACCAGCATCCGGTTCATCCCGGACGCCCCGCCGCGCGCATCAATGCTGACGATGCGGGACGCCGCGTACGCCACCGACGCGGCATTCCGAACCAGCAGCGCATCAAACGGCTGCACCAGCAGCGCCGCGCACACCAACAAAATCAGTGTCCAAGTCCGGATTCTCTTGCTCATCATTTTCATCTGTCTCCACTTTCATATGCTGTGTATCGACACAACTTTTCAGATTTGACTTATTATACCAGATCAAACGTTACATTTGCGGTTGCACGTAGGCAAAATTCGCGCGAAACCGTGTAATTTTTCTGCGCAATCCCCCTTCTTCGCACCCCCATCAAGGCAACCGCTGGCCCCGATCTCATTGGCAGTCACGGGTATCGGAGTTTTTGCAAAAGACTTTGGTCTGTTTTCTGAAAAATGAACCGCCTGACTCAATTACAGACCAAAGTCTCTATTCGTCCCATTCCTTCAGAACACATCTTCAATACTCGCGGCCATTGTAGGCTGATTCACTGCATGAACTCAACATATTCAAGCCTTTTCATCTCGTTCTATCTCTCCATGGATACCAGACTTCGGTCTGTTATATGTATAGCCATTGACAGGCCATCAATTTGACCCTATCATGTAAATATCGTTATGGAGGATGTGCTGGAGACCGATCCTCTCGGAATGATAAAGGGCCAAGGAGGGATGTCATTTGAGGTGCATCAACGATTGGGATCGGCGCAGGTCGAGGCATGCGGCGTTTTGGGAGCGGGAGATCTTGGACCGGTGCTGCTGCAGCGTGACGGTCGCGCCTGTGGGCGCCCATGAGCGGATTGTGCCGAAGACGACGGCGGAGCGGCTGCGGCACTGGACGGACCCGGAGGTCGTGATCCGCCGCCACCGCGCGCGGCTTGACGGCACGTACTATGCGGGGGATTCGTTCCCGCAGGTGTTCCTGGACCTTGGCGCGGCGGGTCATGCAGGCTTCTTTCGGGGCGAGCGACACCGCTTTGAGGAGTCCGTTTGGTTCTTTCCGAGCCTTGATAAGCCCGATGACCTGGCGTTCGATGAAGACAGCTTTTTGTATCGCAAGACGCTTGAGTTGGCGCAGGCGCTGGTCGACGACAGCGGGGGCGACTACTTTGTGTCCATGCCCGACACGAGCGGCAACGCGGACGCCCTGTCGCACCTGATGGGGCCGGAAAACCTGCTGCCCGCCATGCTGGAGGAACCGGTGGCCGTGCAGGACGCGCTGCGCAAGATTCAGACCGCCTATGAGCGCATCATCTCAGAGGTCTATGACATCGTCAGGGACAACAACCAGGGTGGCTCATGCATCGGCTGGCTGGACACATGGGCGCCCGGGCTGCATGCGCAGATGCAGGCCGACATGTCCGTGATGGTGTCAAAGGCGATGTTCGACGCGTTCATCCTGCCCGAGCTGGTGCGGCAGTGTGCGTTTCTAGCATATCCGCTGTATCACTTCGACGGTGCCGAACAGGTGCGCCATTTGGATAGCCTGCTGTCGATTCCGAATCTGCGCGCCATCCAGTGGACCCAGGTTGACGGCCAGCCGCCCGCGACGGCATACATGAACGAGCTGAAGCGGATTCAGTCGGCTGGTGTCGGTCTGGTGATCATGGCACATAAACAGCAGATCGAGCCGCTGATGAGCGGGCTGTCGAGCAAGGGACTGTATCTGGTGAGCTCGGCGGACACGCAGGAGGAGGCGGACGAGATGGTGAAGCGGATCGGGGCGTGGACGCGGGATTGACGGGGCAAGGAGCTTCTAATCCGCCCTCCCCGCCGTCATCCTGAGCGCCAGAAAAGGACCTTCCTCATGCTATCCTGGCAGATAGTTTGAGGAAGGTCCTTCGCATGCGCTCAGGATGACGGGGGAAAAGAGCGCGAGATTAGGACAGGCTCGAGATTGCTGCCTGTTGGGCGTCGTAGCCCTTTTGCAGGATCTGGACGTACTGCTCAAGGCCCAGGCCGTTCAGCTCTTCCAGGTAGGCGCTCCAGTCGCCGTCACTGGTGATGTCGCGGGTGCCCACGATGAACTCGGCGACGCACTGGTCCACGAAGTCCTCCATGGGGCGGCGGTTCATGGCCACGAACTCGGCGTCCTCGCCCTCAAACGACAGGCTCATGCAGTACTCCTTGGGGAAGAAGGGCTCATAGGGCTTGGTGGCGTCGTACAGCACCTTTTCCAGGTCGTAGCCCTCGCCGCCCAACACGGCCTGGCCTGCGAAGATGTAGTCCACCCATTTGAACGGCGCGGTGTGCTCCCAGGACTCGCTGAGCTGGGTCTTCTGGAAGACCGGATTCTTGCCGAAGGTGGTGAACAGCGCCTTCTCGTCATTCAGGCCCAGCACGGCGGGGTCATCATTGTAGGCCCAGTCGCGTCCCTCCACGCCGTACTGGGAGCGGATGGTGGCCTGCTCGGTGAACAGGAAGTCCAGCCACTTGATCGCCAGTTCGGGGTTCTGGCAGCCAGAAAACACCGCAAAGCCGTCGGAGGTCTTGGCCACATTCGGGAAATAGCCGGCCTGCTGCAGCCCGGTGGGCCCCTTCAGCGGGGTCACGGCCACGTACTCATAGATGTTCGGGCTGTCCACGGTGCAGAAGATCGCCGGGTGGCCCGCCGGGATCACGCCCACCTGGGCCACTTCGCCGGTAGTCAGCGACTTGATCGTGGCCTCGTCCTGGACGAACGCGTTCTCGTCGATCAGGCCCTGCTTGAACATGTCATTCATCCAGGTCAGGCCCTGCCGCCACTCGTCCTGGGTGAACGACGGGATCAGCTGGCCGTCCTTCACGCCCATGCGGTAGCCGCCTGACTGGCTGCCGTCGTCATAGATAAAGCTGTTCATCAGGAACGCTTCCATGTTGAAGTGCCAGGTGGTCTTGATGCCGGACATGGGGATCTCGTCGTTGGGGTCGCCGTTGCCGTTCGCGTCCTGCTCCTTGAACGCCTTCAGCACGGCCTCAAACTCGTCGGTGGTGGTGGGCATTTCAAGGCCCAGGTTTGAAAGCCACTTCTGGTTGATCCACAGCTTCTGCGCGCCGGTGCAGTGATAGCACTCCTCGTAGGCGGTCACATAGTACACATTGCCGTCGGTGCGGGTAGAGGTGGCGGCGTACAGCGGGTACTGCTCGAAGGTCTCTGTCACATTGGGCGCGTGCTCCTTGATCAGCTCGTTCAGCGGCATCAAAATGCCCTGCTGGCCGTACAGGTACTGCTGGTCGTAGCTCAGCCTGCCCAGCAGGATGTCGGGCAGCTTTTCGCCGGAGTTGAGCATCAGGGACAGCGCCTGCTCGGACTCGGGCGTGGAGTCGAGGACCGTCACGAAGTCCAGGTGCACGCCAGTCTGCTCCTCCAGCCACTGGGTGTAGTCGTTGGCGTTGATGTCCACCATCTTGTTGGTGGTCTGCACCAGCACCGTCAGCGTCTGGGGCTCCGTCGTGAGGGGCAGCGCATTGGCCAGCGCGGGCACGGCGGTCATCAACAGCATCACCAGCGCCAGAACCAGGGTCAAACCTCTCTTCATGGGGGAAACCTCCTTATGATTACTGGGTGTATCTCTGAGCGCCCGGGTGGGCGTCCCATTCGTCCGCGGGCATCAGCCCTTCACCGAGCCGATCATCAGCCCGCGCACAAAATACTTCTGCACGAACGGGTAGATGCACAGCACCGGCAGCGACGACACCACGATCAGCGCGTACTTGATCAGGTCGCGCAGCTTGGCCAGTTCGGCCTCGCTGCCCGCGCTGGCCACGTCGGTCATCGACTTTTCGTTCAGCACCAGGATGCGGCGCAAGATGATCTGCAGCGGCATCAGGTCCGCGTTCCGGAGCAGGATAAAGGCCTCAAAATAGCTGTTCCACTTGCCCACCGCGTAAAACAGCGCGTTGACCGCGATGATCGCCCCGGACAGGGGCAGCGCGATGTGCAGGAAAAACCCAAAATCCGTGCAGCCGTCGATCTGCGACGCGTCCAGGATCTCGCCGGAAAAGGTCTGGTTAAAGAACGTGCGGGTGATGATCACATTCCACACCGACAGCGCACTGGGGATGATCATCGCCCAGAATGTGTTCACCAGACCCAGGTTCAGCACAACCAGATAGTAGGGCACCAGCCCGCCGGAAAACAGCATCGTGAAGGTAAATAGCATCATGTACACCCGGCGCGCGCCAAAATCCCTGCGCGACAGCGGGTAGGCCGCCAGCAGCGTCATGAGCACGCTGAAAAGGGCTCCTACGCCCGCGTAGAGCACGCTGTTCACATACCCGCGCCAGATGGCCTGGTAGCCCAACACGGCCCTGTAGGCCTCCAGAGACGGCTCTACGGGCCAGAACCAGACACGGCCCGAGGTGACCGCGTTGCCGCTGGAGAACGAGCAGCTGACCACGTACAGCAGCGGGAACAGCACGATCAGCAGGATCGCGCCCAGCACCCCATTGTTCACCGCGTCGAAGACCACGTCCTGCCTGGCGCGGTGGATGCCGTTGGCATCGCGCCCTTTCGCCCTTTGCGCCACGTTCACATCCCCCTCCTCACCACAGACTCGATTGCCCGACCCGCCGCGACAGCGCGTTGGCGGTCAGCACCAGTGCGCAGCTGATCACCGAATTGAACAGGCCCACGGCGGTGGAATAGGAATAATCCGGAAAACCCGCGCCGATGCCGACCTTGTACACATACGTGGAGATGACCTCAGAGACCGCCTTGTTCATGGGGTTCTGCAGCAGGAAGATCTTCTCAAAGCCCACGTTCAGGATGCTGCCCATGTTCATGATCAGCAGGATCATCGCCGTGGGCAGGATCGAGGGCAGGTCGATGTGGCGGATCTTTTGCAGCTTCGTCGCGCCGTCGATGGTCGCGGCCTCGTACAGGCTGGGGTCCACCCCCGACAGCGTGGCGATGTAGATGATCGCGCCGTAGCCCGCGCCCTGCCAGATGCCCGAGATCACATAGATGTGGTCGAAGTACTGGCTCTTGGCGAGCAGGTTGGTGGGGTTGTTGATTCCAAGCAGGCCCGAGAGCTGGCCGTACAACCCCACCGTGGGGCTCAGAAACTGGATCACCATGCCCACCATGACCACGGTGGAGATAAAATAGGGCGCGTAGGTGACCATCTGCACCGTCTTCTTGAAGCCCGTCCCGCTCACCGCATTGATCATCAGCGCCAGGATGATGGACGCCGGGAAGCCCGCCACCAGCGCGTACACGCTGATGCGCAGCGAGTTCCAGATCACCTGCCTGAAGTAGGGACTGGCAAAAAACTTGGTGAAGTTGGCAAAACCTACCCACGGGCTGCCCCAGATGCCGAGGTTCCCCTGGAACTTGCGGAACGCGATCTGTGCGCCCACCATCGGCGCGTAACAGAACACGATCAGCCAGACCACGGGCAGCGCAATCAACACATGCAGCCGCCAGTCGCGCTTCAGTGCGCGCAGCCACCGGGCGGCGAGCGTGGGCTTCGTCATCCCCCTCGCGGTGCCTTGCATGGCGTGACCCCCTTTCCAGTATCTACAGCGTCATGCCTCAACCCTCGGGTACACGATGATCTTGATGCACTCGTCCAGGTGCGCGTGTGTCATGTCCAGTGCCCAAGGGAGCTTGTCCAGCGTGACCTTGTGGGTGATCATCTTTTCCATGGGCACCTTGCCCTGGCCCACCGCGTCGTAGGCCCGCTGGAAGTCGCGGCCGTCGCTGGCCCGCTCCAGGTTGTGGCGGTACTTGATGTTCTTTCTGTTCATGTGGAACGGGTTCATCCGGTGGTTGTGGTGGTCCAGCTTGACCTCCACGTTCAGCCCCGCCATGCGCCCGTCGCGGCGGGTGGCCTCGATGGCCATGTGGAACGCGCTGAGGTCGTCGCTGCGGTCCAGCGCGATGCACATCAGCGACACGTCCACCTCGCCCACGTCGCGGGCGATGGCGTCCAAAATCTGCTGGGTGCTCATCTCGGACCGGTTATAGGTGTACTTCGCGCCGAACTGCTTGGCCATGTCCAGCCGGTTTTGGTAGAAGTCCACGCACAGCACGGCCTTGGCCGACAGCGCCGCCATGCCCGTCGCCGCCAGGCCCAGCGGGCCCGCGCCGATGATCAGCACGGTGTCGTCCTTCGTCAGCTCCGCCGGTGCGACCAGCGACGTGTACGAGCCGTCAAACACCTCGCACATTGCGCCCACTTCGGGCGGCATGCCCTCGGGGATGCGCGCCAGCGTCCAGTCCGCCCGGACCAGCAGGTACTCCTGAAACGCGCCGTTGGGCGTGTACAGCGCGATGCGCTCGCCCAGCCTGACGTTGTCCACGCCCTCGCCGATCTCGCACACCGAGCCGCAGACCTCGTGGCCCAGCACCTGGGGATAGTGGTCGTGGTACCCGTCGAAGATCCCCTCGACGATGTGGTTGTCGGTGGCGTTGCAGATGGAGGCGGCCTCCACCTTCAGCAGGAAGTGTCCCTTAGGCACCTCCGGCACGGGAATGTCCTTGATGACCAGTTGGCCCGGCCTTTCGACGACGGCGGCGAGCATGTCAATCCCTCCTATTCAATGAAAAATCCGAGGCCGTGCAGGTACGCGCACTCGCGGGCGTAGAACGACTGGACGAACTCTGGTTTCGTGTGCGGCTCCAGCGTGCACAACCCATCGTACTTTCCGTCCTCCATGAGCCGCGTGATCAGTCCGGCGATGTTCAGCGCGCCGTCTGGGATGGGCGTGTACTGAATCGGCGCAGGCCCAAAATGGCCCGACATGGGCGCGCCGGTGTTTTCCTGGGGCATCCCGGGCCGGTGCAGGCAGGCGTTCTTCAGGTGCACATAGCCGATGCGGTCACAGAGCACCTCGTACCCCGCCGGATAGCCCTCACAGCTCGCGTGGAAGTAGTTGGTGGCGTCGTAGTTGGTCAGAAAATTCGGGTGGTCGAAGTGGGCCAGCACCGCCGCCATTCGATCCGGCGTGCGCGTGGCGTCGTGGGCCTCGTTTTCCAGGGCCAGTGCGATGTTAAGGTTTTCCGCCAGGCGCAGCGGCTCCGACCAGTAGCGCTCCATCCGGGCGAAGTCCGGCTCGTCCCGGCTGATGTGGTAGCAGTAGTGGTTCACCACGGGCGCGCCGAGGATCTTGGCGGCCTCGACGGCGGAGCACAGCGCGGCCACATAGCCAGCCTCGTCCCCCACAGCGGCTTCGTCAAACGCGTCGCCCAGCGTCACGCATCCTATGCGCACGCCCTCGCCCTCGCACACGCGCCGTATCTCGCCCACATCGCGCCTGAGATAACCCGCGCCCTCGCCCTTCGCGTTGACGGGCCAGATCTCAAAGTCAAAAACGCCGTACGATTTGCCCATGCTGACGATCTGCGAGAAGTCCATCACGCCGCCCAGCGCCTGCCCGGAGATGCCGAGTTTCATGGGTGGTCAGCCCCTCTCTTTACAGTGTGAAGATCAGCTTGATCTCGCTGCCCGGATCAGCGAGCAGCGCCCGAAACGAGTCCCCCAGCGCGTCGAATGGGCGCACATCGGTGATCAGCGGCTGAATCTGCAGCCTTCCGTCCCGGATCATCCCCATCAGCGCCGCGCCCTTTTCGCGGATCACGGGGAGCCGGTTCTCCGGCGGGATCATCGTCAGGTTGCGCGACTGGAACACATAGGGCGAAAACGTGCGCCCGTGCTCCGGATGGCCGTAGGACACCACGGTGCCGCCCACCTTGGTGCGGCGCAGCATCTTGGTGAATGTGCTGGTCGAAAGCAGCTCGTCCCCCATCATGTCGATGGCGATGTCCGCCTCGGGCAGCGCCTGCGCGGCCCGGTCAAAGTCCGGCGACGCGGGGTCCAGCACGCTGTCGCAGCCCACTTGCAGCGCGCGCTCCCGGCGCTGCGCGTACAGATCCCAGCCATAGACCGCCTCAAACCCCAGCGCCTTGGCGTACTGGACAGCGGTGAGCCCGCTGGGCCCAAGCCCCATGATCAGCAGCCGCTTGCCCCGGCAGTCCTCTGTGAACGGCATCAGCGCACGGCTGGCGGCGATGACAAGCTCCAGCACCGGCGACTGCTCCCGCGTCACGTTCTCCGGCACGACGAACATGGCCGCCCGGGCCGGGGACACCGCCGTGTACTCCGCGAACGCGCCCATGGTGCACCACCAGCAGACCCGGTCGCCCAATGAAAAGCCCGTCACGTCCGCGCCCAGCTTCACGATCGAGCCCGATGCCTCATGCCCGAAGATCATGGGCAGCTGATACGCCTCGTGGCCATGGAAAATCTCTGGGTCCGATCCGTTGCAGATGCACATTACGTCTATCCGAATCAACACCTCATCCGAAGCGGGCTCCGGGACGGGCACGTTCATGAGGGCCAGTTCACCCGGACCGGTCAGCACCCAAGCGCGCATTGTGTTCATTTGTCCACCTCTTATTGTTAAAACATGCGGCGATATAAATTAAGTTTATCAGCATGTCCGGCGAGATTCAATAGAATTATATTGCATTTCTTTGCACTATCGAGTATAGTATGATGTGCGGTTTATACTTTTCAACTGTCCAAAGGAGCGGATTTGTCATGCATTACCAGGTGGAGCTACTGGACACCGAAACCGGCCATGACGCGGCCGATGTCGTCAACAATCCGCCCTTCATCATCGCGCAGAACAGCCCTCAGCGCCGCCAGCCCGGCGCCTACCAGATCGTGGTGCTCTGCTTCGCCACGCCCATCCAAATCTTGACTCGGGACGGGCTGCAGATCGGCCAGCCCGGCGACTGCTTCGTGCTGGCGCCCACCTTCAGCGAATATCACACCACCGCACCCGGCGAGCGGACCGGGTTTGTGAACGATTGGGCGCACCTGTGGGTGATGAACCCAGCAGCCTTCGAGGCGCTGAACGTACCGGTGAACGCCCTGATCCCCACCGGCGACCCGCTGTTCATCCGCGCCGAGCTGTCGCAGATGCGGGAAGAGCTGCTTTACCGGCGCGAGTCCTACGAGCTGATGGTCTCCGGCGCCATCGAGCGCATGCTGATCCGCATCCAGCGCGCCTATGGCGAGCTGGGCAGCGCCCGCTCCAGCACACTGTACCACGCGCAGCTGCTGGAGCTCCGCCAGCAGGTGGAGGACGCGCCGGAGCAGGATTGGTCCGTGCCGCGCATGGCCACAATCCTGAACCTGAGCCCCAGCCGGTTCTCCGTGGTGTACCGCGAGCAGTTCAACGTCAGCCCGGCAGAAGACCTGATTCTGATGCGCGTCACGGCGGCCAAGCGACTGCTGCTTTCCACAGAACTCAGCCTGCGCGAAGTCGCGCTGCGCTGCGGCTTCGGCAACGAGTATTATTTCAGCAGGCTGTTCAAGCGCAAGGCGGGCGTGACCCCCTCGGCCTACCGAAGAAAATGAGTTAACCGTTTGTATCATCCGCCAAACAATCGCGGCAGAGCGACGACTAGTTTTTGTGCAAGTTCGTCGAAAGGGATTGACAGAAACGTTAAGCTGGATATAAAATGGATTCAGCGGCGCGGTGCGCGCACACACGATAAAAACAGGAGGGATCCCGCTCATGAAGAAACTGCTTTCCGCTCTGTTGGTGATGGTCATGGTTCTGCTCGTCTGCTCCCCCGTGATGGCTGAGGAATCATTCAACATCGCAATCAACCTCAAGACATTGTCCAGCGAATACTGGCAGACCGTCAAGAGCGGCTGTGACGAGGCCGCGGCCGAGCTGGGCGTGGCCATCGACGTGCAGGGCGCCGCCGCCGAGACCGAGATCGCCGAGCAGGTCGCCCAGCTGGAGACCCAGCTGGCCGGCAACCCCGACGCCATCATCATCGCCCCGCTGGACGGCGACGCCGTGATCGGCGTGCTGGAATCGACGGGCTACACGGGCTACGTCGTTTTCTGCGACACCGACTGCGCCTTTGAGTCCAAGACCTCGTTCGTGGGCACCTCCAACGAGGAGGCCGCGTACTCCGGCGGCGCGTACGCCGCGAAGATCGGCGGCGAGGCCACCAAGGCCGTCATCATCTACGGCCAGGAGGGCGACAACACGTCCAACCTGCGCAAGGCGGGCTATGAGCGCGCGCTGACCGAGGCGGGCCTGGCCCCCGTCGCCATGCTCAGCGGCAACAACACCACCGACGGCGCGACCAAGGTCATGGAGGACCTGCTGAACGCGTATCCGGACGGCATCAACCTGGTGCTGTGCCACAATGACGACACCGCCATCGGCGCGCTGAACGCGGTCGAGTCCGCGGGCGCCTCCGGGATCAACATCCTGGGCTTCGACGGCAACAAGAGCGCGGTCGAGCTGATCGCAGCGGGAAAACTGATGGGCACCGTCGCCCAGCAGCCGAAACTGATGGGCTATCAGGCCGTGGAGACCGCGCTGAAGGCCCTGAAGGGCGAGGCCGTCGAGAAGACCGTGTCCGTCGCCACGGTGGTCATCGACGCGGCGAACAGCGCCGAGTTCCTGAAGTAAACCGGCATCGCACAAACGCGCGGGCGACCTGGGCACGCTTAAGTCCCCGGGTCGCCCGCCCTCTATCGACAGCGAGGTGAACCTGAGCCATGTCCGAATACATCGTCGAACTCAGGCATGTGACCAAGAAGTTTCCCGGCGTGGTGGCCATGCGCGACATGCACATCCAGATCCGGCCCGGTGAGATCCACGGGCTGATCGGTGAAAACGGCGCGGGCAAGTCCACACTGATCAAGGTGCTCACGGGCGTGTACGTGCCCGAGGAGGGTGAGATCCTGGTGGAGGGCGAAAAGCGCGCCTTCCAAAACCCCGTCCAGGCCCGGGAGGCGGGCATCACCTGCGTCTATCAGGAGCTGAACATCGTGCCGATGCTGCCGGTGGTGGACAATGTGTTCATGGGCAGAAAGATCAAAAACAGGCTGGGCCTGCTGGACTACAGGGCGATGCACCGAGAGGCGCGGCAGGCGCTGGCCATGCTGGGCCAGACGGACATCGACACGAAAAAAGAGTGCGGCAAGCTGGGCATCGGCCTGCAGCAGATGGTTGAGATCGCCAAGGCAGTCACCGTCAACGCCAAGCTGCTGATCATGGACGAGCCGACCAGCTCACTGGGCGAGCAGGAGATCAAGCAGCTGATGGCCACCGTGCGCACGCTGAAGTCGCGCGGCATCGCGATCCTGTTCGTGTCCCACAAGCTGGAGGAGCTGTTCGAGCTGTGCGACCGCGTCACCGTGATGCGCGACGGCGAGCACATCATGACCGAGGACATGTCCGGCATGACCAACGACCGGCTGATCCAGGCCATGGTCGGCCGCACGCTGGACAACCAGTTCCCCAAGGTCCCGGCCCGGCGGGGCGAATGCGTCCTCAGGGCCGAGCGCCTGTCCGTGGTCGGCGCGGTGCGGGACGTGAGCTTCGAGGCCTACGCGGGCGAGATCCTGGCGTTTGCTGGTCTGGTGGGCGCGGGCCGCACGGAGACCATGCGCGCCGTGTTCGCGGCGGACAAACTGGACGGCGGCCAGCTGTCCATCAAGGGCGCGCCCGTGCGCTTTCACGGCCCCGGCGACGCGATCCGAGGCGGCATCGCGTTTCTCACGGAGGACCGCAAGGGCCAGGGCCTGGTGCTGTCCCAGACCGTGAAGACGAATGTGATCCTGGCGAACATGAAGCGGTTCCAGGCGGGGCCGCTGCTGAAGCGCCGCCAGATCGACGAGAACAGCCGTGCGCTGGTCAAGGCGCTGCGGATCAAGACGCCCTCGGTGAACGAGGTCGTGGTCCAGCTCAGCGGCGGCAACCAGCAGAAGGTGGTCATCGGCAAATGGATCAATTGTGACGTGGACATCTACATCTTCGATGAGCCCACGCGCGGCATCGACGTGGGCGCGAAGGTCGAGGTGTACAACATCATGAACGACCTGGTGCGCCAGGGCAAGTGCGTGATCATGGTCAGCTCAGAGTTGCCGGAGGTGCTGGGCATGGCCGACCGCGTGGTGGTCATGCGCGCTGGCCGCGTGATGGCGACCATCGAGCGCGGCGGCGCGCACTTCAATCAGGAGGACATCATGAAGGCCGCATGGGGAGGGACACTCGCATGACAAACACACAGACGCCGCCCAGGAAAAAGACCGGCATCGGCGACATTCTGATGAAGCTGGGGCCGCTGCTGGTGCTGGCGATCCTGTTCGGCGTGTTCTCCGTGGCGCTGCCGGACCGGTTTCTGCGCATCAGCAACATGATGAACATCCTCAAGCAGACGTCCATCAACTGCCTGATCGGGTCCGGCATGCTGCTGGCGCTGATCACGGCGGGCATCGACCTCTCCGTGGGCTACAACACCATCCTCGCCACCTGCGTGATCGGCGTGCTGATGCAGAAGTTCGGCATTACCAACCCAGTGCTGCTGATCGGCAGCGCCATCATCGTGTCCACGGTGGCCGGTTTCATCAACGGCACGCTGCTGACCCGGCTGGACCTGCCGCATCCGTTCGTGTCCACGCTGGGCATGAAATATGTGTTCTGGGGCGTGGCGCTGCTAATCACCAGCTCCCAGACCATCGGGTTTTCCGGCAAGGGCATCGACCAGGTGCTTTGGATCGGCAAGCAGACGGTGTTTGACATCGGGTTCCCGGTCAGCTTCATCCTGGTCATCCTGGTCTACCTCGTGTTCCATGTGTTCCTCAATCACACCGCGCTGGGCCGCCAGATCTACTGCGTGGGCGGCAACCCCGAGGCGGCGCGCATGTCCGGCATCCGCTCCAAGGACGTGCTGACCGTCGTGTACACCATATCCGGCCTGATGTGCGGCATCGCGGGCGTGGTGCTCGCGGGCAGGCTGAACACCGCGAACACGGCCTCGGCGGCGACCTACGACACCGACGCCATCGCGGCCTGCATCATCGGCGGCGCGTCGTTCCGGGGCGGCAAGGGCACCATCTGGGGCACGCTGCTCGGCGCGCTGCTGATCTCCACCATCCGCAACGGCCTGAACCTGTTCAGCGCCGGCAACGACATCCAGTACATCGTCATCGGCTCCGTCATCATCCTCGCCGTCACCATCGACGTCATCCGCAGCAAGGTCGAAGCCCGCGCAAGAAAAATGGCGACGATCTAGCCCCCATTCGCACCCAAAAATCCCCCCGTCATCCTGAGCGCCAGCGAAGGACCTTCCTCAAACCTACTCCCCGCGCCCCCCGTCATCCTGAGCGGTAGCGAAGGACCTTCCTCAAACCTTAACGATCTTGAGGAAGGTCCTTCGCTACCGCTCAGAATGACGGCGTTTTCCGTGGTCTATATTTGGCACAACGCCTGCATCGCGTTCAGGGCTTGGCTGGCGCTCTGCCCGAAGGGCTCGCCTGCGACGCCCTCCAGGCTCACCATGCCCTCATAGCCGATGGCGCGGAGCTGGCCAAAGAAGGCGCGGCCCCAGTCGCTGGGACAATCCGGCAGCTTCCGGCCCAGTGGCTCGGCGTAGTGCACATGAATGGGCAGGCAGGTGCAAAGGTCGGACAGCGGCTCGTTGCCCAGCGCGAAGTGATACGCGTCCACCAGCGCCCCCACATTGGGTGCACGGCTCAGCGCGGCCAGGTACAGCGCGCTCAGGTAGCTGTTGACGATGTTGGACTCCAGCCGGTTCAGCGGCTCAATGGCGATGCGGATGCTGTGCCGCGCCGCGATCCCCGCGATGACGCCCAGCGCCTCGGCCAGCTGGACATAGCCCTGGGCAGGCGTCGTGCCGTGGGACAGGTTCCGCGCGCCTGAGGAGCCCAGCACCACGACCTCCGCCCCCGCCCGCGCCGCGCGGGGCAGCGCGCGCTTCACATAATCGCCGATCCTGCCCAGGTCCGCGTCCGGCCCGGTCAGCCGCACATCCCCCGGGAAAAAGATGTTGCAAGCGCCGCACGGTATCCCCGCCCCCGCGAGCCGCCCCAGCACCTCATCCTCAAACGCGGCATCCGGCATGTTGGCCATCGGGGTCAGCGGCAGCTCCACAAAGTCAAAACCCATCCGCGACAGTTCGGGGATGCACTCATAACCCACACCCCACGGGTCCTTTGCGCTCATGTTCGCGCACAGACCAATCCGCATCATCCGGCCCATCCTCCCTTGCGTTGCCCATTCGCATCTTATCTTAAGCATACACAAAATCGGCGGTTCGTCAAGCCCGAAAACGCGGCGCGTCAAACCCGTCTTGGCGATCACCCATCCCCCTCTCACATGATACTTCCCGCCTTATGGCTGCTGCTTCGCCGAGTTCGGCGCGTTTTTTGTGCCCTGGGTGTCGGGGTGCAGCGGGGCGGCGGTGGGTGCGCGGAGGGCGGGGTGGAAGGAGAACGGGTTTGAGAGGTCAAAAGGTTTTTTGTCGATGCCGGGGATGGCGTCGGTGGTGAGGGTGATCGTGCGGGTGATGTAGGCATTTTGTTTGAGCGGGGTCTTGAGGGGGCTCACGGTGGCCGGGGCGGCGTAGACCAGCGCCCCGTTTTGGTACAGCTCGATGTTCATGGCGGGCAGGGCGGCGAGGGTCTTGCCGGTGCGGTTGTAGATGAACATCTGCAGCCTCAGCGCGCCCTTTTCGTAGTACACGCGGCGCGGCGAGGTGAACAGCCCGGCCTGGCCGGGGATGTGGAGCGGCCAGGTGTAGCTGCTGCTGTTGGGGAGGGCGGTGAGCTTGCACGACTTGGTTGCGCCGCCGGGCAGCGCGAGGGTGAGGGTGACCTTCCCCTGGCGGTGGACGGTGAGGATTCCGCGCTCGTCCACGGTGGCAATGCGCTTGTTGCCCGACTTGACGGTGACATCGGGGTCGGTGTCCTTGAGGCGCATCAGGTCGTAGGTGGTGCCTGCGGCGGCGCGCAGCGAGGTGGGCAGCGCCCAGTTTTGGGCGAGGCTCTCCAGGCTGAGCAGCGTGATGGGCGGGGACTTGGACTCACCGGAGGCCGACTTCAGCGTGATCTGCAGCAACTGCGTGCCGAGGGCGAGGTTTTGCAGGTCGCGGTTGCGGAACTCCAGTTTGACGGTGCCCTTCTTGCGGCTGTGGGTCACTTCTGCGTTGATCCTGCGCAGGTCGGGCACGGCCAGTGTGGCCTTGCCGCTGGCCCCGAAGGGGTTGACGCGCATCTGCAGCGCGCGGGCGGTGAGTGTGCCCTTGCCCTTGAACTTCAGGATGAACTGGGTGCGGGTGCCCGTGCCGGTGACGGCCAGCTGCACGCCCCGGGCCACAGGCACGAACCGTGCGCCCTCGTCCACCAGGTCCTGCAGCTCGCCAGCGAAGGTCTCGTTGTGGTCCACGACGCGCAGCGTGCCCAGGGGGACGGGGTCGCCCTCCGCCGGGTGCAGCGTGAGCGGGTGCTCGCCAGGCGCGCTGAAATTGGCGTCGATGGACAGGATGTGCTCGCCGTTGCGGGTCAGGATGGCGGGATAATCGCGGCCCGCGACGCGGAGCGTGACGGTCTCGGACTGGGCCGGGGCCAGGCCGCTCACCCGGAACACCACCGGCAGCGGCTGCACCGAGCCGGTCAGCACCGCGAGCTGGTTGTCGCCCAGGTAGTGCGGCACGCCGTCGGCGATCAGGAAAAAGCCCACGCAGGTGTCCGCCATGGACTCATTGTACGGGTCGGACGGCGCGGACATCCACAGCGTGTAGCGGCCCGCCGGAAGGCCGGTCAGGTCGGCTTCCGGGACCGCAAACCCGGCGTTGTGGCCGGTGGGACGCGCCGGTTGCAGCGCCGCGCCGGGCGCGGTGTGCACCACTTCGCCGCGCTCGTTGCGGATGCGGACGACGGGCCGCAGCGTGTCCGCGTGCGCCCCGAGGATCAGCAGCTGCCCGGAGATACCGGTCTCCGTCAACTCATGCTCGAGGCCGGGGTTCGCGCCGATGATGGAGGGGTCCGCCTTGTAGGGGGAGAGGGAGGTGACAGTGAGCGGGAGGGACTCGGTGGTGATGCCGAAGTCAGTGGTGCCTACTCGGTAGTGGTTGACGATGCAGGAGACCTGATAGGTGCCCGCGCTCGCGGGCGCGGTGAAGCCGCCTGCGTCGCCTGGGATCGTGATGGTTGCGCCGGAGGCGGGCGTGAGGATGTAGGTGTAGGTGGGGGTGCCGGTGAGGCGGAGGTTGATCATCTCGAACGTGACCGCCCCGCGCGCGCCAGCGATGGCGGAGGGGGTGATGGTCTGCAGTGCGAGGGCGGGGGTGCCGGAGGTTTTGCTTGATTGACCGCCGGTGCCGATGGGCGCGCCGGGGCCGTATCCACTATCCGTCTTTCCGCCCGTGGCCTTGATCTTCGCGGCCTTGTCAAGCGTGATTTTAGGTTGGGAGATGGAGCTGCGTGCGCCGGTGCCGATGCCCGCGCCCGCAAACTCGCTGCTTGCGGTGACGGTGCCGCCGTGGATGGTGATAGGGCCGAGGGTACCGGATTGTCCGACCCCTCCGCCGATGCCCGCGCCGAAATTGCTGGACGCTTCGACGGTGCCGCCGTTTATGGTGATAGGGCCGAGGGTACCGGTTTGTTGCGCCCCTCCGCCGATGCCCGCGCCACCGATGCTTGCAGCGTCGACGGTGCCGCCGTTGATGGTGATAGGACCGAGGGTACCGGTTTGTTGCGCCCCTCCGCCGATGCCTGCGCCGCCATTGCCACTGGCCGTGAGTACGCCGTTGCCGTCCTTCCGGGCAGCCCAGATGGTGAGGGAGGCACTGCCGGGGACGGAGATGCCCGGAAAAGTATTTGGGCCATTGGCGGTCATGCTCGTGCCCTGGTTCAGGATGAGGTTGACGTGGCTGCCAGGTTTGATGGCGATCGACTCATTTCCGGCGCGGTTGCCTTTGAGGACGTACCATGAAGAGATGTTGCCACCTTCACCGAGGGTGGTTTGATCCTTCAGTTCTGTCGCATTTGGCGCCTGTCGATTCGAGTCGTGGACGGGGTCGTAGTAGGGGTCGCCGGTGAGGGTAGTGTTGATGTCAGCACTGAATATGGTCATGGGGGATTCGGTGTCGTGGGTGTAGATGGAGCACTGGATTTTTTTGATGTCCACACCTGTGTAGGTGCAGGCGGGTCCGTTGGGTGCATCGGTGATGGGTTGAAACGTGGTGCCGACGGTGGAATACGCCCATTTATACTGGAACCCGTTCGCCCCGTTGTGCAGCAGGTGCATGCGCTCGTTGGCGAAGACGGTGGCGGTGTGGGTGTTGCCGGAAGAGGCGACGGAGAGGGTGAAGGCGGGCGGGGCGGTCGAGTGGCCAGGACCGATCGGCGCGTCGCCACCGGATGCCACTGTGGTGGTCACCTTCGCCGCTGAGCCGATGGTGATGTCGCCCATGGGCGCGGGCGTCACGTTTGTGCCGCCGCCGCCGCCGATGGCCGACGCGCCATTTTCGCCGCCATTGGCGGTAACGATGCCGCCGAGGATGGAGATGGTACCGCTGGTACCGGCGGACATATTACCACCGCCACCGCCGATGCCCGCGCCGAACATGGCGCCGGTGGCGGTGACCTCGCCGCCGTTGATGGTGATGATGCCGCCAGAGCCGCCTATTCCTGCTGCGCTCATGCTGCCGCCGATGCCCGCGCCGTAGTAGCCGCCGGTGGCTTCAATCTCGCCGCCGTTGATGGTGATGGGGCCGGGGGTTTCACCCTCATAGCCTCCGATGCCCGCGCCTTCTGGACCGCCCTTAGCGATGAGCTTGCCCTTGTTCGAGCCGTCGGATGTGGCCCAGATGGTGAGGGAGTGCAGCGGCTTGCCATCCGTATCAAGGTATCCCGGGACAAGGATGCCGGGGTAGGATGACCCGCTGGCATCGCACGTCAGAGTGCAGTCGTTTTCCAGAATGATGTTGACGTGGCCGATAATTGTGATTCCATAATAGTTAAGGTTCCAATCCTTCTCACGGACATACCAGTAGGTCTCGCCCGCAGTTTGGCCCAGTGGGCAGAAATAGCCTTCCGCAGGCCACGCCTTTGGCTCCGTCGAGATCTCAGGCTTGGTCACCCCCGGGGGCAGAAACAGCGTGTCCGCCAGATCAGCCGCCTGCGCGGCGGGCTGGGGCAGCAGCAGGCAGAGCATCAGGGAGATGAAGGTCCAGGCGAGGGTTTTGTGGATGGGCTTCATGAGGATCGACCTCCTTTGCGCTTTCCGGGTCCTGCCAAAAATAAAGAAAGCCCCGCGAACGGGGGTGGCCTTGTACATCCATTGTTTCCCATTTCTTTATCGTTGTCAAGAGGGAAAGTTGTCACGTGACACCTTTCGGCGGTTTGCATAAAAACGGGCGGCCATTTTCTGCATGGCGCGCCGCGGATCAGCGCTTGGGCGCGCCCTCTGCCCGGATCACCGGCGCGCGCACGCGGATCTCGAATCCGCCGCCCGGGGCCCTGCCCGCCGCGAGGTCGCCGAACAGGTTGTTCGCGCGCTCGTCCATGCCGCGCAGGCCGTTGCCCGGCCTGACCACATCCGGCGCGGTGCCGTTGTCCGTCAACACCAGCGCCACCGACTCCTTTGCAAATTCGCACCGCACGCAGAGCGCCGTCGCGCCGCCGTGGCGCAGGCTGTTCGTGGCGGCCTCCTGGCAGATGCGGCTGAGGTCGGAGTACATGTACTGATGGTCCGGCCCCTCCTCGCCCCGCACGTCCAGCCGCACGTCCAGCCCCGCCCGGGCCATGGAGCGCCGGAACCGCCGCAGGAACGCGGTCAGGCCGCCCTCCTCCGAAAAAGCGCCCTGGGACTCCAGATCGGCGATGCTGAGCCGGGTGTAGTTCAGCGCCTCGCGCAGCTCCGACCGCGCCCGGGCCTCGTCCGGCAGCGCCGCCAGCGCCAGCCCCTGCAGCGCGTTCACCACCGTCAGCGCATGGCCCAGCGTGTCGTGCAGGTCGCGCATGAACTTGTTCGTCTCCAGCAGGGCCGACGCCTGGGCCAGCTGCTCGATCCGGCACTGGATCTCCCCGTTCTGCGCCTCGGCTTGGCGGTTGTATGCCTCCAGCTGTGCGCCCGCCTCGGCGGCCTTCTGCGCCAGGCGCACCGTGTCCGTCACCTCCGTCAGCAGCACGCTCCGCGCGGCGGGCGCGGCATGCCCGCCCAGGTAGACCAGCGACACCTGCGCCACGAACAGCCGCCCGTCCCGCTCCAGGTTGCATCGGCCCTCGCCGCCCTCAAACAGCGGCGCAAGCGCCGGATACGCCCCGAAAAAAGCGCGCACCGACTCACCCGGCTCCAGCAGCGGGTACAGCGCCCGAAACGCGCCGTTCATCGCCGCCACCTGAAACAGCCGGTCCGTGATCAGCACCGGCTGGTCGATGCGGGAGAGCACCTTTTCGTAGTCCACGCGCCGCTCACTTCCTCTTGTATTCACTCACGATGTCGCGCACCACCGCGAACGCGTCCAGCGCCAGCCGCCGGTTTTCCCCGATGTGCGGCGCGTCCGGCGCGTCTAGGCTGCACTCGATGGCCCTCTGCAGCGCGTCCAGCTTTTCCGCCACCTCCGCGCTCAGCCGCGCCATGATCTCCGCCCGCCGCCGCTCGGCGGCCAAACCCTCGGCCACCGGCTCCAGCTCCATCAGCCGCGCCCGCTGGGCGTCCAGCAACTGCGCGGCCTCCGTCAGCGCCGCCACATGCCGCCGCTGCTGCAGCAGCGCCGCGTCGTGTTCCGTCACGTCCGTCAGCGCCGCCACCTGATCGCCGTCCATGTCCCGCAGCGCGCACTGATACACCCGGTCCCGGAGCACCACGCGCCCGTCCGCCAGCGCGTCCGCGTCGATGCCCACCGCCGCGCCGTTGCGATAGCCCTCCGACCCCATCACCAGCACCGGGCTGGACATGGCGTCCAGCACGCGCTTGGCGGCGATGGGCCGCAGGTGCACCGGCTGATACCGGCGGGCGATGAATAGCGACACCGCCAGCATCGCGCAGTAGCACGCGGGCACGATGTCCCTGGCCGGGTCGCGCAGGATCATCTCCAGTGTGTTCCCCAGCACCGGCAGCGCCACGTTCAGCCCGATCAGCCACGGCGAGCGCCCGTGATCCCACTTCGCCCGCAGCAGCACCCAGAACGCGTAACAGAAGCACCCATAAGAAAACCCCGTGAACGCGTAGAACGCCGGGCCATACGCCCGCGCGTCCAGCGAAAACGAGCGATAATAAAGATGGTGCCAGCCGTTTGACAGCACCAGCAGATAGAACACCGCGCCCACCCCGAACACCGCGCCCACCGCCCGTCTGTCCCGGCACAAAAGGTGCCGACCCGCAAACCGCCACGCGAAGTACACGCACGCAGGCCCCATCGCGCACATGCCCAGATAGCACAGCAGCAGCGCCCAGCCCATCCGCGCCTCGCCGCGCCAATACAGCTGCTCACACTTCCCCCACAACTGGCCCACGGCCCAGAGGTAGCCGAACAGCACGATCACGCAGAACGCGCCCATCACCCGGCTGTCGCGCCAGCGGCACAGAAAATACAGCGCCGGGCCCAGCGCCAGGACCAGCATCGCCCACTGGCAGGCCATCCAGATGCTCACGGTTCCTTCGCCTCCGCGCTCAAAAAGCCGCCCATCTCCGCCCGCTCCAGCGCGCCCAGCTTGCGGTACACCTGCGAAACCAGGTTCCGCGCGCGGCCATAGCTGATGTCCAGCTCCCTGGCGATGTCCTTGTTGTACAGCCCCTGGGCCGCCATCCGCGCCACCTTTTCCTCCATGGGGCTCAGCTCGGCGGGCGGCGTCGGGCCGCCCATCATGGCGGCCAGCTTGGCCGTGATGCTCCTGTCCAGGGTGTTGTAGCCGATATAGACGCTCTTCACCGCGTTGGCGAGCGCGGCATGGTCCTCGTTCTTCAGCAGATACCCGTCGATGCCCAGCGCGAACAGCTTGCGCAGGTATTCCTCGTCGTCGAATGTGGTCAGGATCAGCACCTTGACGGCGGGCAGCTCCGCCTTGATGACAGATGCCGCCTGGACCCCGTCCATGACCGGCATCCGGATGTCCACCACCGCCACGTCCGGCCCGGCCGCGCGGCACAGCTCGACCAACTCCAGCCCGTTCTCCGCGTCGCCCAGCACGTCGATGTCCGGGTCCTGCCGCAGCGCCGTCACCAGCGCCCGCCGCAGCACCGCATGGTCCTCCCCCACCGCGACCTTGATCCGCTCCAAACGGCATTCCCCCCCCTTCGCAGCTCCATTATACCACAACCGCGCGGTTCCTCAGTTGTATGACAAGGAGAAAGTTGTCACGGTCACAACTTTCTCGCTTGAAATAATGACGGGTAATGGGGTTTTCTTAACGGAGAAGATGCGCGGGAAGGGCGAAGCGCGATGTTGCCGCTATTTTGTGGCCGTAAACATCCAGTTGACGCCAAACCGATCGCGCAGAGAACCGTGCAGCGCGGCGAAGAACGAGGGCGCCAGCGCCATATAGATCGACCCGCCCTCGGCCAACGCATCCCATGCCTTTTGGACGAACGCCGCGCCGGCTGTGACGGACACATACATGTTGTCCCCGCACTCATTTCGCTGGACGCTGTCGGCGCACATGATGTCCGCGCCGTCAATCGTGATTCGGGCATGCAGCACCAGCTGCTTGTCCTCCTCCGCAATCGGGAACGCCGGATTCGGCGGCATGTCCCCATACTTTTGAATCTCCCGGACCTCCGCATCGAAAGCCGCCTCGTACGCCTTGAGCGCCTCCCCACAGTTGCCGCCAAACATCAGGTAATGACCAATCATGCTGTGACACCCTTTCTCATATGCATCTGGACACCCCACAGCATAGCACGAACCACGGCCGAAGTAAAGCTGTTCTTGGGGCAAACGCTGTTGATGGCAAGAAAGGCAATCCCGCGCTGGAGAGCAACATGATGTGCATCAAACTGAAAGGCCGATTTGCAACAGATGAAGTCACTCACCCCCGCGCGACTATTTCAGGTTCCTCATGAGCATCACGATCGGCGCGGGCGTCAAAGCGATGGCGAGCACGATGGCGACGACCGCGCGCCTGTACACATCAGTGTGGTGCAGACCCGACCGAATCAAGCTGACGATGCCCAGCAGCGCGCCGAGTCCATTCATGCCTAGCATGATGGCGAGGCCAGTCGTCTGGTCAATGGCCGCGCCCACGATCATGAACAGCGTGAAACCCAGGCAGACAATGAACACCGCGCGGGTGGCCAGGTTTCTGGTGGCGTGATCCCTGCGTTCGCCCGGCGCCATCGCCGCGCAGCGTGCCCTGCGTCTGTTGCGTTCGTCGACGCACCAAATCGCCAGGTTGATCAGGCCCATGGTGAGCGCTGTCAGCATGACGGCCAGCATCAGTGATTGCGCGAAGGGGTTCCTCATGACGCCGGTCACTTCGACGCCGTTGGTGAAATACCGAAACTGGCCGCTTGACGTCGAGATGCTCACAATGTAGCCAGATACCACTGCCCAAAAAATGAGCAGTCCAATGATGAGTCCCACTTGTGCCTTCGAGTTCTTCATCAGCCTTCCTCCTTCGCGCGCACGCTCGCCCCTGATTTCACTTCCATGGTATCACACGAAACAAGAAAAGTCCATTGACTGCGGCAGACGCTCGAAAAAGCTGCCCGCAGCAGTGGACTTTTCGCCCATATCGTGGTAGGCTATGGCTAAGGCGGACGTGATCATGGGCTTTGTCCCCGAATGGGCGAAGGCCATCTGGCGCGATTATGTGTGCTGAATCAAATTGTAGGAGGGATTTCATGAAAAAGTCACTGTCCATGCTGTTGGTTCTGGTGTTGTCGATGATGCTGTGCTCCGCCGCATGGGCCGACAATACCGTCCCCGCGGAGTACATCGGCGATTGGACGGGCCACTCCGGCGACATCAACCTGTCATTCAGCGTAGGCCCAGACGGCGCGGGCACGTACACATTCGAGCAGAGCGGGTATGAGGAGCGCTATGATTTCACCCTATCGGTGGATTCGGACACATTCTCCGTGCAGATCCCGAAGGACAACAAGCTGGGCATCCAGACCTGCGAAGGGACCTATGCCTACGCGGACGGCGTGCTGACACTGGACGTCAAGACCACGATGGCCAGCGGGGTGTTTGCCTACACGGTGCCCTGCACGAGGGCGGAGCCCGCGAAGGCCACTGCCGCCGAGGGCGCGGACTCGGGCGCGTTCCCCTTCGAATGCGTGGTGTATGGCCAGCCCTACACCTATTCGGGCTATCAGATCGAGACGGACCAGGATGGGCACACCGTCATCAAGGTCCGTGGCAACGGCATCGTTCTGCTCAAGGACCCGGATGGGCAGAACGCCTCCGCGCTGTCCGCCGTCGTCGTCGCCGACGGCGAGACCCTCGAGCTGAGCGTGGGGAGTTTCACGCTGCACGGCTCAGGCGAAATCAGCTCCCTCTCGACCAAGTCCATCGACCACGACCTGGTGTTCAACCTGGGCACGCCCGCCGCACCGGAGACAATCACCCTGCTCAACACCGAGACCGGCGAGCCCGTCGCGTCATTTAATGTCGCGGACGTGCCGATACTGTAGACGTCTTCAAGCGCGGCGCAGATCTGGCATCCATTTCCAATGGATATCGGTGAAATGCTCATGAAAAGCAGACCTTTCATGAGCATTTTCCGTCGATCCTGTCGCTCATCATTTCCCGCAGCATGGACATGGGGGTGCGCGGTGACCCGAACTAGGGCGACACCGCACAAGTGGGCGATGAAGTCCAGCGTCATCTGTTCGATTCTGTCCTCGCTTCATGGAGCCGGTTCTCGAAGCGATAAAGGCAGCTCCACTTGAAGCTGCCTTTTCTACAATCATTGTGAGCGGGTCAATCGTCGTAGTCCTCATCCCACTCCAGGATGCGGCCTGTCCGCGCGTCGATCTCAAACTCGAACTCGATCCGGCGGTTGCTGCGCAGTCGGAACTCGATGTCGTAGATCATGCGCCCGTCGTCGCGCTCGCGGCGCGTTTTGGTGAACTTGACGGCGGACGAGCGCCGCCCGGCGCACTTGAGCGCGATGGATTTGGCCTTGGCCGCGCTGATGTACTTCGCGGCCTGAGCCGGTGGCGCACTCGCCACACCGAGCAGCAGCGCAACCAGCGCCACCGCCATGCCCTTTTGAATCTTGTCCCTCATGAGTACAGACCTCCCATCAATCGTTGTCGACGTCCCATCCCGTGATGCGCCCGGTGGCTTGATCCACCTCGCACTCGTACTCCGCGCCGCCGTGCAAAAACTCGATCTCGAATACCTGCCGCCCGTCCTCGAGGTCGGACTCAGTCTTGAGCACGCGCACCTCATCCATGCTGAGTCCCGCCTGCGCGAGCGCAATCGCCAGCGCCTGCTCGGCATCCACCGGCTCGCCTGCCGCGCCGTCCGCCAGGTCGTTGTCGAACGCCAGCACCGCGCCGGTCTCCGCGTCGATCTCATAGTCGTACTCGGCGCCGTCCGCGAAGAACTCCACGTCAAACACCGACAACCCGTCCTCGCGGTCCGCGTGCCGCGCCGTGAATGTGACCTGCTCTGCGGTCAGACCCGCGTGCTCCAGCGCCGCCTGCCGCGCCTCATCCAGTGTCACGGCCAGCGCGGGCGCGGCCAGCACCAGCACGAGCACCACAGCAATTGCCGTCCAGATTCGCTTCATAAATCCGCCTCCTTCTTTCAGCCCTTCAACCCAATAATGCACATCTTCGCCCGTTTATCGCACAATGCGCAAATATTTGTTATACTATACATGGGCGCTGCGATAAATTGCCCGCGCCGCGCATTAACCAGGTGAAGGAGATGACGCAATGTGGCTGCTGACGGCCTTGGGTGATGCACAGGCGTCGCCGCCGCTCGAGGTGCTGATTGCGCGGATTGCCTCGGGCGATCAGCAGGCACTCCGCATGCTGTATGCCGAGACCCATGCCGCCGTGTTCGGCTATGCGCTGTCCATCGTGAAGCACAGATGCGACGCCGAGGACGTGATGCAGGAGACCTACATGAGCCTGTGCGCCGCCGCCCACCAATACCGCGCGATGGGCAAGCCCATGGCCTGGTTGCTGACCATCGCGCGCAATCTGGCACTGATGAAACTGCGAAAGCTGGATCGCGAGGCGGTGACGGAACCGGTGTTGTTTGAGGCGATCGCCGGTTTTGAACCGCTGATCGCCCACGAGGACCGGCTGGTGCTGATGGCAACACTCAAGCTGCTGACCGATGAGGAGCGCCAGGTGGTCAATCTGCACGCGCTGTCCGGTCTGAAGCACCGCGAGATCGCGACGCTGATGGGCCTGCCGCTGTCCACCGTGCTGTCAAAATACAACCGCGCGCTGAAAAAGCTCAAGCGCGCGCTCAGGGAAGGGGGATTCGTGTGAGAAACCGCGATGTGGAGCGGATGCTGTCCCGCGCCGTGCGGGATACCGCGCCGGACGTGCTGGATCGCGTGCTGGCCAACTGGCCCACGCCGGCGCCAACCGCCGCACTCGAACCTGCCAAACCGCGCCGCGCCTCCATCCGCCAGTTCGCGCTGGCTGCAGCGGCGATGATCGTGCTGCTTGCCGGCGTGGGCCATTGGACATTCAACCTGCAGAGCGTGGCGCTGCTGGATCTGGATGTGAATCCCGCCATCGAGCTGCGCTTCAACCGCCAACAGCGTGTCGTCGCGGCAGAGCCCGTCAACGCGGACGGGGTGAAGGTGCTGGACTCGATGCTACTGCGCGGAACGACCGCCGATGTGGCTGTTAACGCGCTGCTCGGTTCGATGCTCAAGCACGGATATCTTCACGGCGACGCGAACACGGTGCTGATCTCCACGGAAGCGTCCGACCCAGCCCTGGCCGACGCGCTCCGCTCCCAAGCCGAGCGCGCCGCCAGCGAGGCCTTCGCCCAGTGCGCGTTCGACGGCGCGGTGCTCAGCCAGCGCGTGGATGGCAGCGCTGAGCTGCATCAATTGGCGACCGACCACAACACCTCTCTGGGCAAGACCGCACTGGTGGAACGGCTGATCCTGCTCAATCCCGCGCTCAGCTTTGACGCAGTCAAAGATGTGCCCATCACTGACATCAGCCTGGTGCTGGCGTCCAAGGCGCAGCGGCCACAGGGCATCCATTTTCTCGGTGCGGCCAACGCCGTCAAGTACATTGGCGAAGCGCGCGCCATCGAAATTGCCCTGGCCTGCCACGACCAGCGCAAAGAGCGCGTGACCTCACTCACCTGCGAAATGGACATCGACCACAGCCGCCTCATCTACGACGTCGAGTTCTGCTATGAACAGAAAGACTACGAGTACGACATCGACGCACTGACCGGGGAAGTGCTCGAATGGGAAGTGGAATGGGAGCACCCGCAGCTGGCCGATTGATGGACCTAAGCCAAGTATCTGTGCAGGTTCAGCAGCGCCATGATGAGCACGAACGCGAGGATGGCCCAGTAGAGGTAGCCGACAGTCTTGTTTGTCATTTTTGCGACCAAGGCGCTGCCGATCAGCGCGCCGGACACGCCGCCGAGGATGGAGGTGAGCAGCAGCTGATGGGGCACGTCGGGCACCGCGCGCTGGGCGAAGGTCATCAGCAGGCTCGCCGCCTGGGAGAACAGAATGATGTAGATGGAGTGCAGCGACGCGCGCTTGTTGTCCATCGACAGGAAAAAGCTCAGCGCCGCGAGGTTCAGCGGGCCACCGCCGATGCCCAGGAACGCGGACAGCAGCCCCAGCCCAGCGCCCAGCGCCGCGCACACCGCGCCGGACTGCATGTCGCGGGCGCGGATGCGCGCGCTGCAGAGCACGTGCACCATCAGGAAAACGGCCATCAGCGCCAGCACGACGGACTGGCTGATGCCCACCATGTCTGAGCCCGCCGCGTTTCGGATCTCGACGAACAGCAGCTTGCCCAACACCCCGCCCACCGCCGAGCCGATGGCGAGCAGCGTGCCGCGCCGCAGCTCGAAGCCGGCGCTGATCTCCCTGCGCCTGCGCAGCAGCGACACGATGGCCATCGAAAGCACCGTGCAGCCGCTGAGAAAGGCGATGGCCTCCACAGGCTCGGAGGTGACCAGCTCCAACAAGGGCTTGATGATGATGCCGCCGCCGATGCCGCTGATGGCGCCCACGACGGACGCGCCGGCGGTAACCAAAAAGAACAGGATCGCCGTGCTCATCGCCGTGCCCTCCTCTGCATTTCCATGGACGCGACCTGCCGCATGCGGGGCAGCGCGTGGTCAAACAGCATCCTGTAGGATTCGCAGTACCGGTTCCGCCCCAGCGCACCGCCTTCGAGCACTTCCCGGTCGCGCCTGCAGCCGCCCCGGCAGATGGGCATGTGACGGCAGGCAGCGCAGTCGGGATGAACGGCCAGCGACGGCTCCACGAACGCCCGCGCGGCCTCGCCGCAGAGCAGTTCCTGTACGGACTGCTGGCGTAGGTTGCCGAGCCTGTGCTCGTCCAGCGCGTAGAAGTCGCAGGGGTACACCTCGCCGTCCGCCTCCACCACCAGCGACGCCGTGCATCGGCCCGCCATGGCGCAGCTCTCGGGCGGATAGCCCATGAGCATGGTCACGTAGTTGTCAAAGGCGCGGATGGACACGGGCTGGCCCGCTATGTAGTCCTGATGCCACAGGTCGAACGTCCTCATCAGGAACCGGCCATAGAGCGCCGCGTCCAGCGAATGGTCGTGGCCGCCGGGCTGATTGCCCAGTTCATCCATGCAGGGGATGAACTGCAGGTACCGGAAACCCTGCCGCCTATAGAACGCGTAGGCCGCGTCCGGGTGGGCGGCCAGGGCGCGGGTGACCACGCTGAGGATGTTGAACTCCGCGCCGGCCTTGGTCAGCATCCTGGCGGCGCGCATGGCCTGGTTGTGGGTGCCCTTGCCGGCGGGGTCCAGGCGCAGCGCGTCGTGCATGTCCTTCGGGCCGTCGATGCTCAGGCCGGTCAGGAAGCGGTGCTCGGCCAGGAACGAGGCCCATTCCCCGTCGATCAGCTGGCCATTGGTCTGGATGGTGTTCAGGATCTGAGCGCGGTGCACATTGTGCCTGCGCTCAAACTCGATCAGGGCGCGGAAAAAGGGCAGGCCCGCCAGCGTCGGCTCGCCGCCCTGGAACCCGAATGTGCATTGGTGGGTGGCCTCCCGAAGCGAGGCCTTCACCACGCGCTCCAGCGTGTCCAGGGACATGAGCCCGCGCCGCTTGACGGTGCGCGAGTCGCCCACGTCGTCGTAGAAGCAGTAGGCACAGCGCATGTTGCAGCTGCCCGAGGCGGGCTTGATGAGGAGGTTGAGGGCTTTCATTGGTGGGTGTCAGCTCCCTTGCATGGATTCGTCGCGCTTTGCGGGAAACCGCAGCCGAAGCCGCGTGTCGCCGGGCCGGGACTCGATGGTCAGTCCGGCGCGCTCGCCGTACATCAGGCACAGCCGCCGGTGGATGTTGTACAGCCCGAACGACTTCAAGCCGTCGCCGCCGATCGACTCGGTGAAGTCCATTTTCAGCGCGGCCTGAATCTCAGACAGCCGATCCCCGGGAATGCCCGCGCCGTTGTCGCGCACCTCAATGACCATATCTTGGCCGTCCAGCGCCGCGCCGATGCGCACGATGCCGCCGCTCATCACGTCTGACAGGCCGTGCAGGATCGCGTTTTCCACCAGCGGCTGGATGCTCATGCGCAGGCAGGGGACGGCGCGCAGGTCCTGGGGCACACAGACCTCGTGGGCGAACCGGTGCTGATAACGGATGTCGGTGATCAGCAGGTACTGCTCGATGGCGCGCACCTCGTCCTGGAGCGCGACCCTGTCGCCCGCGCTGATGGCGTAGCGCAGCAGCCCGGCCATGGCGGTGGCGATGTCGGCCACGTCCTGCGCGCCGTGGATCAGCGCCAGCGCGCGCATGCACTGCATGGTGTTGAACAGGAAGTGAGGGTTGATCTGGCTCTGCAGGGCAAATAGCTCCGCCTCGCGCTGGCGATAGGAGGACTCGATCAGCTCGCTCTGAGCCCGCAGCGAGGACTGATGCGCCGCATCCAGCGCGGTCAGCATCTGGTTCGCGCCGCCCACGATCACGTCCAACTCACCCACGCCGGTGCCCTCGAGCCGCCCACCCTCGCCGGGCAGTGCCGCCATGTCGCCCGCCAGCGCGCGGATGGGCCGCACCAGTTTCCGCTGGGACACATACATGAACGTCAGCCAAGACGCCAGCAGCACGCAGGCGTCCAGTAGGATCGCAAACAGGAAAAAGCTGCTGCGGAAGAACGGCGTGGGCGCCAGCGCCGCGCGGATCGTGAGGCCCATGGCCGCCACTGTGCGCTCTGCGTGCAGCGGATAGGCAGACAGGTCGCGGCCGCCGGTGCGCACGATCACGTCTCCGCCCGCGTCCAGCAACTGGCAGCCGTAGTCTCGCTGCAGATACGAGAGGGTCAGCGGCCCGGAGAGCGCGGACGTGTCGCAGGCCAGCACCGCCGTGCCCAGGCAACTGGACGTCCAGTTCAGCACGTCCACATCGTGGAGCGGGATCACGAACGCGAACTGCGGGTCCACGCCGAATGTGCCCTCCGGAAAAAAGAAGAACCGGCTGGCGCCGCTGGGGTCCTGGAAATCGTACCGCTCCCCGAGCTGTTCCAGCAGCGGCACGCCCAGCGCGGAGATGTAGCTGCGCCACAGCCCGCGCCGGTTCACCAGCACCACGTCGGACACCGCGCCCACGGACTCGCGGACCGTGCGAGTGAGGATGAACACCGCGTTGAGCTCCTCGTTGGTGAGCGGATGGCTGGGCTGCATGCTCGCCGCATTGGCCAGCTCGGGCTGCACCTGGGCAAAGCCCGCCAGCGCGAACAGCCGCTCGCTCAGCTCCGTGATCGTCTGGGCGCTGCGGTCGATCGTCTTGTCCAGCAGTGCCTGGGCGTCGTCGGCCAGATAGCGGTTGTACGCGAAGAAAAGCGCGATCTGCACCGCCAAAAACAGGCACAGGGACGACGCCGCCGCGATGAAGATGTGGCGGCGCAGGCTACCCGGCCTCATGACGCACCGCCGCGCGCGCGCCTGCGGTAGGCAGCGGGCGTCGCGCCGGTGTGCTTGCGAAAGACCTTGTTGAAGTAGACCGCGTCGCCCAGCCCGCACTGGCGCGCGATGGCGTCCAGGCCCTGGTCGGTCTGGGCCAGCATCCGGCACGCCTGCCGCATCCGCACGTCGGTCAGGTACTGCACGAACGTCTGGCCGGTGTGGCGCTTGAACAGCGTACACAGGTAGTTGCGGTTGTAGTTGAACGCGGCCGCCACGTCCTCCAGCAGCAGCTTCCCCTCGGCGTGCTCCCGCACATAGCTGAGCAGCGCGTGGAAGTGGGGGTCGGCGTCGGGCTCGACAGATGCAGCATCGTCCAGCTTGCGCCGGATCTTGCCCAGCGACCCATCCACCAGCACCGGGTCCAGCGGCTTAAGCCAGTAATCCTCCACGGGCAGACGCAGCGCGCGCCGCGCGTACTCAAAGTCGCTGTATCCGCTCAGGATCACAAACAGGCAGCGCGCCTCGCGCCGGAGGCAGGCCTCGATGAACTCGAACCCGTCCATCTCCGGCATGCGGATGTCCACGATCACCAGGTCCGGGGACAGCCGGCACAGCTCGTCCAGCGCCTTTTCGGGGCTGGACAGATAGGCGGCCACCGAGAGGTTGTGCTTTTTCCAGTCAACGCTGTTCATGGCGTCGATGGCGCTCCAGGGCTCGTCGTCCACAAATACCACGGAATACATGGCCCGCGCACCTCCTCTCCGCCCGGCGGTCGTATTTTCACCATTATACGCACTTTTGTGCGTTCGTGTCTAGACCAATCTGAACATATGACAAGAATGTCAGAACATATGCCATTGAAAAAGATAACATAACGTTTATAATAAATTTACAAGATGGCGCGATTGCGCCGTCAAAGTGAGTGGAGGAGGGCGATTCCGTGAAGAGATTCCTGAGCCTGCTGCTGGTGCTGTTGATGGTGCTGGCAATGCCCGCGATGGCCGAGGCCCCCAAGCAGGGCGGACGGCTGATCATCGGCGAGTTCATCCTGGACACCCAGATGGCCAACAAGAACCCCTACGTGACGACCGGCACCTGGAACAGCACGCTGCGTCAGTTCATGTACGACGCGCTGACCTACTTCAACCCCGTGGACGGCACCACAACCCCCGCGCTGGCCGAGAGCTGGACCTGGAACGAGGATTTCACCCAGATGACGCTGAAGCTGCGCGAGGGCGTCAAGTGGCACGACGGCGAGGCGTTCGACGCGGACGACGTGGTGTTCACCTACAACATGATCAAGGACACCACGCTGGACCTGTACGGACTGTGGAAAAAGTTTGAGTCCGTCACCGGCAGCGGCAACGAAGTGGTGATCCAGTGCAGCCAGAAGTTCCCGTCGCTGCTGTCCTACCTGTCGGAGCTGTACATCGTGCCGGAGCACGTCTGGAGCCAGGCGGGAAGCGTCGCCGAGTTCCTCAACGAGACCCCCGTGGGCACCGGCCCGTTCGTGTGGGGGAAGTACACCACTGGCACCGACATCCAGTTCACGTCCAACAAGGAATACTGGCGCGGCGCGCCGAACCTGGACGGCATCGTGATCCTGATGTACAACTCCTCCCCCAACATGACCTTGGCGCTGCTGAAGGGCGAAGTGGATATGACCATGGGCACCATCGCCATGTCGTCCATCCCAGAGCTGCTGACCAAGCCCAACGCCAAGATGCAGATCTTTGGCGGCCCCAACAACTGGGTCGTCTCGATGAACCAGGAGAACGAGCTGCTCCAGGATGTGAACGTCCGAAAGGCCATGTGCATGGCCGTCGACCAGCAATCGCTGATCACCAAGGCCGAATACAACGGCGTGTTTCCGGTCAACACCGGCTGGCTCCCGAGCCTGTTCGGCGAGATGGTGAACCCAGACGCCAACAACTTCCTCACCTATGACCCGGCGGCCGCGAAGGCCGTGCTGGAAGAGGCGGGCTACAGCCTGGGCGACGACGGCGTGTATCAGAAGGACGGCAAGCGGCTCTCCTTCACCTACCACAACGCCTCCGGCGCGCCCGCGCAGCAGATGGAAGCCGGCATGATCCAGCAGTGGCTGCTGAACATCGGCATCGAGATCATCCCGAAGCTGGCCACCTGGGCGGAACTGGCCACCCTGCGCCAGCTGGGCAAGTACGACCTGCTCCAGGCCTCCTACGGCTTCCCGGCCGATCCGGTCGCGGCGCTCTCGTCCTGCTTCCACTCGTCCATGACCGCGCCCAAGGGCGAGCCCGCCCCGGGCCTGAACCACTTCCGCTACCGGAACGCGGAGCTGGATGGCATTCTGGACCAGCTGTCCACCGAGACCGACGCGGCCGTGCAGAAGGACCTACTGTACAAGGCGCAGATGATCGTCGCCAACGACTACATCGGCCTGCCGATGTACAACCAGGGTGCGCACACCCCGTACTACGACGGCACCCGGATCAGCGGCTGGAACGACGCCTACCCCGTTCAAAGCATGATCAACTTCATCGGATTGTACGAGAACTAAACGAATGCGCGGACAAAGGTTTCGCACGGCTTGTGCCGTCATCTCGAGGCTGCGGCTCCGAGATGACGGTGAAGGCGGCGGACCCGGACAAAATCGTGTAGGGCGGGGGCTTGCCCCCGCCGCTTTTTCTGACGATGAGGAGGTATCGGCCTCGTGCGGAACATCAAGCCGTCCTACTTTGTCAAGCGCGTCCTGTCGGCGCTGCTGACGCTCTGGATCGCGCTGACGATCAATTTTCTGCTGCCGCGCATGATGGGCGGCGACCCGGCGGACCTGATGGCCAGCCAATCGGCAATGGGCTCGCTGGAGTATGCGGACATGCTCAAGGCCCAGTTCGGGCTGGACCAGCCGCTGATCGTGCAGTACGTGAAGTACTTCCAGAACCTGCTGCACGGTAACCTGGGCGTCTCGTTTTCGACATTTCCGGTGCCGGTCAGCCAGATCATCACCAAAGCCATTCCTTGGACTCTGTTGGTGGTGCTTACTTCGACGCTGATTGCGTTCGCCATTGCTTGGATACTGGGTACGCTGGCGGCGTTGAAGAAGGGCAGTTTCTTTGACAACGCGGTGGTCGGCACGTCGTTCTATATTCAGTCCACACCCTATTTCTTCGTCGGCATGCTGATCTTGATGGTGTTTGGGTACACGCTCGGATGGTTCCCAATGGGCCGCGCGTTGCCTGCCGGGTTACCGGATGGACTGAACTTT
>JAVBUD010000168.1:0-3980 GCA_031555755.1 Eubacteriales bacterium | reverse complement strand
CCGCAACCCATCGCTCCGCTCGGGACCTTTCACAACCTTTCTACCTTTGGGTTTGACGATGGTCCGTTGCGTAGCGTGGGATGACGGGGTGGCGGTTGATGGCATGGGGTGGATGACGGCGCGCTTGCTCTACCCATTTCGCCACATTCCCCTAACATCCGCTTCGTTGACTTGTCACTGGAAAAATGTTACAATAACAATACGAATGTGTGTCTGCACGGAATGTGAGGAGATATAAATGCTGAAGCGAATCCGTTGGATCTGGCGGGCCATGGTGGCGCTGCTGGTGGTGAGCCTGTTGGCCGCGCCTGTGCCGGTGCGCGTGGCGGAGGCGGCGACGCCCACGTACCGGGCGCTGCTGATCGGAAACAATGCCTACATCCGCAGCCCGCTGAAGGGCTGCATCAACGACGCCCAGGGCCTGCGCAGTGCGCTGATGCTGTCCACCGGCGTGGAATATGCCCGGATCGCGCTGCAGACGAACCTGACGGCCACAGGGCTCGCCTCGGCGCTGGACGCGGCCAAGGGCTGGGGCCAGGGCCAGGACGACGTGACGCTGGTCTATTATTCCGGCCACGGCTACAGCAACGCCTCGGGCGCGGGCATCATCGGCACCGACATGGTGGGCGTGCCGTTCAGCGATGTGGAGTCCCGGCTCGCCAAGATCCCGGGCACCGTCTGTGTGCTGATCGACGCCTGCTACAGCGGCGCGATCATCGGGAAAGCCTCAGGCAACGGCGCCGCTTCGGCCCGGGCATACAACGCCCAGGTGTTGGCCGCGTTCGGCGCGGGCACACAGGCCAAGGCGCTCGGCGGCGCGAAATACCATGTCATCACCGCATGCAGCCAGAGCCAGCAGAGTTTTGAGGCGGGCGGGTTTGGCTATTTCACGACAGGCGTCACCGAAGCCATGGGCTGGAATGTGACGGCGGGCAGACAGTTTGGCTCGCTGGTGGGCGACGCGAACGGGGACAAGCAGCTGAGCGTGGGCGAGGCCTACGTCCGCGCAGCGGAGGTCGTCAGCGCGCTGCGCGCGGACGGCGACCAGAGCGTGCAGGCCGCGCCCGCGAACTCCGGCCTGATCATCGCCGCCCGCGCCGGGTCAGGCGACACCGCGGGCACGACGCTGCCCGGCGTGTCGGGCCTCATGAACCTGCAGAGCGTGATCATGGCGCGGGGCTGGTCGTATCAGTTGACCACATCGGGCACCTACAGCTGGAAAACCACCAACGACGAGGTGGCCAGCGCCAGCGGCACGGGCGTCGTGACCGCATTCCGCGAGGGCCGGGCGACCATCACGGGCACCCGCAGCGGACAACCGACGATCACGCTGCAGGTGGAGGTCGCGCCGCTGGCCCAGGTGGTGCAGAAAGTGAAGCTGGACCTGAGCAGCGCCTCGAAGAAGCCGGGCAAGACATTCACCCTGAAGGCCACGGTGTCGCCCGGCGCCGCGAAGAGCAGGGCGCTGAAGTGGTACAGCACGGACACCGCCGTGGCGACCGTATCCCAGAGCGGAAAAGTCACCACGAAGAAGCCTGGCACATGCAGGATCTATGCCCTCGGCTCCAGTGGCGCGGTGGGGATCTGCGCGCTGACGGTGCTGCCCCAGGCGGTGACGAAGGTGCAGCAGAAGCGTGGCACCGCGTCGGTGAAGGTGGGCAGGGTGCTGCAGTTGGCGGCCAGGGCGCTGCCGACCACGGCCAGCAACCGGCAGTTGAAATGGACCAGTGCCAATGAGAGGATCGCCGTGATCGGCGAGGACTCGGGGATCGTGCGCGGCCTGAAGAAGGGTAAGGTGTGGATCACCGCCGCGGCGATGGATGGCAGCGGCACAAAATCGCGCTGTCTGGTGACGGTGAAGTAGTGGAGTCCGCTCACGGTGCGCTTCCCCATTTCGACATCTATCGCACTTCATACGCTGGCACTCCTGTTTTCTGTAAGATTAATGTCATAAATTCGCAATAAACACTTGACAACCGTAACACCTACAGCTATAATAATGAAAAACAGACCGACGTCTGTCTGCTATGGCGGCGTCGGCAGGGAAGCGGTAGGGGGTTTTTGCGGATGAGGAAGGGTGACGTGCGCCGGCAGGCCATTTTGGACACGGCCGAGCGGCTCTTCTATGAGCATGGCTATGAGCGCACCTCTGTGCAGGATGTGCTGGACGCCATGGAGATGTCAAAGGGCGGGTTCTATCACCACTTTGAGTCGAAGCTGTCGCTGCTGGAGGCCATCTGTGAGCAGCGCTCGGAGAACGGCTATCTGAAGTGCGAACAGGCGGTGACCGCCTGCCGGGGCAGCGCCGTGGACAAGCTGAACCTGCTGTTCGAGCAGGGGTTCTTTTTCGGCCAGGGCAGCATGGACTTCATCGGACTGATGGTGCGCGTGATCTACAGAGGCGGCTGTGTGCAGCTCAAGGATGCGCTGCAGAAGAGCATGCTGCAGAAGTACCTGCCGCTGACCCAGCGGATCGTCCACGAGGGGCTGCAGAGCAAGTTGTTCTACACCCCCAACCCGGACGCCGTGGCGAAGATCCTGTTGATGTTGAACAACTGCATGACGGACGAGGTGGCCGATGCCATCTCCCGCATCGAGGACGAAAACGCCGCGCTGGACGCGCTGGATCTGATCGGCGCATACCGCCACAGCGTGGAGCTGCTGCTCAACGCCCCGTACGGCAGCGTGCGGCTGCTGGAGCTGGAGCGGGCGGCTGAGATCATCAAGTCTATGGGCGAGCAGGAGAGCCGGATGAATGTCGCGATATAATCAGAAGCACGAATGGGCGGGGGAGCACCCCGCTCATTTTCATGCGCTGCGCGAGGCAGGCGCGATGAGGAACAAAACGCGGCCTTTCGCTGTCAATATATCATCTGACATTTGGAGGGAAACACGGACATGAAGCGACAGGATCGAACCGGGCGCGGATTGGGTCTGCGCGCGCTGATCATCGCGGCGATTGCGCTGGTTTTCGCGATGGGGCTTGGCGGCTGTTCGCTGCTGAGCCGGGAGATGGGGGAGCTGGCCCCTGCACCGCAGGGCGGTGTGGCCGTGAGCGCCGCGCAGACGCCCACGCCCACCGAAGCGCCCACGCCAACGGCCGCGCCCACGCCAACGGCCGCACCCACCGCCACGCCCGTGCCCACGCCCTCGCCGGGGCCGCTCGCCGGGCTGAAGATTGGCATCGATCCGGGGCATCAGCTGAAGGGCAACAACGAAAAAGAGCCCGTCTCGCCGGGTTCCAAGGAGACGAAGCCCAAGGTCTCCAGCGGCACGGCGGGCGTCAAGACCCGGGTGGATGAGCACGTCACGGACCTGCAGATTGCGCTGCTTCTGCGGGATCAACTGGTCGGGCAGGGCGCGGAGGTGAAGATGTCCCGCGAGGTCGCCGATGTGGACATCTCCAATGTGGAGCGGGCTGTGATGATGAACGAATGGGGCGCGGACCTGGTGCTGCGCATCCACTGCAACGGCGTGGACAACAAAAAGAGCAACGGCATCGGGCTCTATGTGCGGAAGACGGGCGAAAATGCGGAGGCGTGCCATGAAGCCGCCGAGGCGATCATGCCGGAGATGTTGAAGGCCACAGGCGCGAGGGAGGATGGGATCTTCAAGCGCGACACGTACAGCGGCCTGAACTGGTCCACGGTGCCGAGCATCTTGGTGGAGTGCGGCTATATGTCGAACCCCGACGAGGATGTGCGGCTCAACGATCCGGCCTATCAGCAGCTGTTGGCTGAGGGGATCTCGCAGGGCGTGGCCGCGTATTTTGGGCGGGGCGAGCTGACGGAGATGGCCGAGGTCGATCAAGACGACGTACCGGATCTGTTTGCGGATGATGTGGAATAGGGGAGCGGGACCCCAAAGCGTCCTCCATCCCACACCGCCGTCATACAGAGCGCCGCGAAGGTCCTTGCGAAAAAATGGGGTTATGGTGGTTTGGGGGGGTACTTAGCTGCGGAGAGGATGAGGGCGGGGGG
>JAVBUD010000100.1:0-8770 GCA_031555755.1 Eubacteriales bacterium | reverse complement strand
TGGAGATGATCATGCCGGTGTAGGGCACCGCGAGCCGGAGCACTGCCACGAGCTTCAGGAAGTCGTCGTCGGTGGGGATGTGCCGCGCCACGCTCAGGTCCGCGCCGTCGGCCTTCTGGATGCGCGGCACGGAGATGGTGTGGAAACCGACGCCGTGCTCCCTTTCCAGGTGCTCGCCGTGCAGCATCAGCGCGATGACCTCGAACCGGTGGTCGTACAGCCCGAACAGCACGCCCGCGCCCACGTCGTCGATGCCCGCCTGCATGGCGCGGTCGAAGGCCGTCAGGTGATAGAAGTAGTCCTTTTTCGGGCCGCCCACGTGCACCGATTCGTAGGTGGGCCGATGATAGGTCTCCTGAAACAGGATGTACGTGCCGATGCCCGCGGCGTGCAGCTTTCGGTAGTTCTCCACCGTCGTGGCCGCGATGTTCACATTGCAGCGGCGGATCTCGCCGTCCTTTGAGTGCTCGTCATAGATGGTCCTGAGCACGTCCGTGATGTAGTCAATGTCGCAGTTTTTCGGGTCCTCGCCCGCCTCCACGGCCAGCCGCTTGTGGCCCATTTTCTCGAGAATCCGCACTTCCTGGCGCACCTCGTCCAGCGTCAGCTTTCGCCTGTCGAACTTGTGGTCGCATCGAAACCCGCAATAAAGGCACTTGTTCACGCAGTGATCGGACACGTAAAGCGGGGCGAACAGCACGATGCGGTCGCCATAGATGTGGTGCTTGATCTTGCTTGCGATCTGAAAGATGCGCTGGATGTGGGCTGGGTCGTCGATCTGGATCAGCGCGGCGACGTCGCGGTGAGACAGGCCCTCTAGGGCCTCGGCGCGGTCCAGGATGGCGGTGATGTCTTTGGGCGGGACGGCCTTCGACTGGTCCAGCAGCGCGTGGATGTAGTCGTGGTCGATGAAAGGATGATCGAATCCGTAGTCCAACATGGCGGTATGCCCCCTTCTTTCGCTGACAACCATTCATGCGAGAGGGGAGCGGAGTGCCGGGATCAATCCCCGAGCACGTCCTCCTTGGCGATTGACGCCTTTACGGTGACCCCGGGCAGTTTGCCCAATTTTCCCGTGAACGCGTTGATCCGGTCCAGGTCCGCGACGACCGTCATGGAGATCAATGCAACGGCGCTCTCCGGGAACGGGATGCCCATCCGACCGCGCAGCACGTCGTGGTACGCCGACACGCAGTCGTTCAGCGCGCGCTGATTTGCTTTGGGGTCCTCCAGGATCACCGAGATGATGGCCGCGCGTGGCATGGGGATCGCCTCCTCGTGAATGAAAATGTCCCCTTCGGCTGATGGGCCAAAGGGGAGCATGAAAAAGCATCGCGGCTTTCGCATCTCGCCTCGGGCGAATCAGACGGATGTCTTCTTCGAAAGGCAGGGGATGGGTTGCGGTTCACGCATCGCAAGTGAACACTCGGCGTCGCATGAATGGTTGTGCTGAGAATAGTATAGCGGATGGGTCGGGATTTGTCAAGTTATGCTTTGCGTTTACGCATGGGGCGCTTCGCCCGTGATGAACGGATTCGGTACGTTCACCGCCAGCAACCGCGCCTGCTTGTTCGTCAGGTTGATCCAGTTGTGGCTCAGGTTGCTGCGAATCTGGATGCTGTCGCCCGGATAGAGCGTGTACCGACGCCCGTCCAGATACACCGTCACGATGCCCTCCAGCACGTACGCGAACTCTTCGCCGCCGTGGGTGTTCATCTCGATCTCCTCGTCCTCGTTCTCCTGGGGCATCAGCACGAACAGGCGCGGCAACATCTCAAAGCCGGTGACGTCGTTAGACAGCAGGTACTGGATGATCTGCGGGCTGATGGGGTTGGGTGCGGCCTCGAAGCTGTGCACCACGGGCTCCGGCGCGGCGGGCTTTAGCGCACCGAAGATGGATGTGAGGTCGCTGCCGAGGATCTCGGCGAGGCGGGCCAGCGAGTCGATGGCCACGGAGGACATGCCGCGCTCCAGTTGGGACAGAAAGCCCACGGACAGCCCGGATTCCTCGGCGAGCTGCTTGAGCGTGTATTTTTTTGACATCCGCAGGTCGCGGATGTGTGCGCCGATCATGGCGTTTTCGTTCATGGGGGTACCTCCAGTTCGTGCGCTCACAAGCGCTCACCCGTTTCCCTCCGCCGTCATCCTGAGGCCACAGCCGAAGGATCTGCTTCAAGACAAACAGGGCTCAGTTTGAGAAAGGTCCTTCGCTTGCGCTCTGGATGACGGCGTCAGGAACACATCATCGATAACCTCACTATACTCCGGTTTCAGCAACATGTCAACATTTTTCATCACCGTGAAATCGTCGCCCCATCTATTGACATTGCACCCCCATCAGGTATACAATGCAGAGGGAACAAACTCATGCAGGTGAAATGCAAATGACGAACCATGAAACGCCGCTGGTGTTCAATGTGCAGCGGTTTTCCCTCCACGACGGGCCGGGGATCCGCACCACGGCGTTCTTCAAGGGCTGCCCGCTCCGTTGCGCGTGGTGCCACAATCCGGAGAGCCAATCCTATGACGCCGAGGAGATCTTCCGCCCGGAGCGCTGCACCTCCTGCGGGCGCTGTGCGGAGGGCTGCGCGCAGGGCGCGAGGGAGGTCGCGGGCCAAGCCTACGCCGTGGACGCGCTCACAAAACTGCTGCTGCGCGACCGTCAGGTCTTTGAGACCTCCGGCGGCGGCGTGACTTTATCCGGCGGCGAGCCGCTGAGCCAGGACGGCGCGTACATCCAGAGGCTGGTCAAGGCCCTCAAGCGGCGCGGCGTACACGTCTGCGTGGACACCTGCGGCTGCGCGCCGTGGAGCCAGATCGAGCCGCTGATTGAGGACGTGGACCTGTGGCTGTACGACTTCAAGGCGCTGGACGCGGGCATCCACGCACAGTTCACGGGCCTGACAAACGAGCTGATCCTGGCGAACATGAAGCGCCTGTGCACATCCGGCAGCGCCGTTTGGCTGCGGGTGCCGGTGATTCCGGGCGTGAACGATCAGGACATGCGGCCCATGGCCGAATGGGCGGCGGAAAACCTCGTCGCGCTGCAGGTCAACCTGCTGCCATACCACAAGCTGGGCCAGGGCAAGTTGCCCGGCGCGACCTACTTCACTCCGCCCACGCCGGAGCAGATGGACCAGATCATGCGCATCTGGCTCTCGGCGGGCTTCTCGAATGTAAAGATCGGAGGGTGACATCAACCATGACGAACCGGGTCCAGGCCCTGCGGGCGCAGTCGGTCACCACACAGCCGCGGCTCTCCACCGAGCGGGCCATGCTCGAGACGGAAGCCTACAAGCTGTACGAGGGCAGCGTGTCCATCCCCGAGATGCGCGCGCTGGCCTTCAAGCACTACATGGAGCACAGAGCGCTGTACCTCGGCGATGGCGAGCTGATCGTCGGCGAGAAGAGCGAGGGTCCGCAGGTCGCGCCCACGTTCCCGGAGCTGTGCTGCCACACCATCGACGATATGGAGATCATGGACGCTCGCGAGCTGATCAACTTCAAGGTGTCCGAGAAGGAATTTCGCGACCAGCGCGAGACGATCATTCCCTATTGGAATGGCCGGCAGATGCGCAAGAAAATCCTCGCCGCCATGACCGATGAGTGGAAAGAGCTGTACGCCGCCGGGCTGTTTACCGAGTTCATGGAGCAGCGCGGCCCGGGCCACACCGTGGGCTCGCACAAGATCTACGAAAAGGGTTTCCTTGACCACAAGCAGGACATCGCGGATGCCCTGGAAAAGCTGGACCCGCTGACGGACCTTGAAGCCGCCTCGAAGGCCGAACAGCTCCGCGCCATGTCCATCTGCTGCGACGCGATCATGATCCTGGGCCAGCTTTACCAGGAGCTGGCGCAGCAGATGGCTGAAACGGAGACTGACCCGCTGCGCAAGGCGGAGCTGCTGCAGATCGCGGACAACTGCGACGTGGTGCCCGCCCACGCGCCGGAGACGTTCTGGCAGGCGGTACAGATGTACTGGTTCGTGCACCTGGGCGTGACCACCGAGCTGAACCCCTGGGACGCCTACAGCCCGGGCCGGTTCGACCAGCACCTGAACCCGTTCTACCTCCGCGATGTGGAGGAGGGTACGCTGGACGACGAGGGTGCGCTGGAGCTGCTGGAGTGCCTGTGGGTGAAGTTCAACAACCAGCCCGCGCCACCGAAGGTGGGCGTGACGCTGAAGGAGTCGGGCACGTACACCGACTTCGCGAACCTGAACACCGGCGGCATCACAGCGGACGGCCAGGACGGCGTGAACGACGTGAGCTACCTCATACTGGACTGCATGGACGAGATGCGGCTGCTGCAGCCGTCCAGCAATGTGCAGATCAGCCGCAAGACGCCGCGCCATTTCCTGCTCAGGGCCTGCGAGGTGTCGCGCAAGGGCTGGGGCCAGCCCGCGTTCTACAACACCGAGTCCATCGTGGCGGAGCTGATGAACGCCGGAAAGACGCTGGCGGACGCCCGGTTGGGCGGCACATCCGGCTGCGTGGAGACCGGCGCGTTCGGGAACGAGGCGTACATCCTGACCGGCTATTTCAACATCCCCAAGGCGTTCGAGCTGGCGCTGCACCACGGCGTGGACCCGCAGACAGGCAAGAAAATCGGGCTGGACGTAGGCGGCTACGAGACGTATGAGACGTTCGAAGCGCTGTACGCCGCGTTTGAGCGGGAGATGCACTATCTGATCGATGTGAAGGTCAAGGGCAGCAATGTGATCGAACAGCTCTATGCGAAATACATGCCTGCGCCGTTCCTGTCAGTGATCACCAACGACTGCATCACGACCGGCAAGGACTACAACGCGGGCGGCGCGCGGTACAACACCAGCTACCTGCAGGGTGTCGGCATCGGCACCATCACAGACATCCTGGCCGCCATCAAGAAGCATGTGTACGAGGACGGGACGTTCAGCATGGCGGAACTGATGAACGCGCTGAAGGACGACTTTGTCGGACACGACAGGCTGCTGGCCCAGGTGGCGAACCAAGCGCCCAAGTACGGCAACGACGACGAGTACGCGGACGGGCTGATGCAGCGGGTGTTCAAGAGCTATCTCAGCGAGGTCACCGATCGCCCGAACACGCGCGGCGGGCGCTGGCGCGTGAACATGCTGCCGACGACCTGCCATGTGTACTTCGGCGAGGTGCTGGGCGCCACCGCCAACGGCAGGAGGGCGAAAAAGCCGCTGTCTGAGGGCATCTCGCCCACCCAGGGTGCGGACGTGAACGGTCCGTCGGCGGTGATCAAGTCAGCGTCAAAAATGGACCACCTGATGACCGGCGGCACGCTGCTGAACCAGAAGTTCACGCCTGCGGTGGTCGCAGGCGCGGACGGGCTTTCCCACATGGCGGACCTGGTTCGCGCATACTTCGACATGGACGGCCACCACATCCAGTTCAACGTGGTGGATCGGGCGACGCTGATCGAGGCGCAAAAAAAGCCGGACGAATATAAGGACCTGATCGTGCGCGTTGCCGGGTACAGCGACCACTTCAGGAACCTGAGCCGTGCGCTACAGGACGAGATCATCGAGCGGACGGAGCAGACGGTGTGACGGGGGAAGGAATCCCTGAGCAAGCGACGCCCCCCGATTGTGAACTGTGAATTGCGAACTGTGAACTATAAAACAGGAGGTCTTCCCCATGAGCAATGCAATCTTTACCTTCGCCCGCCCGGAAAACGAGCCTGTGAAAGGCTATCTCCCCGGCTCTAAGGAGCGCGCGACCCTCAAGGTAGAATTGGACCGCCAGGCGTCCCTTGTGCTGGACATCCCGTTGGTCATCGGCGGCCAGGCAGTGCGCACCGGCAAGCGCTCAGTGAGTTCCATGCCCCACGACCACGCCCACAAGCTGGCCGACTACGATGTGGCGGGCGAAGCAGAACTGAAGGCCGCCATGGACGCCGCCGAGGCCGCGAAAGAGAGTTGGGCGGCCATGCCGTTCGAGCACCGCGCGGCGATCTTCATGAAGGCCGCCGACCTGCTGGCCGGCCCGTGGCGTGACAAGATCAACGCGTCCACCATGCTGGGCCAGTCGAAGACCGCGTTCCAGGCCGAGATCGACTCCGCCTGCGAGCTGGCGGACTTCCTGCGCTTCAACGTCTATTTCGCCCAGGAGATCTACCGCCAGCAGCCCGCCTCCGCGCCCGGCACCTGGAACCGCATGGAGTATAGGCCCTTGGACGGGTTCGTGATGGCCATCTCGCCATTCAACTTCACCTCCATCGGCGGCAACCTGCCCACCGCGCCCGCGCTGATGGGCAACACCGTGCTGTGGAAGCCGTCGTCCACCTCCGTGCTGTCCAACTACTACTTCATGCTGCTGCTGCAGGAAGCGGGCCTCCCGGCGGGCGTCATCAACTTCGTGCCCTGCAGGGGCTCGGACGTCAGCAAGTACGTGCTCACCGACCCGCGCATGGCGGGGTTCCACTTCACCGGGTCCACCGATGTGTTCAGCGGCGTGTGGAGGCTGGTGGGCGAAAACATCAAGTCCTACAAGAACTACCCGCGCCTGGTGGGCGAGACCGGCGGCAAGGACTTTATCTTTGCCCATCCCTCTGCCGACGTGGAGCCGCTGGTGGCCGCCATGGTGCGCGGCGCGTTCGAATACCAGGGCCAGAAGTGCAGCGCCGCCTCACGCGCCTACATCCCGGCCAGCGTGTGGGCAAAGGTCCAGCCGCGCCTGCTTGAGGAGATCAAAAAGCTCAAGATGGGTGACCCGCGCGATTTCACAAACTTCATGTGCGCCGTCATCGACAAGGCATCGTTCGAAAACGCCAAGTCGTACATCGACCATGCGGGCGAGTCGGACGACGCCGAGGTGCTGTGCGGCGGCTATGACGACAGCGTGGGCTGGTTCATCAAGCCCACCGTGATCCTGGCCAAGTGCCCGAAGTACAAGTCCATGATTGAAGAGATTTTCGCGCCGATCCTGTCGGTGTACGTGTACGAGGACAAGGATTTTGAGGCCGCGCTGGACCTGTGCGACACCGGCTCGCCCTATGCGCTCACCGGCGCGATCTTCAGCCAGGACCGCCAGGCCATCGTGCACATGGAGCAGCGGCTCGGCGGCGCGGCGGGCAACTTCTACATCAACGATAAGCCCACCGGCGCGGTCATCGGCCAGCAGCCCTTCGGCGGCGCGCGGGCGTCCGGCACCAACGACAAGGCCGGCAGCACGCTGAACATGTACCGCTGGATCAGCCCCAGGACCATCAAGGAGAATTTCGTGCCCCCGGTGGAGATCGGGTACGGGTTTATGGGCGAGGCGTAAGCTTTCACCACATGAAAATACAGTTCATTCTTCCCACGTCGTCATCCCTCGCTGCGCTACGGACCTTCCTCAAACTATATTCAAGTACAGTTACAGGAAGGTCCGTAGCACAGCGTGTGATGATGACGTGGGAGGAATCCTGGTGATTTTCCGAGCATCAAGGAGGCCACTTACCATGGATAAATCCTTCTACACCCAAAATCGTCAGACCCTCTACGCGTCGATCCCCGGCGACGCCCTGATCGTCGTGTTCGCGGGCAACCCCATCCGCCAGTCCGCCGACGCCTACTACCGCTTCTATCCCGACCGCAACTTCGTGTACCTCACGGGCCTCGGGAACACCAACGCCGCCGGATTCACGCTGCTGGCCGAGAAAAAGGGCGACGCCGTCACAGAGACGCTGTTCATCCTGCCGCCCGACGCGCACCTTGAGCGCTGGAACGGTGTGCGCGTCAAAGTTGACGAGGCCAAGGAAACCAGCGGCGTCGAGGACGTTGCGTTCCTCGCCGACTTCCCGGCCCGCTTTCACAGGGCCATCAACGCCAGTGTGGGCGCGAAGCTCTGCCTGCCCCTGGACCGGCTCACCCCCGACGAGCCGCTGAGCCTCGCGCACCGGTTCGTAAACGACTGCCAGCAGAAATTCCCGTACGTGCAGATCCACAACCTGCTGCCCCAGCTGAAAAAACAGCGCGTCATCAAGCAGCCCTGCGAGATCGAGTCCATGAAAAAGTCCATGGAGCACACCAAGGCGGGCGTGCTGGCGATGATGAAGACGTCAAAACCGGGCATGATGGAGTATGAATACAAGGCCGCCTGGGACGCGGCGCTGACCGGGCGCGGCTGCATCGTGCAGGGCTTCCAGCCCATCATCTCGGCGGGCCAGAACAACTTCTGCATCCACTACGACGCGTACATGGGACAGGCCATGGACGGCGACATGATCCTGGTGGACGTGGGCGCGAGCCACGATTTCCTGGGCAACGACGTGTCGCGGGGGTTCCCGTGCAATGGCGTTTTCTCGGACAGGATGCGCAAGCTGTACACCTGCGCGTACAACACGTCGGAGTACATGTTCTCCATCTTGAAGCCCGGCTTCCCCATGGACCAGGTGGACCTGACCGCGCGAAAATTCAACTACGAGCAGCTCAAGGGCTTGGGCCTGGTGGACAAGTACGAGGACGTGGGCAAGCTCATCTGGCACGGCGGCGGGCACCACGTGGGCTTCGACACCCACGACGTGGTGGACGCCTCAGGCCCGATCCGCCCCGGCATGGTGTTCTGCGTGGATGTGGGCATCTACTGCGAGGAGTGGGGCATCGGGTTCCGGCTGGAGGACAACTGCCTGATCACCGAGGACGGCTGCGAAAACCTCAGCAGGGAGATCCCAAGGAGCATCGAGGACATCGAGGCGGCGATGCGGGGGTAAACAAAAATGGATAGTTTATCCATTCCCCGCCGCCGTCATCCTGAGCGCAGCGAAGGACCTTCTTCAT
>JAVBUD010000114.1:0-8306 GCA_031555755.1 Eubacteriales bacterium | reverse complement strand
GCGCAGCGAAGGACCTTATACAAACTCATGGGCAAGTTTGAAGATGGTCCTTCGCTGCGCTCAGGATGACGGCGTGGGATGCGCACAACCACAACCGCCATCGCCTGGCGAGGACTCCGAGCAGGCCGCTACAAAAAGGCGCCCCGTCATCGGAGCGCCTTTTCAGTGTGCAATTCTTACTTCCTCAGCGCGTTCTTCGCCGCTTCGACGAGGTCCGCAAAACCGTTCGGGTCCGCGATCGCCATCTCTGAGAGCATTTTGCGGTTGACGGTGATACCGGCGACCTTCAGGCCGTTCATGAGCTTCGAATAGCTGATGCCGTTCATGCGCGCGCCGGCGTTGATCCGGGCGATCCACAGGCGGCGGAAGTCGCGCTTTTTCAGCTTGCGGCCGATGTACGCGTAGCGCAGGGAGCGGCGAACCTGCTCGCTGGCGGCGCGATACTGCTTGGATTTGGCGCCAAAGTAGCCCTTGGAGAGCTTAAATACCTTGCGGCGCTTTTTCAGGGCATTGACTGCCCGCTTTACTCTTGCCATGGTCCTGTCCCCTCCTTACTTGTACGGAATCAGCTTGTTGATTTTCTTCATCTCGCCCTTGGCGATGTAGGCGGCCTTGCGCAGGTTGCGCGTGCGCTTGGTCGGCTTCTTGGTCAGGATGTGGCTCTTATAAGCCTGGGAGCGCTTGATCTTGCCGGTCTTCGTGTGGGAAAACCGCTTCGCGGCGCCCCTGTGGGTCTTTTGCTTGGGCATTGTGTAGGTCCTCCTTCTTGCTGTACTGAATAAGAAGCCGCCTGTGTGCTATGCCCTCGGCGTAGCGGCGGGATTCTGGCCTGCGTTGGCGGCTGCCTGGGCGGCGGCGCGCTGCTGCTCCTTTTCCCGCTCGCGCGGGTCCTTCGGCGCAAGGATCATGATCATGTTCCTGCCCTCGATCAGCGGCCTGCGTTCCACCACCGCGTAATCCTTGATGCGCTCGGCGAAGCTCTTCATGACCTCCAGCCCGATCTCGCTGTGCGCGATCTGGCGTCCACGGAAGCGGATCGAGACCTTGACCTTGTCGCCCTCCTCCAGGAACTTGACCGCCGCCTTGTATTTGACGTCGATGTCATGGTCCTGGATGGTCGCGCTGAGGTGCACTTCCTTGATCGTGATGACCTTTTGATTCTTGCGGATTTCGCGGTCGCGCTTTGACTGCTCAAAGCGAAACTTGCCATAGTCCATCAGCTTGCACACGGGCGGCTTGGCCTGGGGCGCGATATTGACCAGGTCGAGTTCCCTCGACACGGCCAGGGCCAGTGCATCTCGCGTCGGCATGACGCCGAGCTGCTCCCCCTTCTCGTCCACCAGCCGGACCTCGCGATCGCGGATTTCCTCGTTAATCATCACATCGTTGATACCAGACACCTCCTATTGATTTGAGCTAAAAGAAAAAGAGCGGCGCAAAAACGCTGCTCTCTCATAAATGCGATGAAGGGCGGACGAGTCCGCATTCCATGGCAACCCAGGCTGGCGGTGCCGCCGGGTGAGAAGCCTTGCGCTTCTGCTTAACGGAAAGATTGTACCATGGCGGGCGGGCGATGTCAAGGCGATGCTTCTGTGAACAAGAAAAATTAACGGGACGTTGGCCCCTCGCCCCCCACCCTGCACTTGTCCCACAGCCCGTACTGGCTGTCGTTCTGCAGCGCCGACAGCATTTGCTCGCGCACATTGGGCACCATCGTCTTGCTGATGTGGCTGAGCAGGTTTTTCATGTCCTCTCGCTTGGTATGGCCGTTGGCGGGGCAGGGTGACTTGACAACCGGCAGGGCCAGCTCCTGCGCCATCTTGATGATGTGCGACTCCGGCAGGTACACCAGCGGGCGGATCTGGGTGATGCCGCTGCGGGACAGGTATGTCACCGGATGAAACGTGTGCAGCCTGCCCTCGTACAGCATGCTCAGCAGCAGCGTCTCGATGGCGTCGTCCCGGTGGTGGCCCAGCGCGATTTTGTTGAACCCGTGCTCCTGGCACAGGTCCGACAGCGCGCCGCGCCGCATCTTGGCGCACAGCGCGCAGGGATTCTTTTCTTTGCGGTCCTCGATGACGATCTTCAGGATGTCGGTGTGCTTGACGATGTAGGGAACCTCCAGCTCGTCGCACAGCGCCTGTACGGGCGACACATCCATCTCGCCGAGGCCCATGGTCAGTGTGATGGCCGAGAGCTCATAGGGCACCTTGCAGAACTTTTTGTACAGCGCCAGCGCGCGCAGCAGCAGCAGGCTGTCCTTGCCGCCGCTGACGCCCACGGCAATGCGGTCCCCCGCCTCGATCATGTGAAAATCCTGGTCCGCGCGGCGCAGACAGCCGAGGGTTTGCTTCATAGAAAGGGTCCTCCTAAGGATAGCGTTATGGGTTCGTCATCTCGCAATCGCCGTCATGCTGAGCGCAGCGAAGGACCTTCTTCAAACTGGACCCACTGAAGTTTGAGGAAGGTCCTTCGCTGCGCTCAGGATGACGGCGATTGAGGGCGTCATACAAAATCTACAGCACATGGCTCGCGATCGAGAACAGCACGATCAGGGCGCTGGCGTCGACGATGGTGGTGATCAGCGGGCTGGCCATCAGGGCCGGGTCCAGGCCGACTTTTTTCGCGCTCAGGGGCAGGATGCATCCGATGGACTTAGCCATGATGGTGGTCAGAAACACGCTCACAGACACCACGATCCACGCGCCGCTGTCCTGCCACATCACGCTGCCGCCGTTCTGGATCATGGACATGGCCACGAGCCGGAGGTAGTTCACCGCGCACAGCACCAAGCCCACGATCACGGCCACGCGGACCTCTTTCCAGAGGATCGCCAGCATGTCCGAAAAGCCCAGCTCGCCCAGCGCCAGTCCGCGAATGATCAGCACGCTGGTCTGGCTGCCGCAGTTGCCGCCGGTGTCCATCAGCATGGGGATGCAGCTCATCAGCACCACTCCATAGGCTGCGGCGTTCAGCACGTCCTCGAAGTGGGTGATGATCATGCCGGTGAACGTGGCCGAGATCATCAGGATCAGCAGCCAAGGGATGCGGTTCTTCGCCAGGTCCTTCACGGATGTGCGCATGTATTCGTCGTCGGAGGGGATCAGCGCGGCCATCTTTTCGAAGTCCTCGGTGTTTTCCTCTTCGATGACGTCCACGATGTCGTCGACGGTGATGATGCCCACGAGCCGGTTTTCCTTGTCCACGACGGGGATGGACATCAGGTCGTATTTCCTGACGGTGTCGGCGACTGTCTCCTGGTCGTCGGTGGTGGTGACGGAGATCACGTTCTCGTCCATCAACCGCTCGATGGGCGTGCCGGCGTCGGCCATGATCAGCTTTCGGAGGGCCACCGTGCCGCCCAGTTGGCGGCGCTCGTCGATGACGTAGATGGTGTACACCGTCTCCTTGTCGATGGCGGTGCGCTTGATGTCCTCGATGGTCTGCGACACCGTCTGGCCCGCGCGGGCCTCGCAGTATTCGATGGTCATGATGGACCCGGCGCTGTTGTCCGGATAGCGCAGGAACTGATTAATCAGGTCGCGCTTTTCCTTGCTGGTGTTCTGCAGCACGCGCTTCACGACGCCCGCGGGCATCTCCTCGATGAAGTCCACCGCGTCGTCGATGAACATCTCGTCCACCAGCTGCGCCGCCTCGGCGTCTGAGATCGACTCGATCAGGTGCTGGCGCTGGTCGGTGTCCATGTAGGAGAACACGTCCGACGAGATGTCCTTGGGCAAAATGCGGAACACCATTAGCATCTTGTCGGGGTCCAGGTCCTTCAGGTATTCGGCAATATCGACCTCGTTGAGCATCATCAGCGCGCCGCGCAGCTCGCCGTGGCGGCCGGACGTCAGCAGCCGGTCCAGCCGGGCCTTGATGCGGTCCCAATCCATTGGCCTCTCCTCCTCTCCATAATTCGGGTTCGCGCGCCCTCGGAGGAATCCGTTTGTGAGCGCACAAAAACCAGACCCTTGCGTAAATCAACAAGAATCTGGACGATGGACGGTTTGAAGACTCAATGGGCGTTGATCAAGGGTGCTGAAAGCCGGCGTCTATCGCCGGTCACACCATCGAGGCACGCCCTCGGTCGACAAACTTCTTCCGCCGTCGTCCATGTTCGGGGCACCTCCCTTTGATCAAAATGGGCTGGAACGCGATCCGTCCCTATTTATATCATATCCGAATTGTGAGGGTGCGTCAATGGGCACGAAAAAAATAACCTGCGCCCGCGGTGCGGCGGGCGCTTTGGCATTTTCCGTCAGAAGAACGACAGCACGCCCATCGACAGCGCGGTCATGATGGCGCACGCGGCGAAATTGCCAGCCACGATGCACACCAGCGACTTCCACTTGTCCATCTTGAACAGCACCGAGATCAGCGAGCCGGTCCAGCCGCCTGTCCCGGGCAGCGGGATCGCCACGAACAGGAACAGTCCCCATAGACCCACTTTGTCCATCTTGGCGGCCTTTTTCTCGCCGTGCTCCTCCACCCAGGCCGCGAATTTTCGCAGCGGCGGGATGGGCAATGTGTACATCCAGTCCACCACAGGGCGGAACAGCCACAGAATGATCGGCACCGGGATGGACGAGCACACCACGGCGATGAGGAATGCCACCGGCCACGGCATGCCCATACCCAGCATGATCGTCAGCGCATAGCGCCCCTCGAACATCGGCACCATGGACAGCAGCGCGGCAATGACAATCTCGCGAATGTGTTCTGACCAGATAAACTGCATGGGATGTACCTCCGTGTCATCAGTGAGATTCATTCTACCATGCGCGCCCTCGCCCCGTCTATCATCCCCAGGTTATGCATAAACATTCATCATTTCTTGCATATATGCGCGGTTAACTGTCATTTAACCCCGCATACTCTTGCATAAATCCAACATCGGGCGTATAATATGCAGCATCAGAATATTGAGATGGAGGCGGAATCCACTATGAAGAAAATGATCACTGCATTGGCCCTGGTCCTGGCCCTCACTTTCGCGCTGTCCGGCTTTGCAATGGCAGACCTGAAGAGCGCGTACATCGTAGGCACCAACCCTGAGTTCGCGCCGTTTGAGTTCATCGGCGACGACGGCCAGCCCACCGGCATCGACATGGACATCATCAAGGCGATCTTCGAGCAGATCGACCCGTCTATCGAAGTTACCATCGAGTGCATGGCGTTTGACGGCCTGATCTCCGCCATGACCAGCGGCAAGATCGACCTGGCCATCGCGGGCATGTCCGTCACCGAGGATCGCAAAAAGAGCGTGAACTTCACCGACAACTACTTCGACGCCACCCAGGTCATCGTGGTCAAGGAAGGCTCCGCCATCACCGGCAGCGCCGACCTGGACGGCAAGAAGCTGGGCGTGCAGCTGGGCACCACAGGCGACACCTTCGCCACCGACGCATACCCGGGCGCCGAGTTCAGCCGGTTCGAGAAGGTCATTGACGCCATCAACGACACCGCCAACGGCCGCCTCGACGCCACCGTCATCGACGAGCAGACCGCCAAGGCCTACGTCGCCCAGACCCCCGGCCTGGTGATCCTCCCCGAAAAGCTGAGCGAAGAAGTGTACGCCATCCCGCTGCGCAAAGACGACACCGAGCTGCTGGAGAAGATCAACGAGGCGCTGACCGCCATGAAGCAGGACGGCACCATCCAGGCGATCATCGAGAAGTACGACGCGGAAGGCTGAGCGAGCGAAGGGCGGCGGGGGCAAGCCCTCGCCCTACGAGCGCATGTAGGGCGGGGGCTTGCCCCCGCCGCCGCGCCTTTTTGGGGGAGGGACTAACAAAGCATGGAAATCATCCAATCCTGGTGGGCCGACTTGGTCTACCAGTTCCAGTTCAACCTGATCGAGGGCGACCGCTGGAAAATGCTCGTCGAGGGCCTGGGCAACACGCTGCAGATCGCGCTGTTCGCGGCGCTGCTGGGCATGGTGCTGGGCTGCCTGCTGGCGCTGATGCGGCTGAGCAAGTGGGCGCCGCTGCGGGGCATCGCCGGCGCGTACATCGACATCATCCGCGGCACGCCGGTGGTGGTGCAGCTGCTGATCATGTACAACATCATCATGCTGAGCTACAACGGGCCCAAGGTCGTGGTGGCGATCCTCACGTTCGGGCTCAACAGCGCCGCCTACGTGTCCGAGATGGTGCGCGGCGGCATTCTGGCCGTGGACAAGGGCCAGACCGAAGCCGGGCGCAGCCTGGGCCTCTCCGCCCAGGCCACGATGATGCTGATCGTGCTGCCCCAGACCGTCAAGATCATCCTGCCGAGCTTGTTCAACGAGTTCATCATGCTGCTGAAGGAGACGTCCGTCGTGGGCTTCATCGGGCTGATGGACCTGACGAAGGCGGGCGACTACATCAGAAGCCGCACCTACAGCGCCATGTTCCCGCTGCTGACGGTGGCCGCCATCTATCTGGCGCTGGTGTTGGGCCTCTCCAAGCTGCTGGGCCGGGTCGAAAGGAGGATGCGTCAGGGTGATTCGCACAATCAAACTTAGAAAACAGTTCGGCGAGCTGAGCGTCCTGAACGGCATCGACCAGCACATCCGAAAGGGCGAAAACGTGGTCATCATCGGCCCCAGCGGATCGGGCAAGAGCACATTCTTGCGCTGCCTGAACCTGCTGGAGCTGCCCACATCCGGCCACATCATGTTCGAGGGCGTGGACATCACCGCGCGGCGTACCGACATCAACCTGGTCAGACGCAAGATGGGCATGGTCTTTCAGCAGTTCAACCTGTTCCCCCACAAGACGGTGCTGCAGAACATCACCCTCGCGCCGGTGCACCTGAAGGTCCTGTCCCAGGACCGGGCGGATAAAAAAGGCATGGAGCTGCTGGACCGCGTGGGACTGACGGACAAGCGCGACGCGTATCCGGCGCAGCTCTCCGGCGGGCAGAAGCAGCGGATCGCCATCGTGCGCAGCCTCGCCATGGACCCGGACGTGATGCTGTTCGACGAGCCCACGAGCGCCCTGGACCCGGAGATGGTGGGCGAGGTGCTGGACGTGATGAAGACATTGGCCCACGACGGCATGACGATGGTGGTGGTCACCCACGAGATGGGCTTTGCCAGGGAAGTGGGCGACCGCGTACTGTTCATGGACGAGGGCATCGTCATGGAGGAGGGCACCCCGCAGCAGCTCTTTGGCAGCCCGCGGAACAAGCGGACCCAGGATTTTTTAGGGAAGCTGCTGTAGGGGACGACAAAGTATATGGAAGGTCCTTCGGCTGCGGCCTCAGGATGACGGAGTTGGGTTGGACGCAAAAAACGGTCCTGCCACCCAATAGCCCGTCATCCTGAGGCGTCAGCCGAAGGACCTTCCTCAATCTTCCCCCCAACACACCCAACCCGGTCATCCTGAGGCCACAACAAAAGGATCTTCCTCACTCTCTCCGCCCCTCATACACCTTTTGTAAATATTTTGTGTTCAAGAAGCAGGAAAATCGGGACAGGCCCTCGAATATACTCCATACTAACCCCTGAAAGAGGGCGATGCCAATGGCACATGACAGCACCATTCCGACCGTGAGACACCACTGAGCAATAGGAGGACGAACACATGCGCATCAACACCATCGCAACCAAGAACGTGGAAGTCAACGACGCGCTGAACGAATGGGTTAACAAGAAGGCAAACAAGCTGGACCGCTTCCTGAAGGAATCGACCGAGGTCCAGGTGAAATTGAGCCAGCAGAAGGCCACCTTGAATTGCGCCGAAATCACCATTCATCTGGACGGCACCATCCTGCGGGTGGAGGAGACCGGCGAGGACATGTACACCTGCATCGACAAGGCCGTGGACAAGGTCATCCGCCAGATCAGAAAACACCGCACCAAGCTGGACAAGCGGCTGCGCGTGGACGCGTTTGAGTCCCAGGAGGACGCCGTGGACGAGGCCCCGGAGCAGGAGCGCACTTTGGTCAAGACCAAGCGGTTCACCATGAAGCCCATGACCACAGAGGACGCCATCGCTCAGATGGAACTGCTGGGCCACAGCTTCTTCCTGTTCATCGACGACGAGACCAACGGCACCTACGTCGTGTACAAGCGGGATGACGGGAACTACGGGCTGCTGCAGCCGGAGAATGCGTAAGATAGATTGAGGACAGTATGGGCCGCCCCGCGCCATTTGGCGCGGGGCGGCTGTCGTTAGGGGCGTAGTCGTCATGCGTTCCGCTATCCCACGTCGTGAGGCAGAGGGCCCCCCAAGGGCAAGAGAAAAGAATATAAATCATATTTTTTTGGTTGTGCGGAGAGGGGGGGCGGAGATAAGCAAAATTTATTATCGGGTCAC
>JAVBUD010000052.1:0-9181 GCA_031555755.1 Eubacteriales bacterium | reverse complement strand
TCCATCTACATCATCCTGTTTTCACAGGCGGCCAGCCTGGCGCTGACGTTCGCAAGCGGCAACGTGCCGTCCGTTCCGCCGCGGCTGCTGCTGAGCGTGATCCTGGGCGGCGTTCTGGGCGCGCTCGCCGGCAGCGCCATTGTAAAGCGCATGAGCAACAAGGGCGTCGGCTACCTGTACGCCGCGATTCTGGCGCTGGTGCTGCTGACCGCGCTGGCCAACCTTGCGGGCTATCTGGGTTGGCGCTGATTCCAGTTTCAGGCAGGTTCTCGCCGAATTAACACATTGAACATGGAAGCGGGAGCGATACGGGTGTATAATGACCGAAACATCTGGCAGAAGCGAGGGTGCAGTTCTGTGATCGACGAGCGGTTTGCGGCGAAGTATTTTTATTTTTACTTTATTAACGCAAGTTAATAGAGCGCTTTTGCTGCAGCAAAAATCGGAACCCTGCCAACACAAGGCTTTGCAGTAAACACGCTGCAGAGCCTTTTCTATTGGATCAACGAAAGCGAGGACGGCAACATGGTAGTCATCTTGAAGCAGGGCGCGGACGAGCGCCAGATCGAGCAGCTCACGGCGTGGCTCAAGAGCCTGAATGTGGACACAAACCTGTCGCGAGGCGCGTCGCAGACGATCATCGGGCTGGTGGGCGACACGAGCGCGGTGGACATCGAGCTGCTGCAGTCGCTGGACATGGTGGAGCGCGTGCAGCGGATCATGGAGCCATACAAAAACGCGAACCGCAAGTTCCACCCGGCGGACAGCGTGGTGGATGTGGGCGGCGTCTTGATCGGCGGCGGCCACTTCCAGCTCATCGCGGGCCCGTGCAGCGTGGAGAACCGGGACCAGATCCTGCAGGTGGCGCACGCGGTGAAGCGAAGCGGCGCGACGCTGCTGCGCGGCGGCGCGTTCAAGCCGCGGACGTCGCCGTACGCGTTCCAGGGCCTGCACGCGGAGGGCATCGAGCTGCTGCTTGAGGCGAAGAAGGAGACGGGCCTCGGGATCGTGACGGAGATCATGGACGCGGCGCACCTGGAGCTGTTCAAGGACGTGGACGTGATCCAGGTGGGCGCGCGGAACATGCAGAATTTTGAGCTGCTGAAGGAGCTGGGCCAGTCGAAGACGCCGGTGCTGCTGAAGCGTGGCCTGGCGAACACGCTGGAGGAGCTGCTGATGAGCGCGGAATACGTGCTCGCGGGCGGAAACCCGAATGTGATCCTGTGCGAGCGCGGGATCCGGACGTTTGAGACGGCGACGCGGAACACGACGGACATCAGCGTGGTGCCGGTGCTGCACCGGCTGAGCCATCTGCCGGTGGTGCTGGACCCGAGCCATTCGACGGGCGAGGCGAGGCTGGTGGCGCCGATGGCGCTGGCGGCGACGGTGGCGGGTGCGGACGGACTGATCGTGGAGGTGCACAACGACCCCGCGCGTGCGCTGTGCGACGGCAAGCAGTCGCTGACGCCAGAGCAGTTCGATGATTTGGCAGCGCGGGTCCGCGCGGTGCTCCCCTACGCCGCCCGATAAAAGGCGCGAAGCGAGTAGGGAGTCCAGAGGGGCTTAGCCCCTTTGGCGAGAGGTCTCGGAGGGGGCGGAGGCGAAGCGCCGCCTGTGGCGGATGAAGCGAGCCGGAAGCCCAATGAGCAAGGAAGTCGCACAAGCGAAGCGCGGAGACGACCATTGCGAATTGAGGATAGCGCCCTCTGAGCCCCGTGAGGGCGTTCCCCGCGCGGCCCAAAGTTTGAAGAAGGTCCTTCGCTGCGCCCAGGATGACGGGATTGGGGGACGACGACAAGCATGGGGGCCGCGCGGCGTTCTTGATGTTCGCCATGAGGCCGTGAGGCGAATGGCGGACGAAACGTTCCTCTTCCAGCATGACAATCAAAGGAGGTCCCCCACCATGACGATCGGCATCATCGGCCTGGGCCTGATCGGCGGCTCCATGGCGAAATCCGCAAAGCTCCACACGAAGCACACCGTGCTCGGCACCGACGCCAAAGAATCCGAAATGCTGAAAGCCGAGCTCGTCGGCGCCATCGACGGTCGGCTGACGAACGCGAACCTGCCCGACTGCGACGCGGTGATCGTCGCGCTCTACCCCGCCGCAATCATTGAATGGATCTCCACCCACGCGGCCCAGATCAACCCCACCGCGCTGGTGATCGACTGCGGCGGCGTGAAGGGCAGCCTCTGCGCGGCAATCCAGCCCATCGCCGCCACACATCCCTGGACGTTTATCGGCGGCCACCCCATGGCGGGGCGTGAATATAGCGGGTTCCAGTACGCCCAGGACGACCTGTTCGAGCGGGCGAGCATGATCCTGACGCCGTACGCGAACGCGGAGATCGCGGACATCGCGCGGGCGAAGGCGCTTTTCTTTGAACTCGGCTTCCTGCGGGTGGTGTTCGCCACACCGGAGGAGCACGACGAGATGATCGCGTACACGTCGCAGATGGCGCACATCATCTCCAGCGCGTACGTCAAGAGCGAGCTGGCCCGAAAACACAAGGGCTTTTCTGCAGGAAGCTTCCAGGACATGACGCGGGTGGCACGGCTGAACGAGGGCATGTGGTCGGAGCTGTTCTTGAACAACCGCGAGCCGCTGATCCGCGAGCTGGACGGACTCATCGCGCGGCTTCATGCATACAGGGCGGCGCTCTCCAGCGCAGACGAGGCCGAACTGGTGCATCTGCTGCGCGAGGGGCGTGAGGTGAAGGAGCTGTTGAGCGAATGAAGACAGTGCATGTGGAGGCTTCAACAGCCTACGATATCCTGATCGGACCGGGCCTGATCGACCGATGCGGCCAGCTTATTTTGGACGTCGTCGAGCCGTGCAAGGTCGCGTTGGTGACGGACGACCTGGTGGCGGCGCTGTACGGCGACCGGGTCGAACGCGCGCTGGCGTCGGCGGGCTTCGAGGTGCACCGCTGCACCTTCCCCAACGGCGAGCCGTCGAAAAACCTCGAGACGCTGTGCGGGCTGCTGGAGCGGTTCGGTGATCTGGGCCTGGTGCGGTCGGACCTGATCGTGTGCCTGGGCGGCGGCGTGGTGGGCGACATGGGCGCGTTCGCAGCGGCGGTGTACGGGCGCGGGACGCGGTTCGTGCAGATCGCGACCACGCTGCTGGCGGCGGTGGACTCGTCGGTGGGCGGGAAGACGGCGGTCAACCTTCGGGCCGCCAAGAACATGGCGGGCACATTCGCCCAGCCTTCGCGGGTGCTGATCGACACAGACGTCATGCGCACGCTGCCGGGCGCACTGGTGGCGGACGGTGCGGCGGAGGTCATCAAGTACGGCGTGCTGTCTGACCCAGCGCTGCTCGATCTGGCGGCGGATGGGCAGCTGATGGATCAGATCGAGGACGTGATCGAGCGCTGCGTCACGATCAAGCGGGCGTTCGTGCAGGACGACGAGTTTGACCGGGGCCAGCGGCAACTGCTGAACCTCGGGCACACCATCGGGCACGCGATTGAACTGTACAGCGGATACACCGTGCAGCACGGCCGCGCGGTGGGCATGGGGCTGTTCGCCATCGCGAAGGCGGCGCGGGCGCTGGGCCATTCTGAATCGGACTGTGTCCCGCCCATCGAGCGGGCGCTGCGCGCGTGCGGGCTGGACGTCGAGTGCCCTTACAGCGCGGACGCGATCCTGCGCGGCATGCTGATGGACAAAAAGCGCACAGGCAGCGAGATCACGCTGGCGGTGCCGGTGCGGATCGGCGATTGCAGGCTGATGAAGGTGCCGGTTGCGGCGCTCACGGACTGGGTCTGGGCGGGAGGGATCACATGAAGCGGACCGTGTATCCAGGCGCGCTGCGCGGGCGCGTGAACGCCATCCCATCCAAGTCGGACGCACACCGCCAGCTCATTCTGGCGGCGCTCAGCGATGGGCCGACGACGCTTGAAATGGGGCCGGGTTCGGAGGACATCGAGGCGACGGCGAGGTGCCTCAGGGCGCTGGACGCGCGGGTGGAGAATGTGGCGGAGGGGCTGCGGGTGGAGCCGATCCGCAGGCTGCCCGAGGGCACGGTTGAACTGGACTGCGGGGAGAGCGGCTCGACGCTGCGGTTTTTGCTGCCGCTGGCGGCGGCGCTGGGTGCGGACGCCAGGTTTTTGGCACGGGGGCGGTTGGGGGAACGGCCGAATGAGGCGTTGATTGAGGCGCTGAGGGAGCGCGGGGCGAGGATCGATGGAGATAAGCCGCCGATGTGGGTGCGCGGTGGTGACCGTCTCTCCCCCGGCCCGTTTCCCATCCCAGGCAACATCAGTTCGCAGTACGCCACGGGCCTGCTCATGGCCCTCCCCCTCCTCGACGGCCCCAGCGAGATCGTGCTCACCTCCCCTGTCGAGTCCCGGGCCTACATCAACATGACCGTGGAGGCCATGGCGAAGTACGGCGTCGCCGCCTCGCGCACCGACAACGGCTACCGCATCCCGGCGCCGCAGACCTACCGCTCCCCCGCGCGCTCCCCCGTCGAGGGTGACTGGAGCAACGCCGCGTTTTTCCTGGCGGCGAACGCGCTGGGCGGCGAGGTGGCCGTGGTCGGACTGCTGGGAAACTCCACCCAGGCGGACCGGGCCATCGCGGGCCTGCTCGAACAGTTCAAGGAAAACGCCAGCCGCGCCATCGACGCCTCCGGGTGTCCGGACCTGGTGCCGATCCTGGCGGTGATTGCGGCCTACGCGCCCGGCGTGACCCGCATCACCCACGCGGCGCGGCTTCGGATCAAGGAATCGGACCGGCTCAGCGCCATCTCAGAATGCCTGCACGCGCTGGGCGCACGGTGCGAGGAATTGCCCGATGGGCTGGTGATCCCCGGCGGCCAGCAGCTTACGGGCGGCCAGGTCTGCAGCCACAACGACCACCGCATCGCCATGGCGATGGCCATCGCGGCCACCTGCGCCGCCGGGCCCGTGCAGATCGACTGTGCGGAGGCCGTGAACAAGTCTTATCCCGGTTTCTTTGCGGATTTTCGCCGGTTGGGAGGGCGCATTGATGGGTAACACAATCGGAGAGCGGATCAGGGTGACGGTGTTCGGCCAGAGTCACGCGCCGGCCATCGGCTGCGTGATCGAGGGCCTGCCCTGCGGGATGGCGCTGGATATGGGCCAGATCCAGGCGATGATGGACCGCCGCGCGCCGGGCGGATCGGACACGTCCACCGCCAGAAGAGAGGCCGACGTGCCGCGCGTCATCGCCGGGCTGAACGAGCGCGGCGAGACCTGCGGCGCACCGCTGTGCGCGGTGATCGACAACGCCGACACGCGCAGCGCGGACTATGAAGCCCTGCGCGACGTGCCCAGACCCGGGCACGCGGACTTTGCGGCGCATCTGCGCTTCGGCGACGCCCGGGATGTGCGCGGCGGCGGCCCGTTTTCCGGGCGGCTCACGGCCCCGCTGTGTTTCGCAGGCGCGGTGTGCCAGCAGCTGCCGCAGCTTTCTGGCGTGCGGGTCGGGGCGCACCTGCTCAGCGTGGCAGACGTGAGCGACGCGGCGTTCGACCCGATGGGCATGGATGAAGACACCTTGTCCGCGCTCAAAGAGAAGCAGCTGGCCGTGCTGGACGACGCCGCAGGCGACCGCATGCGCGAGGCGATCCTGGCCGCGAAGCTGGACGGTGACAGCGTGGGCGGCGTGATCGAGGTCATCGCCCAGGGCGTGCCAGGCGGGCTGGGCGAGCCGATGTTCGGCGGCGTGGAGCCGCGATTGGCCCAGGCGCTGATGGCGATCCCCGGCGCACGGGGCGTGGAGTTCGGCATGGGTTTTGCGGCGGCGCGCTCGCGCGGTTCGGCGCACAACGACGCGCTCTTGCCCGGTGGCATGACCGAAACCAACCGCCACGGCGGCGCGCTGGGCGGCATCACCACGGGCATGCCCATCCTAGCGCGGGTCGCGATAAAGCCCACGCCGTCGATCGGCCAGATGCAGAAAAGCGTGTCCCTGCGCACCGGTGAGGCGGCGGCACTTCAGGTGAAGGGCCGCCACGACCCGTGCATCGCGCCCAGGGCAGTGCCGGTGGCGGAGGCGCTGGTCTGGCTGGTGCTGGCAGATTTGGCGATGGGCGCTTAAGGTCACCGCCCGCCCCACACCGTCATCCTGAGCAAAGCGAAGGACCTTCCTGTAATCTGCAGGTCTTTTGCTTGAGGAAGGTCCTTCGCTGGGCTCAGGATGACGGCGTGGGAAGGCGGAGGCAGTGTATATAAACAGCATTACAGGAGGTCGGCAACATGGACATCAAGCAGTGCCGGTCGGAGATCGACCGGATCGATACGGAACTGGTTTCGCTGTTCAAGCGGCGCATGGACGTGGCGCTGGACGTGGCGAAGTACAAGGGCGAGCATGGGCTGCCCATTCAGGACCCGGCCCGGGAGCGGCAGGTCATGGCCCAGGCCGCCGAGCGTGCGGGCGAGGATCTGGAGCGGTACGCGAAGGTGGTGTACACCGCGCTCCTGGACGTGAGCCGCAGTTATCAGCGCTCGCACCTCGAGGCGGAGTCGCCGCTGGCGAAGGCCGTCGCGGACGCCGTCAAAAGCTCGCCCACCACATTCCCCACCAAGGCCACCGTGGCCTGCCAGGGCGTGGAGGGCGCATACAGCCAGCAGGCCTGCGTCAGGATGTTCGAGTTCCCGTCCATCCTGTATTTCCAGTCCTTCGACGGCGTGTTCAGCGCGGTGGAAAAGGGCATGTGCCGCTACGGCGTGCTGCCGATTGAGAACAGTGCGGCGGGGTCGGTGACCCAGGTCTACGACCTGATGGAGCGGCACAAGTTCCACATCGTGCGCGGCATCCGCCAGCGGATCGACCACGCGCTGCTGGCCAACGAGGGCGCGACACTCGATGGGATCACCGAGATCCTATCCCATCCCCAGGGCATTGCCCAGTGCGGCGCGTTCCTGTCGGCGCACCCGAAAATCAAGGTCACACCGGTGGAAAACACGGCGTCCGCCGCCAAAGCCGTCGCGGCGTCCGGCCGCACGGACATCGCCGCCATCGCGTCCCGGCGCTGCGCGGACCTGTATCAGCTCACAGCGCTGACCGAGGGCGTGGCGGACACAGACAACAACTACACCCGGTTCATCGTGATCGGAAAGGGCATGGAGCTGTATCCCGGCGCGAACAAGATCAGCATGATGCTCAGCCTGAGCCATGAGCCCGGCTCTCTGAGCCGGATGATCAGCCGGTTCGCAGCCCAGGGCATCAACCTGACGAAGCTGGAGAGCCGCCCGATCCCGGGCCGGGAGTTCGAGTTCCGGTTCCATTTCGACATCGAGGCGAGCCTGACCGATCCCGACGTGGTCAAGCTGCTGGACGAGATCCGGCTCGGCAGCGAGCGGTTCACGCTGCTGGGGAACTACCAAGAGGGGTATTGAGTATGGCCGATTACGTGCTGCTGGGCGAGAAACTGGGGCACAGCTATTCGCCGCAGATCCATCGGATCTTGGGCGGATATGAGTACGCGCTGGTGGAACTGAGGCCGGAGGCGTTCGAGGCGTATGTGCGGTCGCATCCGTTCAAGGGCGCGAATGTAACCATCCCTTACAAGAAGGCGGCGTATGCGCTGTGCGACAAGCTGTCGGCGGAGGCGCGGGCGATCGGCTGCGTGAACACCATCGTGGTGCGGGCGGACGGGGCGCTGCATGGGTACAACACGGATGTGGCGGGGTTCAAGGAGATGGTGAGGCGGGTTGAGGTGGATACACGAGGAGCCTCCTGCGCCATCCTCGGCGGCAGCGGCGGCGCAGGCCAGATGGCCCGCTCGGTTCTGATGGGCCTGGGCGCGGCCAGTGTGGTCTCCGTATCCCGGTCCGGACCCGTCGGTGTTGATTCCCTGTACCGCGACCACGCGGACATCGACATCCTCGTCAACGCGACCCCCGTCGGCATGTACCCGCACAACGGCCAGTCCCCTGTCGAACTCGACCGCCTGCCGAGGCTGCGCGGCGTGCTGGACATGGTCTACAACCCGCACAGGACCCAACTGTGTCTGGACGCCGAGGCGCGGGGCATCCCCTGTGAAAACGGGCTGGGCATGCTCGTGGCCCAGGGCGCGCGGGCGGTGGAACTGTTCACCGGAAAACTGTGCACCCGCGCCGAGGTCAAAGAGGCCCGGGCGGCGCTGTGCCGGGAGCGGCTGAACCTGGCGCTGATCGGCATGCCCGGCAGCGGGAAAACGCGCGTCGGCCAGGCCGTCGCCGAGGCCATGGGCAGGCCGTTTGTGGACGCGGACGCCGAGATCGAGCGCCGCGCGGGCATGGACATCCCGGGCATTTTCCGGGACAAGGGCGAGGCCTGGTTCCGGGTGCTGGAGACACAGGTGCTGCGGGACATCGGCGCACAGGGCGGCCAGGTCGTCGCCACCGGCGGCGGCGCGGCGCTGCGGGCGGAAAACGTGCGCGCCCTGCGCCAGAACGGCGTGATCTGCCTGATCCAGCGGCCCCTCGCGAAGCTCGCCACCGAGGGCAGGCCGCTGTCGGGGGACCTCGCCGCCCTCACCGCGATGGCGCAAGCCCGCATGCCCGCCTACCGCGCCGCATGCCAGTACACAGTGCAAAACGAATGCACCATCGACGAGGCCGCCCGGGCGGTCATGGAGGGGTTTTATGAAGCTGCTGGTGATTAACGGACCGAACCTGAACATGCTGGGCGTTCGCGAGCCGGATGTGTACGGAAAGCAGACCTATCAGGACCTGGAAAACTACGTGCGCGGCGTGTGCGACGCGTTCAAGGTGGACGTGGAACTGTTCCAGTCCAACCACGAGGGCGTAATCGTGGACAAGATCCAGTCCGCGCTGGGCGCATTCGACGGCATCATCATCAACCCGGCGGCCTACACCCACACCAGCGTCGCCATTTTGGACGCACTGAAGGCGGTGGCGCTGCCCGCCGTGGAGGTGCACCTCAGCGACGTGAGCAAGCGCGAGGCGTTCCGCCAGGTGTCCTTCGCGGGCCAGGCCTGCCTTCAGACGTACATGGGGCTGGGGTTTGAGGGGTATAAGAAGGCCGTCGAGTACCTGATTCTCGTGGACCGCTGCGGTTGAGTCGGCGACACCCGATCCGCAGCCCTCGCAATCCTCCCCCACCGCCGTCAACCGGTGCGCACCGAAGGAACAGGCGGGTGAGTTGTCGTAGGTACGTGGCAGGGCGCAAGTTGACCGCCGTGGGTGGGGGGCGGTGTGGT
>JAVBUD010000126.1:0-16148 GCA_031555755.1 Eubacteriales bacterium | reverse complement strand
CCATCGCTACGCTACGGATCTTCTTCAAGCTGGCCTGGTATAAAGTTTGTGGAAGGTCCATCGCTGCGCTCAGGATGACGGCGGTGGGCGGTGGGAGACTACGCTTCTACCTTCCACAGTCCGTGCAGGTTGCAGTACTCGTAGATCGTCAGCGGGCCTTCGTCCACGTAGAACGTGGCCGTGGGTTCGCCGGTGGGGTCCAGCTCCACGCGCTGTGTGCGCCTGCCCTGGGCGACGGCGATCCATGCGATGTGGTGGGCGTCGGTCATGGGGTGGGGGACGGCGCCGACGGTGACGTCCAGGTTGATGCCTTCGCGGGCGAAAGCGGGCACATGCTTTTCCGCCGCGCCGTCGGAGGTGTTGGCACTGAGCCGATCCATGGGCATGCCGCAGCACTCAGGCGTGACGCCGCCGTCCTCGATCAGGCCGATGATGTTGCCACAGATGGAGCATCGGTAAAAAACGCGTTCGTTTGCCATCATAAAAAACCTCCTGCCACGTATTGCCATTTTCATGGTACCGCGGTAGGAGATATTTGTCAAGAGCCTGCGGGTCACACGGGGCACGAAATCGTGACGGATTGGGGCTTCACCTGGAACCGCGCCATCGAAACTTGCTTCAGCTCGCCGTCCACCTCCACGGTGAACGCGCCGCCGCACTTGATGGTCACGTCCCGAGCGGTGACGCGGCGGGTGACTGTCAGCTTCGCGTGCCAGCCGGGCAAGAACAGCGGCATTAGCAGCCACAGCCGCCAGCTGGGCAGCGCCTCCACCAGCATCACGTCCAGCAGGCCGTCACCGAGCTCCGCCAGCGGCGCGGCCTTCATGCCGCCGCCGATGTAGCGCCCGTTGGCGATGGAGATGATGGTGTATCGCCTGTGCTCTGTCACGCCGTCGATACAGACCTCGGCCTCCAGCGGGCGGAAGGCGCTCAGCGTCTTCAGCACGCCGAGGATGTAGGGCAGCATGCCGGTGGGCAGCCACCGGTATCTGCCCGTCTGGACCAGCACGTCGGTGTCCAGCCCGACGCCCGCGACGTTCAGGAACGGCACGCCGTTCAGCGCGCCACAGTCGATTCGGCGCTGGGGGTTGTCCAGTTGAAGCCGCAGCGCCTTCAGAGGGCTTCTCGGCAGCTTCAGCGACTTGATAAAGTCATTGCCCGTGCCGCATGGCACAAACAGCAGCCGGGCGGAGCTGTCCGCGATGGCGGCGCAGACCTCGCTGAGCAGACCGTCGCCGCCCAGCACGGCCACGCTCTCCGCGCCGCCCTCGATGGCCCTGCGCGTCAGCGCCGTCGCGTGGCCCGGGGCGGTGGTCTCGGAGGTGTGGAAGCCGATTTGACGCGCGACGAGTTCTCGCTCCACCAGGGCGAGGGCCTTCCGGGCGCGGCCATTGCCCGCAATGGGATTGACGATCAGCTCGATCAACGCGCTCACTCTTTCGTTTCATTAAGATGTCAATATTGTAGCGTGCGCGTGTTAAGTTTGGAAGGTATGGCGCGAGGGGAATTGTCCGTCAGCATGGCTCAGAACAGCCGGTATGCGTCCCGGGTCTGCACATTGATCTCGATCTCGGCGGATTTGAACCGCTCGGACCAGTTGTAGCGCTGAAAATCGTCCACCGTTAAAAACTTCATGGCGGCGGTCTCGGCGAAACCGACGGGGTCCACGCCCAGCGGCTGGATGATGTCGAGCATGGATTGGATGTCTTTTTCGATCTTCCGCGTTATGCGATCCAACTCGGGCAGCTCCCGCAGCGGGATGGGCTGTATCCACAGATCGACGGTGATTTTAGGCGCGTCGGCCGACGCGTCCACGCGGATCTTGGGCCGTCCGTGGATCTTGATGCGCATGGGGGATCCGTCCACGATCAGGCTGAATGAGGTCAGGTTGCCGCTGAGCACCTTAACCCAGCGGGTCTGCTCGCCGTCGAGTTCGCCCACCATGCGCTTGCTCTTCAGCAGCGCCGCGCCCAGGTAGCGGTTTTTACCGATGCTGATCACGGGCATGTCCTGAGGCAGCACATCGCCCAAGGTCTCGTCGCTGGCGGCGGCGGTCTGCTTCGCCTCGCCGCTGCCTCCGCTTTTCGGCGTGGATTCGTCCACGGTTGCGGCCAGCATGCAGATCGGGTCGCCGTAGATGGAGGTGCCCTGATAGTACACATCCGACAGCTTCGATGTGGGCACATAGCCCTGCAGCGCGTAGTGCTCGTAGGAAGTCTCCAGCTCCAGCGACAGCAGCCCACTGATCTGCGGCTTTTCATTCTCCATAAACTTCTGCGCGGAGCCCTGACAGACGATGATCTCGGTGCTGGAGAACAGGTGGTTGGTGGACATGATGTCCTGCACGAACGTCTCAAAATCCTGGCTCTGCGCCAGTTCCCTGGACACGATGATCGACTGCAGTTGGCTCAGGTTCAGCGCGAAGGGCGTGGTGGACTGGATCACCTCCATGGCGGCTGAAAAGCTGCCGGTGGTGGCATAGATCTGGCCGTATTCCGGACTGCTGCCGCCATCTTTGCCGCCGCCCCCGGAGATGGGCACGGTCACGCCGATGAGCAGCTTGCCTGCCTCTGCATGGTCAGCGCACAGCGAGATGGCATACGCCTGGTTTTCTGGCTGCTGCGCGGCGCTGCAGCCGCTGAGCGCCGCGACCAAGAGCATGGCCAACAGAACGGACTTAAGCGTGCGCATGCGCCTGCCCCCTCTGCTTGATCCAGTGCGCCACCGCGAACGGCAGGAATGCGGCCGTCACCAGCCCGTAGCGCCAGGTATTGATGAGGTCGATGGTGTCGCGGGAGGCCAGCGGGCTCACCGAAAGCGCGATGCCCGCGCCCGCGCACAACAGCGCGCAGACCCAGGCCGGAATCTTGGGTGCGGCCTGATAGAGCATGGCGCTGGATATGAACATGTTGAAGGCGACCATGATGGTCTGGGTGATGAACCAGATGAGCATGTGCGGGAACTGCACCATGTTGGGCACGCGCCCGTTCGTCAGAAAGCGTTCCAGCGCGTAGTCCCGCTCAGTGGGCGCGCCGGGGGTGGCGGGCACGATCATGCTGACCAGAGCGGTCATCAACATCACGATCGCGGTGAAGCTGATCAGGCCCTTCAGCATGAAGGTCGGGCCGGTCGTGCGGTATGGGCGTCCACCCTCCTGGCTCTGGCCGCTCTCCGCGTTCATGCACAGCCAGGCGGCGAGGATCGCGGTCTCGATGCCCGCCACGGACAGCGAGCCGCGCAGCAGCTCCGGCCAGCCCGGACCGAAGATGGGCATGATCCAGCGGTAGTTGATGGACGGCGATTGGATGACCCAGGTGGCGCCGAGAAAGAAATAGACCAGCCAGCGGAACACCTCCGCCGCGCCCGTCACGCCGTTTCCGCCGGTGAGCGTGCACAGCAATGCGGATACCACCGTGATGGCGATCAGTGCCCAGTCTGGCGATTGATCGAACGCGCTGAACGCGGCGCTGAGTGTGGCGAATCGAGCGCTGATCGCCAGCTCGTACAGCGACGCCGCGCACAGCAGCAGGCACAGCGCCCGCCGCGCGCCCTGGCCCAGCGCATTGTCCATCAGCACCGAGGGCGCGGCCGCCGCGTCGTCCCGCTGCATCGACCACATCAGCAGCGCCAAGGGCGCGACCAGCAGGCTGCCCACCAGCGCGCAGATCCATCCCGCGTTCAGCAGCGACCAGCCGTCCAGTGTGCACAAACAAAACACGCGCGTCGCCAGGCCCCAGCGCATCAGCGCCGCGATGCCGCGCCGGTTCGATGTCAGCGTCATCTATTTCTTCTCCTCCCAATCCCGCATCCTGTCCCCGCTCGGCGTCACCCTGCGCCAGCTGCCCTTGGGCATGATGTAGGGGAACCGGTCCCGCCTCCACAGCGGCACGACCGTCATCGCGGACTTGCCATCGGGCCGCCAGGGCGCATAGGGCGCCATGTACGGCAGGCCGAAACTGCGCCCGCCGCACATGGCGCAGCAATACAGAAACATCATCAGCGACAGCCCATAAAGGCCCAACAGTGCGCCCGCCAGCAGCAACCCCAGCCGCAGGATCTGTACCGAGATGGCCAGGCCGTAGTCCGGAATCGCATAGTTGCCCAGGCCTGTGATCGCCGCGATGATGATCAGGATCGGGCTGATGATGTTGGCGCTCACCGCAGCCTGGCCGAGGATCAACGCGCCCACGATGCCCAGCGCCGAGCCGATCTGGCTGGGCATGCGCGTGCCCGCCTCGTTGATGAGATAAAACGCGCCCTCCATGATCAGCAGTTCCACGATCACCGGGAACGGCACCTTTGCGCGCGCCTCCGCGATGGATGTGAGCAGTTCTTGGGGGATCAGCTGCGTGTGGAACATCACCAGCGCCACGTACAGCCCCGGCAGGATCAGCGACACCAACAGCCCGAAGAACCGGATCAGTTTGTTGAACGTGGCGTACTGCCAGCGCAGGAACTTGTCGTCGGCGGTGGACATGAAGTCCATCAGCGACATGGGCACGATCATGGCGTATGGCGAGTTGTCCACGATGACCGCGATGCGGCCCTCCTCCAGCATGTATGCGGCGCGGTCAGGCCGCTCCGTCAACAGCGATTGGGGGACGAGCATGAAGTTTCGGTCCTCGATCAACTGCTGCAGATGGCCCACATCCGGCAGCGCGCTCACGTCCAGGCCCACGATGCGCCGGCGCACCTCACTGAGCACCTGCTCATTGCAGCCGCCCTTGATGAACACCAGCGCCAGGCTGGTGCGGATCTCGGTGCCCACGCTGATGAACTCGGTGGTCAGCGCGCTGGTCTTGATGATGCGGCGGATCAAAGTGATGTTGGTGCGGATCGACTCCACAAAGCCCTGCTGTGGGCCGACCACCACGGACTCGGTGACGGTCTTGCCCACGTTCCGCTTTTCATAGCTGCGGGTCTCCAGCAGCATCGCCTCGCTGCATCCGTCGATGATGAGCGTCGCCTTGCCGTCCAGCACCGAAGATGTGATGTTGGCGATGATGTTCTGGAACTCGATGTCGGCGGCGGTCAGCACGTGATCGGTGATGTATTCCGCCCGCCGCTCCGGCTCGCAGTCGATCTCGCCGCGAAATTCCCGGCATGGGAACAGCACGAAGCTCTCGATCTGCACCTGGCTGGCCATGCCGTCCATGTAGAAAAGGCACGCCTTCACGCCCGCCACGCAGAACTCGCGCATCTTGGCATCGCCCGAGTCGGGAATGCGCAGCGCCTGCTTGATGGCGTCGATATTTGCTTGGATGGATTGGGTCAGTTCAATGAGGTCCCCGTTGGGCATGGGCATAAAAACGCCTCCCGTCTCGGTCTATCATGGCCGGACGGGAGAAAAAATATGTGGCTTTTGTGTCGCGAACGCACATTTTGCAGCCCGGCTGTCGGTGCTATTGCGCCCTGACGACGCCGATCAGCCTGTGCGCCTGTTTCGCCTTCTGCAGGGCTTCGTCTAGCGCCACGCCCAGCACCTGCGCGTCGGCCTTGTCCAGCGCGGCCTCCGCCATGGCCAGCGATGCGCTGAGCTCCTGCATGGCGGCGCACATCTGCGCTGCGTAGACCTTCGCCTTTTCGTAGCCGGACAGCTCTTTCTGCAGTTCCTCGATCACCGCGGCAGATTCGACGGCTTGGCTCAGGTTCGCGGACAAGTCGGGCCAGTCCGGCGGGGACGCGCCGAGCTGCTCGATCATCTGGTTCAGGCAGGCGTTCAGCGTGCTGCACTCGTCGCTGGACTGGCTCAGCAACCGGTTGCAGCGGTTGTTCAGCCGCGCTTGCTCGATCTGTGCGTCGTCCGCGTCAGCACCCAGCGCGATCTGGAACCACACTGCGTTGTCCGGCCCCGCCGCCCACTGCATGTCGGCGAGCCTGCCGTCGATGGAGGTCTGCAGGTTGCGCGTCTTTTCGGTCAGCGGTCCCTGGTCATGATGGCTGAACGGGCGCAGGTCGTACAGCAGCGCCAGCAGCAGGTCGCGTTCGGTGCGCTCGTCCAGCTCGCCAAATACGCTGGCGGCCGTGATTTGGGCCAGTTGGTCGCAGCCCATCAGGTAGGCGCGGCTGAACGCGCCGCTGGGCGCGATGTCGATGCGCAGCATGTCGACTGTGCCGCGCTCGCCCCGCTGACCCGTGATGCGGAACCTGACCGGGCCTACCTCTGTGGGCGACTCGGCGTCTTTGGTATAAAAAACGAATCCGTTGCCGTCCGAGGCGGCCGCGGCGCTCACATTGGGCGCGGATGCCCAGGAATCGAACTGGCCCTGCTCGGCATGGTGGTTGACCAGATGATTGAATCGGGCGCGCACCGCGTTGGGCGACGCGTCAAACCGCATGAACCACAGCCAGGCGGGCAATTCCCATTCGCCCGCGGACGCCGGACAACCCAGCGCGAGCACAAGGGCGAGCAGCATCACCAAGCCCTGTCGCCAGCGCCTTATGCTCATCCCCATCGCCTCCCACTGCCATCTATTCACCATTCTATGTGGTGTTCACCGAGATGTCAACCTGTCGGACACAATTGTTGCGAGACGGGCCACCAATTGTCAATAATGTTAATTTTCGCGGCCTGCAGTCCGCTTATATTCTACGCGGTAAATTGTCACTCTAGACCAGGACAAAAACGGATTGCCGCGGCGCGGCGTGTGTGATATACTGATACCAATCACAATAAGCGGGAGGAGAACATCGTCTATGATCAACATTCCTGTGGTCAAACTGGGCATCGTGGCCGTGAGCCGCGACTGCTTCCCCATCGATCTGAGCCAGAACCGCCGCAGCGCGGTGGTCAAGGAAATGAAGGCGCTGGGCCATGAGATCGTCGAGATCCAGGCCACTGTGGAAAACGAAAACGACGCGCTGGCCGCCCTCAAAGAGATCAAGGACTCGGGCATCAACGCGCTGGTGGTGTTCCTGGGCAACTTCGGCCCCGAAGGCCCGGAGACCCTGCTGGCAAAAGAATTTGACGGCCCGTCCATGTTCATCGCCGCCGCCGAGGAGGACACCGAGGTGCTCTCCAGCCGCCGTGGCGACGCGCTGTGCGGCATGCTGAACGCCAGCTACAACCTGAAGCTGCGCGGCGTGAAGGCGTACATCCCCGAGTATCCCGTGGCCGACGCTAAGCAGGCCGCCGTGGAGATCGCGGAGTTCATCCCCGTTGCCCGCGCCCTGATCGGCGTCAGCAAGCTCAAGATCATCACCTTCGGCCCCAGGCCGTACGACTTCCTCGCTTGCAACGCGCCCATCGCGCCGCTGTACGAGCTGGGCGTCACTGTCCAGGAAAACAGTGAGCTGGACCTGTTCGCTTCGTTCAACGCCCACAAGGACGACCCGCGCATCGCGGACGTCGTTGCGGATATGGCCCAGGAGCTGGGCGCGGGCAACAAAATGCCCGGCATCCTGCCGAAGCTGGCCCAGCTGGAGATCACGCTGCTGGACTGGATCGAGGCCAACAAGGGCGCGTGCGAATATGTGGCGCTGGCCAACAAGTGCTGGCCCGCGTTCCAGACCCAGTTCGGCTGCGTGCCCTGCTATGTCAACAGCCGCCTCACCGCCCGGGGCATCCCGGTGGCCTGCGAAGTGGACATCTATGGCGCGCTCAGCGAGTACATCGGGCTGTGCGTCACCGGCGAGCCGGTCACCTTGCTGGACATCAACAACTCCGTGCCCGCCGACATGTTCAAAAAGAGCATCGAGCAGCAGCACGACTATGAAGACAAGGAAGTGTTCATGGGCTTCCACTGCGGCAACACCCCGATCTGCCGCCTGACCAAGGGCGAGATGAAGTACCAGCTGATCATGCACCGGGGCCTGGAGCCGGGCAAGGAGCCCGACATCACCCGCGGCACGCTGGAGGGCGACATCATCCCCGGCGCGATCACCTTCTACCGCGTCCAGGGCGGCATCGACAGCAAGCTGCGCAGCTACATCGCCCAGGGTGAGGTGCTGCCCGTGGCCACGGAGTCCTTTGGCGGCATCGGCGTGTTCGGCATCCCGGAGTTCAACCGGTTCTACCGCCACGTGCTGATCCACGACGGCTACCCTCACCACGGCGCGGTGGCGTTCGGCAAGGCTGGAAAGGCGATCTACAGCGTACTGACCCTGCTGGGTATCGGCAAGATCAGCTACAACCAGCCCAAGGGGACCTTGTACCCGACGGAGAATCCGTTTGCGTAAGCCGCATTCGATATGACATCGCAATAAGCCCGTCATCCTGAGCGCAGCGAAGGACCTTCCTCAAACTGACATGATGAAAGTTTGTGGAAGGTCCTTCGCTGCGCTCAGGATGACGCGTGTAGAGGGATGACCTACCTGATCATCGCGCTCACATCTTTTTCGAGATCAAACTCACAATCCACAGCAGCAGGCACGCGCCCGCGATCGCGATCAGCAGTCCGCCGATGCTGAATGTGGTCACCGCGCCCAGACCGATCAGCGACGCGATCCAGCCGCCCAGCGCCGCGCCGATGATGCCCACGATGATGTTCCAAAACCAGTTCATGCGCGAGTCCTTGCCCATGATCATGCTGGCAATCCAACCTGCCAGCGCACCCAGAACGATCCAAAGAATAAATCCCCACATAATTAATCCTCTCCCTCCTACGATTCCGGTGCCTCGGTCGGGTCATCGCCATGAAGCATGCGGTGCTGCATCAGCGCGTCCAGATGGACATGCACCTGCTTCAGCGCCGCGATGGGCAACCTGTCCAAAGACTGATTGATCTGTTCCGCGCCCAGCGCGGTTCCTGATGGAATGTGGCCGTTCATCTTTTCCAGGCTCCTTCACAAGTTTATGCGATGTAGTATGCCGAAATTCGCCTGAATTATGAACAGTCGATTGACAGCCGTCGTTCGCGCGTGTTACGATATTGCGCGGAGGTGGCTGATCATGATTTTTCGTACATTGAATGAGGCGGAGCTGAAACAATGGGCGCAGCACTGCGCGTCGGTCTTTTCCGGGCCGGATGACACGCCCGCGTATTTTTCGAACCATTATCTGTTGGACCCCACACATGACCCGAACGGCGTGTTTCTGGCCGTGGACGGCGACGTCATCGCCAGCACGCTGCGGGTGTTCCGCCGCGAGATCTATGTGCGCGGCCGGCGCATCACCATGGGCGGCATCGGCGAGGTGTCCACCAAGCCCGAGTACCGCAAGCAGGGCCTCAGCGGAAAACTGCTGGAGATGGCGGTGGCCTACATGGAGCGCGAGGGGCTGCAGACATCGCTGCTGTTCACCGGCGTCAACGGCCATTATTCGCGCTATGGCTGGTTCACGGCGCCCACTCGGTTCGTGACAGTGGACGCTAAAGATGCGCCAGAGCTGCCCGAGGGCGATGTGATACGCAGCATGGAGGACAGGGACCTGCCCAGCATCAAGGCGCTCTGCGAGGCCCACCACGCGCAGTACACCGGGCCGGTGGTGCGCGATGAGGACACATATTGGTCCGGCTGGATGACGTTCGCGTGGAGCGCGCCCCATGTGATCGAGCGCCAGGGCCGCATCGTGGCCTATGTGGACGCGACGTGGAGCGCCCAGTCGCACCGCATGAAGGACTTCGCCCGCACGCAGGACGGCCCGGACGTCGCCACAGCGCTGGCCGCTCACGCCCGCGCCATGGGCTGGGACGTTGCCAAGCTGTCCATCCCGGCGGCCGATCGGCCCGGCCAAAACGGCCCGTTCACAGAGGACCTGGGCTCCATGGTGCGGCTGAATGTGCCGTTTGAGTTTGACGGACAGCGGATCGACGATTCGTCGAAGCTGCTGGCGCTGCTGTCGGGGTTGACGTTCTTCGGCGCGGACTCGTTCTAGCGGCCATGCAGACGCATCCGAAGTGGCGGCCTATGATGAAGTTGATGATCGCGGGCGAGGAGAAGTTCCTCGGCCCCGGCAGCTGTGAGCTGCTGCTGCACATCCGGGACACGGGCTCCGTGCGCCTGGCCTGCGGCAAGATGGGGCTGTCGTACAGCAAGGCCTGGCACATTCTCGACGCCATGGAGCGCGAGGCGGGCTTCGCCGTCGTCATCCGCAAGAAGGGCGGCGCGGGCGGGGGAGAGACGCGGCTGACGGAGGAGGGCGAGGCGCTGATCGGGCGGTATGGCGCGTTCGAGCAGGCGTGCAGAGAGGCCGTGCAGCGAATCTTTGCGCAGCATTTTCCAAACGGGGAATGACGATGCGCCCCTTCCCACACACAATCAATCAGGCACCTGAAGAATTAACATCAGGTGCCTTCATAAACCCATTGACAGAATGATCAGGTGCCTGTATAATGCATACTGTAAGGTACCTTAAAGCATAAAAATCACACATCGAGTCAATGAGGAGGACAGACCAAATGAGCGAAATGAACAGAAGCGACAACAGAACCCTGATGGAGCGGCTGGGGAAACTGAACTTTTTGATGCACCGCTACCACCAGATGAACCACCGCCAGCACGGCCCCATGGGCGACCCGCACCGCGGCCAAGGCCGGGTGCTGACGTTGCTGAGCCTGCGCGAGGAGATCAGCCAACGCGACCTGCTGTATTTGTTGGACATGCGGCCCCAGTCCCTGGGCGAGCTGCTGTCGAAACTGGAGCGCGCGGGCTACATCGAGCGCAAGCCCTCGGACGAAGACAAGCGCGTGATGCTGATCCGGATCACCGAGGCGGGCAAACAGGCCGCCAGCGAGTCGGACCGCCCGAATCACGACGAGCTGTTCGAGTGCCTGTCGGACGCGGAATACGATGAACTGGGCGGACTGCTGGACAAACTCATCGCCGCCATCGAAGCCCGGCCCGACATGGACGGCGACGCCGCCTACTTTGCCAGAGGCCGAGCCGGCTTCCCGGGCGATGAGCGCGGCCACGGCCACGGGCGCGGCGGCTTCCCAGGCTTCGGTCCGGACGGCATGCGCCGCGACGGCGGATTCCGGGAGCTGGGCGGCAAGCGCTGTGGCCGCTGCGGCCGGGGCGAGTTCGGTCCGGAGGGCGAGCCAGAGCAGGTGTAGCAGGCATCGTCTGCGCGCCACGGTTGAAATCTGCGCTGATACCTGCTATAATACCTCCATAAACCCCGCGATATATGGAGGTCACCAACCTTGAACAAGACGAGAACCCTCATCATGGGCATCACGGTGCTGCTGTTGATCGTTGCCATCCTCTTCGTGGCGCGGTTCGTGATGAACACCGTGTTCAGCGCCACGGAGGCCCTCAAGCAGATGGGCGAAGCGCCGATCGAGGTCATACAGCAGGAGGAGCGCTGGGTCGCGCCCACGGCGGGTCCCAGAAGCGCATTCGAACTGGAGCAGGGCATCGAAAACACCGCCGCCGACGGCAACTTTGACGTCGAGCGCGAGCCCGACCCGGACAACAACGAGGACCTGATGTCTGTGCCCGTGGAGGAGAGCGTCGACGAGCTGGCGGATATGACCGGCGTGAGCGTGGAAGACGGCACAGTGGAGGGGTAGGCGATCCATGTCTATCATCCCCAATGCCGTCATCCAGAGCGCCCTGATCGTCATCCTGAGCGCCCTGATCGTCATCCTGAGCGCCTTGTTCGTCATCCTGAGCGCCTTGTTCGTCATCCTGAGCGCAGCGAAGGACCTTCCTGTAACCAAATGGTTTGGTTTGAGGAAGGTCCTTCGCTGTGCTCAGGATGACGGCGGGGGGGACGGATGACGGCTGGGGACGGATGACTGCAAGGCAGATGGTTGCCGTCTGAAGCGTTTTCGATTATAATACTCCATAGACCAACCAGCATTGGAGGGGCAGCATGCGCCCATTCGATCACATTTCTCGGCGGCTGCCGGTGGGGCTTTCCCGTGCGCGGGTGCGAAGGCGGCGTCAGCATCCCGCGCGGGCGGTGGCGCGGTACAAAAAACTGCGCTCCTTTGGCGTGCACCGGTATCGCTACCTGGCAGCTGTGCCGCTGCTGCTGCTGGCGATCGCGGTGGTGGCGTGGATCAAACTGCCGCCGCTTGCGACGGCGCGGTATCGGCCGGTGCGGTATGAGCTGAACAGCCCGTTGATGGGCTGGGCCGTGCCCGCCACCATCGAGCCGGGAAGCGCCGACATGGCGCACACGTTGGTGCACGCCACACTGACCTGGCGCGAGCTGGAAAAGACCGAGGGCGTCTATGATTTCACCGCCTTTGAGGAGAGAAACCACCTGGCCGCGTGGCGCGCGCTGGGCGTGCGCATGGTGTTGCGGTTCGTGCTGGATGAGCCGGGCGAGCCGCTGCATATGGATGTGCCGGACTGGCTGCTGCCGCGCATGGAGGAGCCGGGCGCGTTCTACGAGCTGGACTTTGGCGCGGGGTTTTCACCCAATTATGCCAGTTATGAGCTGCAGCAGGCGCACAATGCGGCGCTGTCCGCCATCGGCGCGCGATACAACGACGACCCGTTCGTCGCCTTCGTGGAGATGGGCAGCCTGGGCCATGGCGGCGAATGGTGGGTGGACGCCAGCGTCGCGCCGCTGCCGCTGCTGCTGCAGGTGCGCCCCTATTTCAGCGCGTACAGCTCCGCGTTCCCGGATACCGCGCTGCTGGCCGTGAGCCCGTATCAGAGCGTCAAGCTGCTGCAGGCCGGGCTTTATAACCCTTTTCTGGGCGACCTGGACCGCACCTGGGACTGGCTGGACATGGCCAACTACGGCGGGTACGAGGCGCAACTGGGCACCGACCTTCGGGGCATGGGCGAGTTCTATAAGGCCGTGCCGTCCGGGGCGCAAATCTCGCGCCGGGCCAGCGCCGAGTCGCTGCTGCTGCAGAGTCCGGAGCGTTTGCTGGAGCAGGTGCGCGAGTGCCGCGCCACCTACATCAGCGGCGCGCCCGCAACGGGCCTCAGCGACGCGCTGCTGTCGAACCTGCGCATCGCGGATGAAGCCATGGGCTATCGGCTGTGGGTGCGCTCGGCCCAGTGGCAGCGCGCCGCGCGGCGGGGCGAGAGCGTGCCCATGAGCCTCTATCTGCGCAATTCCGGCGTCGCGCCCATGTGCCAGTCCTGGCCGGTGCGGATCGTGCTGACGGATGTGGACGGCAATGAGGTGGCCGGAAAGGTCAGCGGCATCGACGTGCGAAAAGTGCTGCCCGGCGAGTCGCGGTTCAACGAGAGCATCGACGTGCCCATCGATCTGCCGGTCGGGGCGTACGCACTGGGGATCCAGATCGTGGACCCGATGACGGGCGAGGCCGGGGTGGAGCTGGCGATGGTCAGCGAGCGGTTCGGTTTGACCAGCGTGCTGGGGTGGATCGAGGTGGGGTAGGGGCGCACTGCTGAGTGGGGGAACCCGCCTTCCACCGCTGCACATGAAAAGGCCATCCCACACGGGATGGCCTTCATGCTTTGCTCGATTCGCTTATGCAGCGGGTTCCACCGGCGCTTCCTCTGCCACGGGCACTTCGGTCACCGGCACTTCTTCGACCACCGGCGCAGCCTCAGTGGCGGCCTCGGGCGCGACTTCGTCGGCCACGGCGGCCTCTTCGGCGGTCACTGCACCTTCAGCGGCCTCGTCGGCCACGGCGGCCTCTTCGACCGGCAGCTCAGTGGACTGGCCGTCGCCCTGCAGCTGCTTTTTCTGGTCCAGGATGTCGGAGACCTTCGGCGCGTCGGTCAGGTCGACGGGCGCTACGTTGGAGATGCCCTGGCGGGCGTTCATGGCGGTCATGAGGATGGCGAGGATGATGAAGGTGGTCACGCCGATCTTGGTGATCCACTCCAGCTTGCCCTCATAGCTGCGGCCCTTGGACTTGCCGAAAAAGGTCTCCGCGCCGCCGGCGATGACGCCCAGACCCTGGCGCGAGCCCTCCTGCATCAGCACGGACACGATCAGAATGATGGCATTGAGCACCAGAAGCACATTGACGATGCCGAGAAAAACCTGCATGGGGAAGACCTCCTCAAGTTTGCAGGCCGCTGAGCGGCCATGTTTTGTCAGGATTCGACCTTCGCAATCCGCGAAAGACATCCCATTATATCATGCTTGTCCCGCTTTGGCAAGCGGGTTTGACCAAGATATTACATGAATTTTTAGCCCAACAGCCGGATCGCCGAGTGTTTGTCTCGGCCCGACTTCGCGGCGCGGGCTTTGGCCGCGGCGATGGCCGATGGCGGCGGCATGTCCACCGCGCCTAGCGGTGCCAGCGCGTCGCGCAGGCGTGCGGGATCGGGCAGCGCGCCAAGGGCTTCCTGGGCCTCGGGCGAGAGCTTTTTCCTGGCCTTCTCGTCGAGCTTTTGGTAGCCCTCCATCAACGCCAGCGCCGACGCGCCGACCAGCTGCCCGCGCGGCGGGACGGGCGCGCTAGCGGTGCGCAGCTCATCGGCCCATGCGTCCGCAATCAGCTGCTCCGCGCCCTCCACGGGCCGGGAGCCGCCGAAAATCACCGACACCATGCCGCACAGCAGCAGCGATTCCGTGAGCGCCTTGATGCCCGCCGGGACGCGGTTCGCGATGTCGGCGGTGCGCTTCAGGGCCTTGTTCGCCGCGCCGATGACGGCCTGGGCCAGGTCGTCGCAGAACGTATCGCCCGCGCCGCCCTGTGCATACGCCCAGTCCAGCCGTGCTGTGTACTTGCCTACGAGGTCTAGCGCGCCGGCCAGCAGCAGCGCCTCAGGGGCGTTGGCCAGGATGTCCAGGTCGCAGACCACAAGTTCCGGACAGATGGACGGAAAGCGGCGCGACGCGCCCGCGCTGACGAGGTGTGCGGCGAGGCCGACGAAGGTGGACGAGGACGGCGCGGTGGGCACGACGCAGAGCGGGCGCTCGGTCTGGGCGGCAACGGCGCGGGCGATGTCGCAGGCGGACTCGGTGCCAACGGCGAGAAGAAACTCGGTGTCCATGGACATGGCCATGAGTGCTGAGCCGAGGGCGCGCTCGTCCGGTGCGTCGGTGAGGGTGCAGAGGCTGACTTTATAGCCGCGGGCGGTCAGGGTGTCGCGGACGGCGCCTGCGAGGTCGGCGTTGTCAGTGACGAGGGTGCAGAGTTTGCCGAGTTCGCGCTTTGCGATGAGTTCGGGGAGCGCGGGGAGCAGGGCGGGTGCGACGAGGATGTCCTGGGTGATCGCGTTGTGGCGCGCGCCGCAGCTGCACTGGGCGGCGGACATGAGCAGTTGATGGCCGCGATAGCCGAGCTTGATGGGCATCGAAGAAGCCTCCTGTCGAAGGTGAATGAACGCGACCATTGTACCACGCCCCCCCACCGATTGCAACAACGCCCCGCAAGAACCCAGCGAAGCGAACAGGGGAGTCCAGAGGGCCTCAGGTCCTTTGGCGGGAGGTCTCGGAGGGGGCGGAGGCGAAGCGCCGCCTGTGGCGGATGAAGCGAGCCGGAAGCCCAATGAGCAAAGGAGTCGCACAAGCGAAGCGCGGAGACGACTATTGCGAATTGAGGATGGCGCCCTCTGAGCCCCGTGAGGCGAATGGCGGGCGAGTCGTTCCCCGGGCCTGTGTCTTCTCGCGTGGCTGAGTGGTCAGGGATGCGGCTCGCTCGCACCATTCGCCTGCGGGCGAATGGCTCGCATTGAGTTTGTCTGTGACCGCGCACCTGCACGTGGTTTTCCTGCGGGGCGGTGTGCTTGGCGGGAATCATTGCGCCCCGTGATTTCAGGTGCGCGGGGTTTTGATGGGGGGACGCCCTCCGGGGGCCAGAGGGCGCTGCCCTCTGGGCGCCCGCCAAAGGGCCTTGGGCCCTCTGGACGCCCGCTTTGCTTCGCGTGCATCGAGTGGGGGTTAGCGGGCGCCGACGAGCATGGCTTTGGTGCTGCGCTGGCGTTGCAGGACCTTCACCACCGCCAGCGATAGCTCGTAGTCCGCGAGGCTGTGCAACAGGCCGCCAACACCAACCAGCAGAATCACGCTTTGGAAGAAACCGTTCTCATAGTACCCTGCGCCAAGTTGGCCGCCCGCGTAGAACCACGCGACCACTGCCACCTCCAGCGCCGCATGCACCAGCCCCACCACCAGTGAAAACAACCGCACCCACAACGGATTCCCCATCGTCTCAGGCCGATGCCGCAAATACAGCGCCCCGCACAGCGCCCACGCCGCATGCGTCGCCGCCCGCAGCACGATCACCAGCGGAAACCCGCCCAAGAAACAACCCAGCGTCGTCCCCACCGACACCGCCAGCGCCACGCCCGGCGAAATCGCCATCGCCACAAAAATC
>JAVBUD010000032.1:0-18512 GCA_031555755.1 Eubacteriales bacterium | reverse complement strand
CCCGGGGTGGGATGCGATTCAGCAACTCGATGCCCATTCTCATTTACGATATGCCTTCCCGCTCCGCGATCATGTCCTTGACCTTCATCAGCCGCGTCAGCGAGCCGCGCTCGTTTTCGTCCAGCTTCATCGTGATGAACCGGATCGTGTCCTGTAGGTCGGGGATCATCACGTATTCGAGGGCGTTTACGCGCCGCCTCGTCTTTTCGATCTCGTCGGCCAGCAGGTTGCAGGTCTTTTCGATCTCGGCAAGCTGGATCAGCTGCGGTAGCACATCGGCGAGGCCCTCGATCGCGCCGTCGAGCTGGGCGCTCGTCTCGGCGAGGCCGTAGTTCAGCTGCGTCTCCGTCAGGCTGGACTCGTCGATGGTCAGGCGCGGCACGTCCACGGACATGATGTTGCGCTTGCCGATCTCAAGAATAACGGAACGCGCTGGATAGAGCACCGCCTCCTCCAGCATCGCGGGCTCCATCACACCGCTGCACAGCGAGAACTCGGCCAGTGCGGCGGACAGCCGCGCTTCGACCTGTGCCCGAAGCCGTGCGTTTTCCCGCACCAGCAGCACAAACTGGCGCATCATCTCGTCGCGCTTGTCTTTCAGCAGCTTGTGGCCCCGCGCCGCCGTCTTTAAGCGCCGCTTCAGCCGCGTCAGCTCCATGCGGGTCGGGTTGACCGTCATCAGCGCCATCTATTCCACCTCGATTGAGTTCGGCAAGTACTCGTCCAGCATCTCGTCGCGGATGCGCTTGTGCTCGCTGCGCGGGAGCATCGCCAGCAGCTTCCAGCCCAGATTCAGCGTGTCCTCGATGGCGCGGTTCACCTCGTAGCCCTGGGACACGTACTCCTTCTCGAACGCGTCCGCGAACTTCGCGTACTGCTTGTCCAGGTCGGACAGCGCCGCGTCGCCCAGGATGACCGCCAACTCCTTGGCGTCCTTGCCGCGCGAATAGGCGGAGAAAAGCTGGTTCATGGTGGGCGCGTGGTCCTCGCGGGTCTTACCCTTGCCGATGCCCTTGTCTTTGAGGCGGCTGAGGGACGGCAGCACGTCGATGGGCGGCATGAGGCCCTTTCTGTACAGCTCGCGGCTGAGGATGATCTGGCCCTCGGTGATGTAGCCGGTGAGGTCGGGGATCGGGTGGGTCTTGTCGTCCTCGGGCATGGTCAGGATCGGGATCTGGGTCACCGAACCGGCTTTTCCGCGTATGCGGCCCGCGCGCTCGTACATGGACGCGAGGTCCGTGTAAAGATAGCCCGGATAGCCGCGACGGCCCGGCACTTCTTTTCTGGCGGCGGACACTTCGCGCAGCGCCTCCGCGTAGTTGGTGATGTCCGTCAGGATGACCAGCACGTGCATGCCCTTCTCAAACGCCAGGTATTCGGCGGCGGTCAGCGCCATGCGCGGGGTGGCGATGCGCTCGATGGCGGGGTCGTTGGCGAGGTTCATGAACAGCACCGCGCGGTCGATGGCGCCGGTCTTTCGGAAATCGCTGATGAAGAAGTCAGCCTCTTCGAACGTGATGCCGATGGCGCCGAACACCACGGCGAAGTTGTCGCTGCCCTTCAGCACCTTCGCCTGGCGCGCAATCTGCGCGGCGAGCTGGGCATGCGGCAGGCCTGAGCCGGAGAAGACGGGCAGCTTCTGGCCGCGAACCAGCGTGTTCAGGCCGTCGATGGCCGAGATGCCGGTCTGGATGAACTCATCGGGATAGTCGCGCGCGGCGGGGTTGATAGGGCTGCCGTTCATGTCCAGCCGCATCTCGGGAATGATCTCCGGCCCGTTGTCGCGTGGGCGGCCCAAGCCGTCGAACACCCGGCCCAGCATGTCCATGGACACGGATAATTCGATGGAGCGGCCCAAAAACTTGGCCTTGGCGGTGTCGATCTTGAGGCCCTGGCTGGACTCGAACAGCTGCAGCATGGCCCTGTCCCCGTCTACCTCCAGCACGCGGCCCGCGCGTTTTTCGCCGTTTTCCTGCTCGATCTCCACCAGCTCGTCGAACTTGACGCCGCTGACGCCCTCGACCATCATCAGCGGGCCGACGACCTCTCGGATCGTCTTATACTCCTTGAGCATTTCGTTACAGGCCCCCTTCCGTGATCTGCGCCATTTGGATGCCGAGTTCGGACTCGATGCTGTCAAACTGCTTCAGGTCTTCCTCACGGATGTACTTCGCGCGGCCGATTCGCTCGCGCACAGGCAGGTTCGAGACCTGACTCAGTGTCGCGCCCGCCGCCAGCGCCGCCTGTCCCTTGTGTTGAAAATCCAGGATCAGCGATAGCATCAGGTACTGCTTTCCCAGCGAGGTGTAGGTATCGACCTCGTCAAACGCGTTCTGGTGCAGGTAGTCCTCGCGGATCATCCGCGCGGTCTCCAGCGTCAGCCGGTCGCGGAAGCTCAGCGCGTCCACGCCCACCAGGCGCACGATCTCCTGCAGCTCCGATTCCTCCTGCAGCAGCTGCATGGCCTCTGAGCGCTTGTCGTTCCAGTCCGGCGCAGTGTTATCCCGGAACCAGTCCGCCATGCGGTCCACGTACAGCGAGTAGCTCTGCAGCCAGTCGATGGCCGGGAAGTGGCGCTGATAGGCGAGGCTGGCGCTGAGGCCCCAGAAGACCTTGACGATGCGCAGCGTGGCCTGACTGACCGGCTCTGAGATGTCGCCGCCGGGCGGGGAGACCGCGCCGATGGCGGAGATGGCGCCGGTTTTCTCTTCCGATCCGAGGCACTTGACCCAGCCCGCGCGCTCATAGAACTCGGCGATGCGGCTGGACAGATAGGCGGGATAGCCCTCCTCGCCGGGCATCTCTTCCAACCGGCCCGACATCTCACGCAGCGCCTCAGCCCAGCGGCTGGTGGAGTCGGCCATGATGGCGACCTTGTAGCCCATGTCACGGAAGTATTCGGCAATGGTGATCCCTGTGTAAATGGACGCTTCGCGGGCGGCCACGGGCATGTCGGAGGTGTTGGCGATCAACACCGTGCGCTTCATCAGCGACTCGCCGGTGCGCGGGTCGTGCAGCTCCGGGAACTCCATCAGCACGTCTGTCATCTCGTTGCCGCGCTCACCGCAGCCCACGTACACGATGATGTCTGCGTCGGCCCACTTGGCGAGCTGGTGCTGCACCACGGTTTTCCCAGAACCGAACGGGCCGGGGACCGCCGCTACGCCGCCTCGGGCGATGGGGAAAAAGGTGTCCACGACGCGCTGTCCGGTGACCATGGGCTCCGACGGCGCGATCTTTTCCCGATAGGGCCTGCCTCGGCGCACGGGCCACTTCTGCATCATGGTCAGCTCGCGCACTTCGCCGGTCTTCGTCTTGAGCTTCACGACCACCTGCTCGATGGTGTACATGCCGTCGCCGATAAAGCTCACTTCACCCTCGACGCCCGGTGGCACCATGATCTTGTGGATGACCACCGCCGACTCCTGCACGATGCCCAGCACGTCGCCGCCGGTGACGTGCGCGCCCACCTTCTGGCGAGGCTCGAACCGCCACTGCTTGTTGCGGTCCAGCGCGGGCACGTCGATGCCGCGGGTGATGCGGTCGCCCGCCTTGGCGCGGATCTGGGTGAGCGGGCGCTGGATGCCGTCAAAGATGCCCTCAATCAACCCCGGCCCAAGCTCCACGGACAGCGGCTGGCCGGTGGCGAAAACCGGCTCGCCTGGGCCGATGCCGGAGGTCTCCTCATAGACCTGGATGGACGCGCGGCTGCCGCGCAGTTCGATGACCTCGCCGATCAGCCGCCGGTCCGACACGCGGACCACGTCGTACATCGTGCAGTCGCCCATGTTGTCCGCCACGATCAGGGGACCTGCGACCTTGGTGATGATGCCCTGCCGCACGGTATCAACCTTCTTCCTTAAATAAGATATCCACGCCCACGGCCTTTTCGACGTTGGCGCGCACGTTTCTCATACCGAGGCCGGTTGAGCCCGTGGCGCCCGGGATCGGTATGATCGCGGGTAGGACCTGGGACTTGTACCGGTCGATGGTCTCAGTGACCTGGGCTGCTGCGTCCTCAGTGATGAAGATCACCGCATAGTCTTCGTCCGCCAAGCGAACCAGCGCCCGCTGCGTCTCGTCCGGCGTTGAGACCGGCACCGCCGTGATCCCCAGCGCACGGAACGCCAGCACCTGGTCCTTGGCGCCGACCGCGGCGAGTTTTTGATCCATGGGTTTCGGCCTCCTTGATGTAGGTTGGGGACGTCCACTCATGTGGGTGGCGTCCTATACGTACAACTGCCTCAATCGCGCCGTCAACTGTTCCTGCGGCACGCCCGCGCTCTTGCCAATGGCCAGCAGCCGCACAGCTGCGGCCTCTCGTTCCCTGCCCAGCAGATACCCGATCACCGGCATGATCGTCTGCAGGTCCTGCTTTTTGGCCTTGATGATCGCGAGCAGGTGATCATCGATCCCCCGCTCCAACTGCGCCAGCCCGACGCCTCTGTCCGGCTCGGCCAGTGCGGCCTTCACCAGCGGCCCGAACGAGCACTTTTCCGTCAGCCGCACCGCGCGCTCCGGATCGTCCGCCAGGCCCGCGAGCGCATCCGCGTCCAGCGACCCACCGGTCACCATCAGATCCCGCGCGAACGCCGCGCCGCGCCGCATCCTACCGGCTCTGAGCGCAATCATCAGATTTACCAGGTCCGCCTTGTCGCGAAAATATCGGGCGACCACCGGGTTCTTCACCCCGCGCAGCTTTTCGAAGATCAGCGCGTACAGCGCCTTGTCCAGCGCCGCGTCCAGCGCAAGTGGGTCCATCTGGACTGCCAAGCGCTGCTCCAGCGACGCCAACATGCCCCGCAACGGCTGGTCCAGGTCCTGATCATTGTGTTCGGCCACGCATCTCGCCAGCCGCTCCGGGTCAATGGTGCCGTTTTTGGACAGCTCAGGCGCGGGCAGGGCCAGCTGCCTGGACTTCAGCAGCACCTTCAGGTTTAGCATGTCGTACTTCAGCAGAAAGCAGTCCGTCACGTCCGGCTCCGGCGAAATGCGCCGGACCAGCTCGCACGCGGCCTGTAAACGCCTGTCACAGGCGCGCTCGATGTCCGCGCGGGTCCGCACATCGCCGAATCCCTGCTCACCCAGTGCGCGGACAAATTCGTCCATGCCGCCCGCCGCCGCCAGCCGGTCCAGCGCGGCGCGGCTGAGCAGACCCAGCTCCAGCACGCGGATCTGGCCCACCGCGAATCCGTAACTCGCTTGCGGCATCCTATTTCACATCCGATCCAAACAGCATTCGCGCCACGTCCGCCTCCATCTGGGGTACGGACTGCTCCAGCACAGCGCCGTAGGTGCAGTTGACCTCGCAGCCACCCGCCTTCAGGATAAACCCGCCGCCGGTGGCGCGGCGATCTGCCGAAAGGGTCACGGGGACCTTGCCCGCCACGGCCAGCTCGGCATTCACACCTTCCAGAAACGCGTCGTCAAACAGCGCCTCGTCCTCACGGGCGCAGACGATCTGCTCACCACCCATGGCCGACGTAAGCAGCAGTTTTTTGTTGTATGCCCCGCGCTGGTCCGCAGGCATGGAGCGCAACGCGGCCAGCACCGTCTCGAAGACTTGCTCAATGACCTCGCGCTTCGCGCCCAGCTGCGCCTTTTTTTGCTCCAGCTCGGCCATGCGCAGCATGCGGCTGCGCTGCTGGCGAATGTCCGATTCCACCTGGTTGTTCAGTTGTACGCGCCGCTCCTCAATCCGCCGGTCGCAATCGGCCTTGGCCGCGTCCGCGCGACTCCGCGCGTCCTGCAGCAATTGCGCCGCCTGCGCCCGCGCATCTTCCAGAATACGCGCGCTGATGGCATCTGATTTCATGTGCGTCAGTTCCCTCCAATCGGGGTGGTTACCGTATAAAACCGATCATCCGTCGTCTTCTCCGCCACGCGTCATCCTGAGGCCTCAGCCGAAGGACCTTCTTCATGCTTTTCGTTCATTTGTGTTTGAGGAAGGTCCTTCGCTTGCGCTCAGGATGACCGTGTGAAGGGCCGAGGATGAAGAGCATGATCCCATCAGATCTGAATGAACCACACAATCAGGAACGACGCCAGCAGCGCCAACACCGCATACGTCTCAACCATGACCGTGATGGAGATGCCCTGGCCGCCCGATTCGGGGCGCTTGCCCAGCAGGGCGATGGACGCGGCTGCGGCGCGGCCTTGATAGATCGCGGACACCAGGCCCATAACGGCCACCGGCAGGCAGCCCAGCAGGATCAACAGGCCCTGGCCAGTGGTCAGCTCCACCATGCCGCCCAGCACGTTTGTCTTCAGCAGCACGATGAACCCGATCAGAAAACCGTAGATGCCCTGGGTGCCTGGCAGCAGCTGCAGTACCAGCGCCTGACCGAACACGTCCGGATTTTCCGACAACACGCCCGTGGACTGCTCGCCCGCCATGCCGACGCCCTTCGCGGAACCGATGCCACCCAGGATAACCGACAGCGCCGCGCCCGCGAGCGCCAAGATCTGACCCCATTGCATACCTTCCATTTTGCCATGCCCTCCTAAATTGTACTTAATCGTTCTGAGGTTCGATGTCCACGTAGCGCGTGCGCTGCGAGAGCGGCATAAAATTGCGCCCTCCGGACTCATAGAATTTGCCGAAGAACTCAATGAACTGCAGCCGGCAGCTGTGCACATAGGCGCCCAGCGCGTTGATGCCCAGGTTGAACGTGTGGCCCACGATCAGGATCAATACGGCGCCGATGCAGCCCGGGACACTGCCCCACATCATCAGCGCCAGCGTGTTGAACACCATGCCGATGACGCCGGTGGCGAGGCCCATGCCGAATAGGCGCACATAGCTCAGGATATCCGACACGAAGCCGGAGATGCCATACAGCGAGCCGAGGCCCGAGATCACGCGCTTGATGGGGTTCTTTTCGGACCTGCCCGCGAACAGCAGGATGATCAGGAACCCAGCGCCCGCCACGATCATGCCCAAGGTCTGGTTCACCATCAACAGGCCCAACCCGATCAGCAGCAGCATCCAGGAAAACTGGTCGAACAGCGCGTCTAAGGGCTTGCCCCGCTTGAAGTTCAGGTAGGCGGCCATGCCCATGCCCGCGAAGATGTGCACCACGCCGATGCCCATGCACAGCACGACCATGGACAGCGGCTCCTCCATGGGCGAGAACAGCAGCGGCGGAATGCCCTCAATTGAGAACCAGCCGCCGTACATTGCACCCCAAAAAACCGTGGACAGCCCGCCCAGCGCCAGCACGAACGCCATGTTGCCCATGCCGGACTTCCTGCCCAGCTTCTTGTAGAGGTAGGCAGCGGCGAGACCCAGCACGATGCCGTAGCCCGCGTCGGAGACCATCATGCCGAAGAAGCACACCCAGAACGGCGTCATCACGAACGTGGGGTCTACCCCGGCCGGATCGGGCAGCGAAAACAGTTTCACGATGGACTCAAATGGCGCGACGATGGACCGGTTGCGCATCAATGTGGGCGGCTTCTCGCCCTCCGCCGGGTCTGAAAACTCGATCTCGACGTCCGGCGCGGCGGACTTGATCTGGTTGGTCAGCGCCTCCGCCCGGTTCTCGGGCACCCAGCCGGTCAGCAGGAATGCGGAGCGCGTGTTTTCCGTGCGCAGCGCCGACTGAAGCTGGTCCCGCTCCAGCGACTGCGCGTCGCGCAGCACGCGAAGCACCGGCAATTGGTCTGCGAGGTCGATGACCTCGCGCGTGAGCTGCTCGCGCACCTCCGCGATCCGGGCCAGCTTGGCCCTGAGCTGTTCCAGTTGCAGCGACGCGGTGCCTTCCATGTCGGACAGCGGCACGCGGGCGGACTCCGTGTCCTTCATCAGGTGGTCCAGGTCCGTCAGTATGGACTTGTGGGCCGCGATGAGCATCTGTGTGGACTCGCCGCTGCGAGAGACCTCCTCGTACTGCGCCGCGCCCAGCGTCTTGAACGCGTCCATGAACGCGTCGATGCGCCGGGTGGGCACGGTGGCCAGGAAAAGGGTGCTGGTCTTGGTGTCGCCCAGCTGATCCAGCGGCACGGTCAGCCCGTCCCAGGGCAGGATTTGCTCGATGGACGCGTTGAGCCGCGCCTCCTGCGCCTTGAGCTCACCGCGCGTTCGCTCGATGGCCTCGGTGCGGTCCACCACGGCCATGATCTCGCCGCGATTCGCCAGGCAGCTCTGCACCTGGTCCGATCCGGCAGTCCTGCGCGGGTCCAGCATGCCGGGCTTGTTCTTGTCAAACGGGCTCAGCCGCCGAATGGCCAGGTCCAGCCGGTCGATCTGTTTGTTGAGCACGGAAAGCCGCGCCTGCTCGCGCTCCGACTGCTCGCCGGATGCGGGCTGCTCAGACTCAATGACCTGTACGCAGCCCAGCTGTTGCATTTTCGCCATCAAGCGCGGCTTGTCCCGGTTCAGCGCCAGCAGCGAGACTTTTTTCATCTCAGCGATTGCCATGGCTCACAACCCTTTCAAACAAAGCAGCGCCCGCCTGGGACACCTTGGCTTGGGCGGTCCGCTTCAGCGCCTCGCGCTCTGAGGACCTTCGCAGCTCCAGCGCCTTGATCTCGTCCATGGTGGCGGCCTTTGCGTCTTCGACCTGCTTTGCGGCCAAGTCGTGCATGTCCCGCTGTGCCTGGCGCTCCATGGCCAAGTTGGCCTCCTCGACGGCTTTGATGATCTCGCGGGCCTCCTTCTGGGCCTGGGCACGGATCTCGTCGGCCTGCGCCTCGGCCTCGGTGATCTCCGTCAGCAGCGTGTGCATCTCTGCGTCACCTCCCGATGATTTGGTGCTTACTTGGTCCCGAAAATGCGGTCGCCCGCGTCGCCCAAGCCGGGCACGATGTAGCCGTGATCGTTCAGGCAGTCGTCCACCACGGCGATGTAGATGTCCACGTCAGGATGCTCTTTTTGAATGACAGCGATGCCCTCGGGCGCGCCGATCAGGCACATCAGCTTGATGGAGGTGCAGCCGCGGTCCTTCAGAAAGCCGATGGCGGCGGCGGCGGACCCGCCGGTGGCAAGCATGGGGTCCACCACGATCAGCTCGCGCTCCTCCACATCCGGCGGCAGTTTGCAGTAGTACTCCACGGGCTTCAACGTCGCGGGGTCGCGATACAGCCCGATGTGGCCCACCTTGGCGGCGGGCACCAGCGACTGAATGCCATCCACCATCCCCAGGCCCGCGCGCAGGATGGGCACGATGCCCAGCTTTTTCCCGGCGATGACCTTGGTCTTGCACCAGGCGATGGGCGTCTCCACATCGACCTCTTTGAGTGGCAGGTCTCGCGTGACTTCATAGGCCATCAGCATCGAGATCTCGCCCAGCAGCTCGCGAAAGTCCTTGGTACCTGTGTTCTTGTCGCGCATCAGAGAAACCTTGTGCTGGATCAGTGGATGGTCGATGACATAAACCGTGCTCATTCGTATCTCTCCTTATACCTAGATTCGCAATATCTTAGGCAGATCCGGCAACTGGCTTCCATTATACCGGAGAAGATGCCCAAAAGCAATGCGGTCGGCCCATGTTTTCAAATAATTTTATTCTCACCATAAGAAATTTGAGCTTGATAAAGGCGAGGGATGGTCTTCCCCCGCCCAGCGGCTCACATATTCGTCAGGTGCGCCTTTATTTTCTCGAAGCTGAGCTGGCTGATGACATGCTCGATGCGGCAGGCGTCGTCCTGGGCGACGTCCTCGTCGACGCCGAGTTTTTGGAGGAACTCGGTGAGGATGAGGTGGCGCTCGTAGACCTGTTCGGCGAGGGCGCGGCCCGCGTCGGTGAGGTGGATGCCGCCGCCCTCATCGACGGTGATGAGCAGGGCATTGCGCAGGTTGGCCATGGCGACACTGACGGAAGGTTTGGAGAAATCGAGGTGATTGGCGACGTCCACGGAGCGGACGAACCCGTCGCGCCGAGAGAGGACGAGGATGGCCTCGAGGTAGTTCTCTTTGGATTCCTGCACGCGCATCGCGCATCACCTCCGTTTGTTTGGGTTAGTATACCATAATTCAAGCGCGCTTGTAAAGGCGGAAACCTGCGCAAGAGACCACGTTGTTTCATATGCCCCATTCCATGGTATAATATACCCAACCACCCACCAACACCAAAGGAGGACACCCACCATGCCCGCACTGAAAATCACGGACCAGCTCTACTACGTCGGCGTCCAGGACCCGGACCTGCGCGTGTTCGACATCGTGATGGAGTCGCCGTACGGCACGAGCTACAACAGCTATGTGGTAAAGGGGCAGCACAAGACGGTGCTGTTCGAGACGGTTAAGCTCAGGTTTTTCGACGAGTTCTTGGACAACCTCAGCCAGGTCGCAGACCTGGAGATGCTGGACTACATCGTGTGCGACCACACGGAGCCGGACCATTCGGGCAGCTACGAAAGGTTGCTTCAGCTGTGCCCAAACGCCACTGTACTGGGCGGTGCGACGGCGATCGCGTTTTTGAAGGAGATCATCAACGCGCCGTTCCCCCACCGCGTGGTGACGGAAATGGACCGGATCGATCTGGGTGGGCTGACGCTCACATTCCTGGCGGTGCCCATGCTGCATTGGCCGGACTCCATCTTCACCTACATCCCGGAGCTGCAGGCGCTGTTCAGCTGCGACAGTTTCGGCTGCCACTACAGCGATCCGCGCGTGTTCAACGACCTGATCGAGGGCGACTTCGAGGGCGCGTACCGGTACTATTTCGACAACATCATGGGGCCGTATGCCAGCCCGCACATGCTGAACGCGCTGAAAAAGATTGAAGGACTGGACATCCGGTTCATCGGCAACGGCCACGGACCGGTCATCCGCTCGAACACCGAGAAGTACATCGACATGTACCGGCGCTGGTCCCAGCCCGCGGAGAAACCGAAGGACCCGCGCGTGGTGATCGCGTACGTGTCCGCGTACGGCTACACGAAGCTGCTGGCGGACGCGATTGTGGAGGGCATGCGGGAAAAGGGCGTCACGAAGGTGGACTTCTACGACCTGGTGACCTGCGACGTGGCAAAGGCGCGCAGTGCCGTGGCGGGGTCCGACGCGTTCCTGCTGGGCAGCCCGACGCTGGTGGGCGACGCGCTGCCGCCTGTTTGGGAGATGTTGATCGGGCTGAACCCGGTGATTCACAGGGGAAAACCTGCCGGTGCTTTCGGGTGCTACGCGTGGTCGGGCGAGGCGGTGCCGAACCTGCAGGCCAGGATGGAGCAGATGAAACTGAAGGTGCCGGTGCCGGGATTGAGGGTGAAGCTGAAGCCCAGTGCGGAGCAGCTTGAGCAGGGCAGGCAGTTCGGACGAGACTTTGCGGAGGCGGTTTTGGGTAGCTAAACATCAGAAAGGAGGCCATCCCCCATGCTCAAACGCTGGAAATGCACCGTCTGCGGCCAGGTCTTTGTCGGCGACCGTCCCCCCGACCCGTGCCCCGTCTGCGGCGCGGATGAGGACGCCTTTGTGCTGCTGCCCGACGCGGTCGAGTCCACATTCCGCCGCGACACCCTGGACCGGTTCGTCATCATCGGCGGTGGCGCGGCGGGCTTTGAGGCCGCGAAGGCCATCCGTGCGCGCAACAACACGGCCACCGTGCGGCTCATCGCGGGCGAGGGCCTGTTGCCCTACAACCGGCCCCAACTCTCAGACGCGCTGGCGGACGGGCTGAGCTTCGACAACATGGTGTTGGAGCCGTACGCGTTCTTCGGTCTGAACAACATCGAGCTGATCACCGCCGCATCGGCCACAACTGTGGATCCATCCGCCCAAGAAGTCACCCTGTCGGACGGCCGAAAACTGGGCTATGACAAGCTGCTGCTGGCCACCGGCGCAAACCCGTTCAACCCGCTCCCGCGGACAGAAGACGCCATCCCTTGCTTCACGCTCAGGGGCTATCGCGATGTGCTGGATATCGAGGCCCAGTGCCGTGGCAAGCGGGCCATCGTGGTGGGCGGCGGCATACTGGGGCTTGAGGCTGCGCTGGCGCTGAGGGAGCGCGGCGCGACGGTGTGTGTGTTCGAACTGGGCGAGCGCGCGCTGCCGCTGCAGGCGGACACGCGGGCGTCTGCCATACTGACCCGGGCGCTGGAGTCCCAGGGCATCTCCATCCGCACCGTCATCAGCGTGAAGCGGTTTATCCCCGGCGGCGCGGAACTGACCGACGGCGCGATCGTCGATGCCGACTTCGCGCTGGCGTCCATCGGCGTGCGCAGCGAGGTGAGCCTGGCCAAGGCCATGGGGCTTGATGTGGGGCGCGGCATCGTCGTGGACGCATTCATGCGCACCAGCGCCCCCGGCGCGTTCGCGGCGGGCGACTGCGCGGAATACCAGGGCCGTGTGGCGGGACTGTGGGCGGCGGCGGTGGCCCAGGGCCAGATCGCGGGCGCGTCAATGTGCGGCGACCAGCAGATGCCCTATGAGCCCATCGTGCCCGCGACGGCGTTTGAGGTAGGCGGTGTGCAGTTGTTTTCGGCGGGCACGCTGCAGGGAAAAGCGCACATGACCCACGAGAGCGAGCTGACGGGCGCATACCGGCGGCTGTATTTCCAGGACGGCAAACTGTGCGGCGCGGTGTTCGTGGGCGATGTGTCGGGCAGCGCGAAGGTGATGGAGATGATCGCCAGCGGCGCGCGGCCGGAAGAGGCGCGTAGGGCACTGTAACTGCGACAATCTGGAAAAAAACCCCCGTCATCCTGAGCGCAGCGCAGGTCCTTCTTCAAACGTCATCATTTCAGTTTGAAGAAGGTCCTTCGCTGCGCTCTGGATGACGACGCGAGGGAACAGTTTAGCCCCTCACCCCCTCACCCCTCGTCCTCCACCACCAGCGCCCTCGGTAGCCAGCGGTACAGGCAGCTCGCCAGCTGCGCCGGGTCGATCGGCTTGGAGATAAAATCGTTGAACCCATTCTCCATGAACATCTCCATGGCGCCGCTCACCGCGTTGGCCGTCAGCGCCACGATGGGCACGGTCTGCGCATACCCGCCCAGCGCCCGAATCCGGTGCGCGGTCTCCACGCCGTCCATTTCGGGCATCATGTGGTCCATGAAAACCAGGTCGTAGGTGCCCTCGGTAGCCATCCGGATCGCCTCTTTGCCGCTCTGGGCCTCGTCGGGGCGAATGGCGTATCCCTCCAGCATAGCGGCGGCCACCACCAAGTTGATCTCGATATCGTCCACCAGCAGCACGCGCGCGCTCGGCGCGGTGAACTGGATGCCCGATGCGCCGATGTCCTGCTTCAGGTCCGCTTCGGCACCCGTCTTCAGCGGCACTGTGATCGTGAACGTGGACCCGGCGCCGTATTTGCTCTCAACGTCAATCGAGCCGTGCATCAGGGCGCACAGCCGGCTGGTGATCGCAAGGCCAAGCCCAGTGCCGATCACCTGCTTGTTGCGCACCTTGTCCAACTGCTCAAACGCGTTGTACAGCCGCGGCAGGTCCTCGTCCTTGATGCCGATGCCTGTGTCCTGCGCCTCGAACCGCAGCGAGCCGGACGCGTCCGCCCGCGCACGGAACCACACGGTCCCCTGGGCCGTGTATTTTTGCGCGTTCGTCAGCACATTGGTCAGCACCTGACGAAGCCGCATCTCGTCCCCGAACACCACATGGGGCAGCGCCTCGTCAAACTCGCAGACGAACTCAAGCCGCTTCTGTTCGAACATGATCTGAAACGTGGCCTTGATGAGCTGCAGCAGCTTGTGCAGGTCAAAATAATCCTCCACCAGCTCCAGCTTGCCAGCCTCGATCTTGCTGATGTCCAAGATGTCATTGATCAGGTTCAGCAGCACGTAGGACGAGTTTTGGATGTTCGACAGATGCTCCTTTTGGGCGGGCTGCAGCTCCGTCTTTTTCAGGATGTCAGAGATGCCGATGATGGCGTTCATGGGCGTTCGAATCTCGTGGGAAACGGTGGCCAGAAAGTCCGACTTAGCGCTGTTGGCGCGTTCGGCGGCCTCCATGGCGTCGAGAATCTCTGTCAGGTCGTGCATCAGCACCATGCAGCCCATCGGCGTGCCGTCGTCACCCAGCATGGGTGTGATCTGGGCTGAGTAACTGCGTGGGGCGCGGTACTGGCCCAGGTCTGTGATGCGCTCGATGGTCACGGTGCGCCTTGACTGCTTCGCCTGTTCGATGGCGCCGCCGATGGACTCCACCCACATGGGGTTCGCGATGTGTGAGAAGATCTCCGTGTAATGAAGCCCGTTGATCAATCCCACGCCGGGCAGGTGAACCCGGTTCAGGAACTCGTCCGTGGTGTAGACCAGGTGATCGCCTTCATCGAAGATCATGATGATATCCGGGCAGTTCTGCAGCAGCAGCTTCATATACCGCTCCTGCTTGCTGCGCTCGGCCTGGATGATCGCGGACAGCTTCGCCTGGGCCTGGGACACGCTCTTGTTCTTTTCGATGATCGACTGCAGCGACTGCAGCTGACGGTTCGCCTTTTTGTTTTCGCGGGTGAGCTGGAGCACCTCGGCCTCCAGGACCTCGATGCGCTGCCTGTCGTCCAAACCGATCACCTCGCCATTTCCGTGCTTTGATTTGGGGCACCATGAAAATCGCTTACAGTGTCAGCACCACCAGCGTATCGTTGTGGTACCGGCTCCGCGCCACGCCGTCCTGACCGTAGACCGGGCAGATCTCGCCGCCCGCATAGCTGAACTGGTACGGCATGCCCTCGGGCAGCAGCCTTGAGATCAGCGCCATCTCGGCGTCCGAGTCCACGCCCAGCGCCTGGAACCGCGCGATGCAGGAAAACATCAGCGCGCCGCCCTCAGTGGCGCTGCCCAGCACCTTTTTCATGGCGCGCTCCGTGGTGCGCATGATGTCCTGATGGTCGATGGAGCCCACGGACAGCGTGGCGTTTTCGGGCATCACGCCGCCGCACACCGCGTAGCCCTCCGGCGTGAACGCGAAAATCGCGCGGACCAGCGGCGGCGTGCCGTCGCCAAAGTCGACCAGGTACGGCACCGCGTTCACATTGTCCAGCTTGCCGCCCTCAGACAGCCCCAGCGACTCCATGTGACGGATCACCGGCATGCCGTTCACCTCCATCAGCAGGTTGCGGCTGGATTTTGTGATCAGCGCAGGCTGTTGCCCGGCAATGCGCTCCTCGTTCAGCTGGGCGATGAAGAACTTCGGCTGCACCGCGCCCGACAGCAGCAGGATCGCCATCCGGTCCTTTGACGCCTCGCCGTTCATGAGCGTCTGCGCGGTGCGATAATCCGGCGTGTGGTCCACCGCAGTCATGCCGAAATTGGGGACCCCTTGGCAGATGTCGTCTAGCAGCGCGATGGTCTCGTCGCCGCCGATATGGAACAGCAGCGGCAGGCAACTGATCATCAGCGCCGCGTCGCCGGGAAGCCCCGCCTTCGCGGTCTCGTACATCGACCTGAGCGGCCGCTCCTGCTCGCCCGAAAGCGTATCCGAGTACGCCGCGGAGAACGACACATCGTCCGATGTGAGCACCGTGAGGCTGAGCATCATCAGCCCGCGTCCCTTCTCGACCGCGTTCCCAAGCGTGGTCGCGCCGATCACCGGGAACGGCAGCGCCGCGCACAGCGCGCCCACCACGCCGCTGTCAATGAACTCGCTATAGCAGGTCAACACCCCCGCCGAGTTCTTTCGCAGCGTGTTCGGCATGTCCAGTTCGGCCAACACCTCTTCCACCGCCACGCCCACATCATCAATTTCCAGCGTGTGTGCCGTCAAGACCTTCACCATGCTACATTCATCCTTTCGAGGTTCATTACAAATCAACACACTCTTAGTCCATTAATTATAAACCCTTTGTCTCTTTTTGGCAAGTGTGGCAGCAATGGCAACATTGCACAGAGGGAGAGCGCGATGATGCGTTGGTTTTTCGTGCAGGCGGACAGGTCAGAATCGACACAGTCGCATGAACGCACGGGGGGCTACCGTCCTTCAGGCATGCCATCGGCGCAAACTCGCCGCAGCTTGACATGGCCACCGTATTCCTATACAATGCCCCGTATAGGGGAGGTGTTCAGATGAATCAGATCACCTTGAACGGCGAATGGCTGTTCTCACAAAACGGCGGTGAGTGGCACAGGGCGACCGTGCCAGGCTCCGTGTACGCGGATATGCTGGCAAACGGTCTGATGGACGATCCGTTCTATCGCGACAATGAAGATGCCGCGCTCAAGCTGATGGACCGCGACTATGTCTATCGACGCGCGTTCACCCTGTCCAGCGACGCCATGGCCTGCGACGCGCTGCTGCTCAACTGCTCCGGGCTCGACACCCTCGCCGATGTCACCATCAACGGCCAGCTCATCCTGCAGGCAGACAACATGCACCGATCCTGGTCTTCGGACGTGATGAGTGTCGTCAAAGAAGGCGAAAACGAGATCGAAGTCGCCTTCCGCTCCCCCACCGCCTTCATCAAGGCCGCCTATGCGGCCTGCCGCGCAGACGGCTCCTCCGACGCCATGGAGGGCTTTCCCCACCTGCGCAAGGCGCACTGCATGTTCGGCTGGGACTGGGGTCCGCGCCTACCGGACGCGGGCATCTGGCGCGGCATCAGCCTGATCCCGGTCGATGGCGCGCGGCTGCTCTCGGTGCGCATTCATCAGGAGCACCTGCACGGCCACGTCAAGCTCTCCTTCGAGGCCGAGATCGACGACTATGCTCTGAGCGACGACGAGGACTACCACGTCCGCATCCGCGTCACCGCCCCCGACGGAAGCGTGCTGACGTCTGAGGGCGAAGACATCGACGTGCAGAATCCGCAGCTTTGGTGGCCCAATGGCTATGGAAAGCAGCCGCTGTACAAGGTGGACGTCAAGCTGCTGCTGTCCGACCGCGTCGTGGACAGTTGGTCCTGCCGGATCGGACTGCGCACATTGACCATGCACATCGAAAAAGATGAGTGGGGCGAATCCTTCGCCACCGAAGTGAACGGCGTCCAAGTTTTCGCCATGGGCGCGGACTACATCCCCGAGGACAACCTGCTCAGCCGCGTGAATCCGGACCGCACACGGGCGCTGCTGATGGACGCCGCGCTGGCCAACCACAACGCCATCCGCGTCTGGGGCGGTGGCTACTATCCGGACGACTTTTTCTACGACCTCTGCGATGAGCTGGGCCTGATCGTATGGCAGGACTTCATGTTCGCCTGCGCGGTCTACGAGCTCACCCCGGAGTTTGACGACAGCATCCGCGCCGAGGTGCGCGACAATGTGCGCCGCATCCGACATCACGCCAGCCTGGGCCTGTGGTGCGGCAACAACGAGATGGAAATGTTCGTGGACATGGGCGTGTGGGTATCCAGCAAAAAACAGAAGGCCGACTACATCAAGATGTACGAGTACATCATTCCGCAGGCGCTGCGCGAGATGGACCCCGACACCTTCTATTGGCCCGCCTCGCCCTCCTCCGGCGGCAGCTTCGACGCGCCCAACGACCCGAATCGCGGCGATGTGCACTACTGGGACGTGTGGCACGGCGGAAAGCCGTTCACCGAGTACCGCAAGTTCTTCTTCCGCTACGCGTCCGAGTTCGGGTTCCAGGCGCTGCCGAGCCTTAAGACCATCAATACGTTCACCCTACCCGAAGACCGGAACATGTTCTCCTATATCATGGAGAAGCATCAGCGCAACAACGCTGCCAACGGCAAGATCATGAACTACATGGCTCAGACCTTCCGATACCCCAAGGACTTTGACCACCTCGTCTACGCCTCGCAACTGCTGCAGGCCGAGGCCATCCGCTACGGAGTGGAGCACTGGCGGCGGCATCGCGGGCGCTGCATGGGCGCGATCTATTGGCAGCTCAACGACTGCTGGCCGGTGGCGAGCTGGTCGTCCATCGACTATTTTGGGCGCTGGAAGGCGCTGCACTACGCGTCGAAAAAGTTCTTCGCGCCCGTGCTGCTGAGCTGCGCCGAGGAATCCACCTTGACCCAAAACGACAATGTGAACGCAGAGCCGTTTGTACTGAAGAAAGCCGCGCGGCTGAACCTGTCCAACGAGACGATGGCGGACGCGACCTGCCATGTCCAGTGGGCGCTCCGGGAGGCGTCGGGCCATGTGGTCGTCGAGGGCAGCGAAGATGTGACCGTGCCCGCCCTGTCCGCGCTGTGGCTGGACGAGATTGATTTCCCCGACGCGGATGAGCATAGGCACTATTTCAGCTACGAGCTGCACCAGGACGAGCAGTGGGTCTCCGGCGGCACCGCCCTGTTCTGCGCCCCGAAACACTTTGGTTTTGTGGACCCGAAGCTGACCGTCCGCCTGGACGGCGACGCGCTGATCGTGAAGGCCGAGGCCTATGCCCGCAGCGTCGAGATCCTGTGCGACGACGGCGACGTGATCTTCGAGGACAACGATTTCGACCTGAACGGCGGCGAGCGCAGCATCAAGATCCTGCGCGGCGAGGGCACGCAGTTCAGCGTGAGGAGCGTGTACGACATCGGGTGAGGGAGACGCGTAAGCGCCCATACGCCGTCATCCTGAGCGCAGCGAAGGACCGTCCTCAAACTAAGTTGGAAAGTTTGAGGAAGGTCCTTCGCTGCGCGCAGGCTGTCGGCGGGGGCGGGTGGCGC
>JAVBUD010000193.1:0-19608 GCA_031555755.1 Eubacteriales bacterium | reverse complement strand
GTGGCGTTCAACAGCCCCGAGTTCATCGAGGTCTGGGAATCGTTCCGCAAGTGGATCCATGACGATCAGATCATGGGCATCCACTTTGGCGGCGAGGGCTGGGAATACTGGTACAAGACCATAGACGACGTGATGCAGAATCGCGCCGCTGGCTACACCGGCTCCTCGGGCGATCAGGGCGACCTGGACTTCTCGATCATCGGCGCGCACATCCAGCCCGGCTGGGGCGACAACCCGCCCAACCCCTACGCGGACACCATCCCCTGCGCGCTGGTCGCGGGCATCAGCGATGAGCAGGCCGACGCGGGCTTCAAATGGATGACCTACCTGACCTCCGCGAAGTCCACCGGCGAGTTCTCCATGCGCACCGGCTACATCCCCGTGCGCTCCAGCGTCGTGAACGACCCCGCCTACAAGGAATACCTCGACCAGAACCCGCAGGCACTGGTGCCGATCAAGCAGGCAGAGATCGCCCGCAAGCAGTTCATCGACCCCACCCGCGGCCCTGTCGGCGACGCCTTGGGCGATGCCTGCGACCTGGTCGAGATCGAGAACGTCCCCGCAGCCGACGCCATCGCCGAGGCTGCCGCGATTGCGCAGGCTGCCCTGGATGAGTACTGGGCCGAGCAGGACGCGGAAGGATAAGGCAACACCGCATCCCAAAGCGTCATAGAAAGGCTCAGCGGGATGATCGCGAAAGTGCCCATGCCAACAGAACTGGCGCATCCAAGCCCACGCCGTCATCCTGAGCGCCAGCGAAGGACCTTCTTCAAACTTCAATCCAAGAAAAGTTTGAGTAAGGTCCTTCGCTTCGCTCAGGATGACGGCGTGGCGGAGCTAAGCGCGCCGCCGTATCGGTCATGTATAGGCCTTGATACGGCGCACAGTGCGCTTGACGCGTGTGCACAGTCTGCGGTAGAATGGGCGTACGGAGCGCCATTGAAAGAGGGTCATGTCGTGAAGCTTCACCATCGCACGCCGGATATCGGCGAACTGTATAAGGTTCTGCGCAGGGAGATCCCCGCCCGGTCAACGCTGTTCGAGCTGTTTCTCAACGACCCGCTGTACGAGGTGCTCGCCGGGCGCAAGAACCCGGGCGCGGACCACATGCTGGAGTACCTGCGGTTTCGCGTGGACGCGTTCGCCGCCGCCGGGTATGACTACGTGTCATACTATGCCAGCGCCATTTCGTTCCCCGCCGGGCAGCACGAGCGGGCCAGCACCATCTCGCTCAACGAAGGCGCGGTCATCGAGGATGAGCGCAGCTTCGAGGCGTATCAATGGCCCGATCCGGAGTCCTTCGACAGCTCACACCTGGAGCGAATCACCGGCGAGCTGCCGGGCAACATGAAATTGATGGTGATGGGTCCCGGCGGCGTGCTCGAGAACGTGATCTCGCTCACGGGCTACGACAACCTGTGCTATATGCTCTACGAACAGCCCGATCTGGCTCAGGCGATCTTCGACGGCGTCGGCAGCGTGCTGGTCCGCTACTACCAATTGGCCGCGCAGCACGATTCGGTGGGCTTCATCATGTCCAACGACGACTGGGGGTTCAACACCCAGACGTTCCTGTCGCCTGAGATGATGCGCAAGTACGTGTTTCCCTGGCACAGGCGGATCGTCGATGCCGGCCACGCACAGGGAAAGCTCGTGGTGCTGCACTCCTGCGGCGCGCTGACAGGCGTCATGCAGGACATCGTGGACATGGGCTATGATGCGAAGCACTCGTATGAGGACGGCATCATGCCTGTCGAGGCGTTCTACGAGCAATGGCAGGGCAAGATCGCCATTTTGGGCGGCATCGACATGGACTTCATGGTCCGCCGCACGCCGGATGAAATTTTGCATCGCAGCCGCGCCATGTTGGAGCGCACGGCTGCGCGCGGCGGCTACGCCCTAGGCACCGGCAACAGCGTGCCCGAGTACATCCCGCTGCAGAACTATTTTGCGATGATCAGTGCGGCGCTGGAACCATAAATCAGCGGGGCGGCCTTTCACAGGTACGCCCCGCCGCCATTTTCTCATCAGCGCCTCCATATGCGCGGGCGGGACGTCTGGGTACAGGCCGCGGCTGATCATCAAACCGCACCGAGGAGAGGACAGCGAATCGTGAACCGGGTGGTGGCTGGCGGACACGAGAGATGGCGGGTGTCTCTATGGGCGCTATGAAGGGATAGGAGGATCTGGAACATGACATCCAGGGAGCGCATGTTGCGGGCCATTCGGGGCGAAAAGACCGACAGGGTGCCTGTGACCACCTACGACCTGAGCGGGTTCAACCCGTTTCACTTCTGCAATCAAGCGCCATCGTACCGCTCGCTGATGGACTACATCCGCGAGAAGACGGACTGCCTGTGCATGTGGAGCCCCGGATCGGACGAGCTGACGCCGCTGTCCGCCGCCGATCCCGGCATGCGCGTCGTCACTGAGCGTGTGGAGCGCGGACTTCAGACCACCAGCACGATCCAGGTGGGTCCGCGCACGCTCACCCGCAGGAACCTGGTGCAGGACGGCATGCACACGGTCTGGCGGCGCGAGTACTGGTGCAAGGACATGGACGACGTGGACGCGATGCTGTCGCTGCCCTACGAGCCGGTGTCATTCGACTTTCAGGCCCATCGGCCCATGTTGGATGCGCTGGGTGAGCGCGGCATCGCCATGCAGTCGGTGGGTGAGTCGGCCTATGAGACGATGACGCTGATGGGCTTCGCGGACTCGCTGGAATGGGTCATGTGCGAGCCGGCGCACTTCGGGAAGGCGCTCAAGGTCATGCATGAGCGAAACATGGCCAACTTGGAGCGGCAGCTCGCGGGTCCGCGCGCGGACATCTACCGCATCGTCGGCCCGGAGTACATGACGCCGCCCTACCTCCCGCCGAGCGCGTTCGAGCGGTTCGGGCTGCCGTGCCTCACGGAGATGGTCCAGCTGATCCACGCAAGCGGCGCGCTGGTGGATGTGCACAGCCACGGCAATGTGGCCCAAACCGCGCCGCTCATCGCCCGCTCCGGCGCGGACTGCATGGACCCCTGTGAGCCGCCGCCGGACGGAGACGTCGAGCTGCCTGACCTCAAGAGGCTTGTGGGCGACAAAATGTGCCTGCTTGGCAACCTGGAGGCGCGTCTGCTGGAGCGCGGCAGCGCCAGGGCAGTGCGCGAGGCGACGCTGCGCGCCATGGCGCAAGGAAAGCCCGGCGGTCACTTCATCATGGGCACCACGGGCGGCCCCATTGATGCGCAGCTTCCGGAGGGCGTTGAGGAGCGGTATCGCGCATACATCGACACAGCGCTGGAGTGCGCGGTGTACTAGACAGAGTGGGAGCCGCAGGGCAGGCCGCTGCAAACAATCTGGGGATTTTACAACAAATGCCTGTCGATTTTCCATTCTCTTTGAACGGTAAACTGGTATAATTGGGTTACGGGCGCGTGAAGCTCGATCATTTATCAGGAGGTTCACCATGAAGAGAGCAATAGGGATTCTGTGCATTGTGCTGACTCTATCGGTGTGCTTTGGTGCGATTGGCGCGCTGGCGGATGAGCCCATTGAGCTGCGCTGGCTGTCCTCCCAGATCGGCGAGGAGGCGGAGGCCAAGTGGTTCTCCCAGGTGGTCAGCGACTTCAACGCCTTGCACGAAGGCAAGATCCGCATCAATGTGGACGGCGTCGCGGGGGACGCCTGCTTTGACAAGCTCCGGACCGACGCCGCATCGGGCACCATGCCCGACCTGTTCATGCTCAATGCCGACGCCGCGCGGTTCAACCTGATCGCGGGCTCCGGGCGCGTGGCGGACCTGAAGCCGCTATTTGACGCCGACACCGAACTGGCCGCCCGCATCGACGCGGACAGCGCCGCGACTTACACCGACGCCGAGGGCCACATACTGGGGCTGCCCTACGCCAAGAGCTATGTGGGCATTTTCTACAACAAGGCGCTGTTTGAGGCCGCGGGCGTGAGCGCGTTCCCCGCAACCTGGGACGAGTTCTTCGACGCCTGCGACAAGATCAAAGCCACGGGCGTCGCGCCGCTGGCGTTGATGACGGGCGAAAACTCCTGGACCACGATGCTGCTGCTGTCGGACATCATCGGCTCCACGCCCGAGGGGCTGGAGTGGCTCAAGTACAAGCCCGACACCGTCCAGTTCAACGAGCCGGTGTTCGTGGACGCGGCCGCCAAGCTGCAGCGCATGCTGGCCGAGTACACCACGCTGGACGCTGTGGGCGCGACCTACGCGGTGGCCGCCAACAACTTCCTCAACGGCAAGGCGGCCATGATCGCCAACGGCCCGTGGATGATCGGCGATTTTGCCAACACCGCCATCGCGCTGCCGGGCCTGGAGCAGAATGTGGCCTGCGCGATCGCACCGGGCGGCAGCACCATTCAGTCCGAAAACATCGCCTATGCGGTGGGCAGCAGTGACCCCGCCAAGCTGGAGGCCGCCTACGAAGTCATCAAGTACCTGGCCACCCCCGAGGTGTACGCGGGCTTCCTGAACGTATCTGGCAACTCGCCCGCCATTGAGATCGACAAGACGCTGCTCACGCTGGACCCGATCAACGCCGAGTACCTGCCCCAGGCAATGGAGGCCAGCAACCGCCACGACATGCTCTCCAACTGCGTGAAGCCCGCCGTGAATGATGGCCTGGGCCAGCTGCTGCCCGACCTGGCCACAGGCGCGCTGACCCCCGAGCAGTTCGCGGAGCAGCTGCAGCAGATCTCCGACAAGAACTGATTGTCTTCCGCGCGATAAATGGCCCGGCCTCCCCGCGAAAGAGGGGGCCGGGCATTGCAGATCGGATGTGATGCACATGCTGAGGCGACGCGGGCTGGGGTTCGCGGTCTGCGCGTGCCTGCCGGTGATGGTGCTGTACGGCGCGTTCTATCTGGCGCCGCTGCTGGCGACCATCGCGACCTCGTTCATGAAGTGGGACAAGATCAACATCGAGGGGTTCGCGGGACTTAACAACTATCAGCGGCTGTTCCAGGACCCGGTTTTCTACACCTCGGTGAAGAACATCCTGTCGTGGGTGTCCTTCGCGGTGTTCGTGCACATCCCGTTCGCCATCGTTGTGGCGCTGATCCTGAGCACGAAAATGCGCGGCTGGAAGCTGCTTCGCACGGCGTACTTCATCCCCCAGATCATCTCCAGCGTGGCCTGGGCCACGATTTTCATCTCTGTGTTCAACCCGGGCTACGGGCTGCTGAACTCGGTGCTGGAGCTGATGGGGCTGCCACAGATGGCGCGCAACTGGCTGTTCGATCCGGCCACCGCATGGGGCTCGATCATCTGTACGTGGCTGTTCTTCATCGGCATGTACTCGATGATCATGCTGGCCGAGCTGATCTCGATCCCGGAGGAGATGCTGCAGTCGGCGGCCATCGACGGCGCGAACCTGATCCAGACCGCGCTGTACATCAAGCTGCCCGCCATGCGGCTGGTGACGGGCACCTGCATGATCCTGACGGTCACAGGCGGCATCCGGTTCTTTGACGGGCTGTACATCATGACCAACGGCGCGCCCAACTACCGCACCGAGACGCTGGCGCTGTACCTGTACCAGCAATACTCCTATGCCGATTTTTCGTATGCGAACACCATCGGCGTGTTCCTGCTGTGCATGGGCATGGTGCTGGTGTCGTTGGTGATGCGGGTCATGGGCACGAACAGGGCGCACGAGATGGAATGAAGGGAGGCGCGCAGATGCAACCGATTCCGATCAGGGCGGGCAGGCCGCGCCCCATCGAGCGGCCGGACAGGGGACCGGCGGGCATCGCGCTGCGCGTGCTGCGCGACCTGATCCTGCTGTTTTTTTTGGTGGTCAATCTGTTCCCGCTGGTGTGGGTGATGCTGTCGTCGTTCAAGACCAACCGCGAGGTGCTGGACTTCGCGCTGTCGCTGCCGCAGTCGTTCTCGTTTCGCAACTATGCGCGCGTGTTTGAGGAGCCGTACATGCTGCAGTCGTTCCTGAACAGCGCGCTGGCCACCGCAGGCTCCGTGCTGATCAACGCCAGCGCGTGCTATCTGGCGGCGTACGCGATCAGCCGCTACCGGTTCCGGTTCCTGAAGGTGCTGCTGGCGCTGCTGTCGTTCGGGCTGCTGATCCCGATCAACTCGGCGCTGCTGCCCATCAAGCTGATCATGGACCGGCTGCACATGTCCAACGCCGTGTGGGGGCTGGCGGTGCTGTACGCCGCGTTTCAGGTGCCCATCTCGGTTATGGTGTTGAACGGGCACATCTCGGGCATCCCCAGGTCCATCGACGAGGCCGCCGCCATCGACGGCGCGTCGCCCCTGCGCACGGCGCTGGCCATCATCGCGCCCATCGCCAAGCCCGGGCTGGTCACGGTCATCATCCTGCAGGCGGTGGCGAGCTGGAACGAGTTCCTGTTCGCGATGACGCTGATCTCGGACCAGAGCAAAAAGACCGTGCAGGTGATCACCCGCAACTTCTTGGGGCTGTTCCAGACCAACTACGGCGCGCTGTTCGCGGCGGTGATGCTGGCGATCATCCCGATGGTGGTGGTGTTCATGGTGTTCCAAAACAAGGTGATCGAGGCGTTCACATCGGGTTCCGTCAAGCAGTGATTCGTGGTATAATGGCGATGCTGGGAGGCGATGCCATGCGGCGGATGATGCGCTCGATGCGGTTTCGGATCGTGCTGTTGGTGTCGGGCACGGCGCTGTGCCTAATGGCGTTTTCGCTGCTTTTTTTCCATGTGACCTTCACGGGGCGGCAGCGGGAGTCGGCAGGGGAGAACCTGGAGGCGCTGGCCAACCAGACGGTGCAGACGCTGGACTACTCGCTCAGCATGCTGGAAAACACCATGACCTACTTTTTCTCGAACCAGACGCTGCAGGACTGGTTCAAGGGCGGTGAGGCCAAGACTGCCGACGCGGCGGGCCAGCTTGTGTCGCAGATCCAGCTGGACGACTCGCTGCGCCACACGCTGATGCTCAACAGCGCCTGGCAGAATAACCTGATGGACTCCGCATTCTTCATCGTGGACAAGCGCTGCTTCAGCTTCTACTCACAGGGCAAGCTCCCCGTGTTCGAGCTGACGCAGCGCAGTTTTTCCGTGTACGACCAGGTGTTGCAAAACGAAGGCACGGGGCTGTTGGCCTATCCCCCCGCCCGGGGCGAGCCGCTGTTCTACCTGGCCAAGCGCTATCCGGAGATCCGGGACGCGGCGATCTCGCTGGTGCTGATCCTGTGCGTGGACGAGGACACGCTGATGAAGGGGTACGAGAAGGCGCTGCAGTATCCGGGCACCGTCGCGTGCATCGTGGGCGCGGACGGCACGGTGTACTCCAGCGCCGATAAGTCGCTGCTGGGCAGTCAGGTGGGACCGCAGGTGCGCCAGCTGATGTCTGCGGGCGATTTCTGCGAGCTGGCGGTCGATGGCGAGCCCTACTACGCGCTGAGCCAGCGGATCTCCACCACGGGGCTGTCGTTTGTGGCGGGCGTCCCGCGCCGCAGCGTGGACGCGTATGCGCAGTCGGTGTCGTTTCAGTATTTGCAGATCCTGCTGTTGGTGTTCGCCGGATTCTTGATGCTGACGATCCTGGTCTCATACCGCAGCACGCGGTTCCTCAAGCGCATCACGCACAGCTTAAACAAGATCAAGCAGGGCAATTATCGCGAGCGCATGCCGGCCTACGCCACCACCGAGCTGGCCGAACTGAGCGGCACATTCAACGAGATGTCCGGCAAGATCGACTACCTGATCCACGAGGTCTATGAAAAACAGCTCGCCGTCAAGCGCGCCGACATCAAGTACCTCCAGTCTCAAATCCACCCGCATTTCCTGTTCAACGCGCTGGCCGCGATCAGCACCAAGGCCAAGCTCGCCAAGGAGGAGTCCATATACGCCATGGTGCGCTCGGTCAGCACGCTGCTCAGCGCCGGGATCACCAACGACGGCGACGCCCTGATCAGCGTGGCGCAGGAGTTGGAGTACATCGACTGTTATCTGTACATCCAAAAGCAGCGCTTTGGGGAAAAGCTCAGCTACACGATCCATGTGGAGTACGAACGGCTCAAGGCCGCGCTCATCCCGAGGCTGTGCGTGGAGCCCATCGTCGAAAATGCGGTGATCCACGGGCTGGAGGTCAAGCCCGCCCGGGGCAGCGTGGCGCTGGCTGTGGGCGTGGACGGCGACGACCTGCTGTTTGTGGTCACCGACGACGGCGTGGGGTTTGGCGACGCGAACCCACTGGCCGATGGGCGGCAGGAGGAGGCGCACGAATCGATCGGACTGCGCAACACGCACAGGCGGCTGCAGCTGATCTACGGCGAGCGCTACGGCGTGTTCATCGACCGGCAGTGGCAGACCGGGGCGCGGGTGACCGTGCGCATCCCCTACAGAAAGGAGGCTTGAGCCATGTACCGCGTGCTGATCGTGGACGACGAGCCGCTGATCCGCCAAGGCCTGGTCAGTCTGATCGACTGGGCGGCGCTGGGCTGTCAGGTCGCGGCCCAGGCCGAGAACGGGCAGGAGGCGCTGGCGATGCTGACGGAGCAACCGGCGGACATCGTGGTGTGTGACATCCGCATGCCCGGCATGGACGGGCTAGAGCTGGGCGCGCGGATCGCCGAACTGCATCTACCCGCGCGGCTGATCTACCTGACCGCGTATCCGGACTTCAGCTACGCCCAGGCCGCCGTGCAGCGCGGCGCGGTGGACTATGTGCTGAAGTCCAACTACATCGAGCGCATCCCGGAGGCCGTCGCAAAGCTGGTCCAGCGCCTGGAGCGCGACCGGCGCGAGCAACAGGAGCATGACCGGCTGCGCGCGCTGCTGCACGGCATGAGCCGCGAGATGGGCGCGCAGTCGGACCCCCAGCAGAGGCGTAGCCCGCTCACCCGACAGGCGCTGGAATACATCGGCCAGCATTTCGCCAGGGACATCAACCTCAGCGCCATCGCCCGCCAACTGCATGTGAACGCCAACTACCTGGGCAGTCTGTTTCGAAAAGAGACGGGCGAATCCATGACCGACGCCATCAACCGCTGCCGCATCGAGCGCGCCGTACAGCTGCTGCACGATCCGGACCTGAAGGTGTTCGAGGTCGCCGAGGCCGTCGGCTTTTCGGACCCCGCCTACTTCACCAATGTGTTCATCCGCCACACCGGCCTGAGCCCCACCACATTCCGCGCAGGGATATAGCGCGTGCAACGTGCGCGCTGTCAGGGCGAAGGTCACAGTCATCCTAGGTAATCGATGATTAATTCGATCACCGTCTGGCTTCTGCTTTTCCGTCCATCCACGCCTGCAAAAACACTCGACGTAGCGCTGCTACGCCGTCGGTTTCTGCAAGCGCACCTGGACGAAAAATCAAAACCCAGCCGGCAATCTAATTGATCATCGGTTACCTAGCGCTGCCCTAGCAAGATGTGCTTTACATGCGGTGTGGTTCGTGTTATGCTATTGGAAACGCTCAACACAGGGCGATAGGCCGCCTATAGAGCGGCTTCGCGGATAAAGGAGCATTGGCGCTATGAAGTTAGACCTGTTTGTCAATTTCGACGGGAATTGTCGCGAGGCGGTGGCGTTCTATGCAAAGGTGTTTCGCAGCGAAGTGCTAGATCTGATGACCTATGGCGAGACGCCGCCCAGCGAGGGGTATGAGGTGCCGGAAGGGGACATGGATAAGATCATGTATTCGTGTGTGCCGATCGGCGGCGTGAATGTGATGTTCATGGACATGCCGGCGGGCATGCCACTGGCGCTGGGCAACAACCTGAGCCCCACGGTCAGCGTGGACGACCGGGTCGAGGCGGAGCGGATCTTCCGCGAACTGGCCGAGGGCGGCGAGGTCGGGGAGGAACTGGGCAAGACGTTCTTCGCCGGTCTGTACGGCATGGTGACCGATAAATACGGCGTCATCTGGCAAGTGCTCGGCGATGAGTGCGAAATGTGACATAGGAGGGCATGACCCATGTCGAAGGAAAAGGTGCTGGAGACCCTGGCGAAGTCAGACAAGCCGCTGAAGGCTGTACAGATTTGCGAGCTGACCGGCCTTGAGCGCGCCGAAGTGGACAAGGCGTTCAAGGAACTGAAGAAGGAAGGGCTGATCGAGTCCCCTAAGGCATGTTTCTATCAGGTGGCTGGGAAATAGGACTAGGGCAACACCGCACAAGTAACGAACGCGCTGACGGCCGCTTTTCCGCCCAGGCAGTCCTGCAAAAACACTTGAATTAGCGCTGCTAGTCCTGCGGTTTTCGCAGGACCACCTGAACGAAAAATCATCCCATCATCACATCCGCTACCTGTGAGGTGTTACCCTAGACATGGACCAGTTCGTCATTCTGGGAATGTATGACAGGATGAGTTCGAGTCATTCAGCAACATAGGATCGAGGCAACACCGCACAGAGCGAACGCGTTCTGCGCGGTGTTGCCTCAAAGCTGTCCTTGGGAGGTCAGTATTGGGCGACGATTGCGTCTGTGACGAAGGTGCCCCAGGAAAAGCGCAGGCCGCAGCCCTGATCGATGGGGGTGGGGTTGCCGAAGGTGAGGACCAGGTAGGCGATGGTCCAACAGATCGTTTCTAGTTTTGACGCGCTGGGATTCCATCCGGCGTCGTACATGATCTTTCGGATCGGTTCGGACAAGACTTGCCAGCCGGTGACATAGCAGGTTTCGCCGGAGACGGGGGAGTAGGCGCACTTGTAGCCGTACAATGTGGGTTCCAGCAGGCCGAGGTCGTTCAGGTGATGGACGTTGGCGCTGGAGAGCCAAACGCGGTCATAGAAAATGTTGAGCGTGTAGTCGATCTTGTTGCAGACCGGCTGATTGTCCGGGTCTGGCAGCACCTGGTATGCTTTCCGCTCGCAGCCCAGGCAGAAAACCAACTCGTCGCCGGTCGGCAAGGATGCGTCTTGGGCGGCCAATAGCTCAAACACAAACACTTGCACCGTGTCGCCCTGGGCGAACAGCGCCTGGATCCGGCTCCATTCTTCGGGGTCGATGTGATCGACGGTCTTCCCGTCGCGGGCGAGCTTTTGCTGGATTTGACACCATGTGAACTGCTCGGTGGACAGGAGTCTCAGGTTTGACTGCAGCTGCGCGATGTGCCACTTAATACAGCATCGGTTTTCGCAAAACGGAAGCCATATGCTGGCGATTCGGTCTCGATCCGCGTAGATGATTTCTGCCATGCTGTTTCACCATCCTGTGTAGATTCGCAATCGCGGCGTCTATCACAGACTATTCGGCGTGACAGGAAGCGTGAGCATATGCGGTATCTGTAACATGATTGGCAAATGCGTGTCAGCTGTCGGGTTGATTCGACCTGTTCCTTGAGGCGGACGTTTTTCTGGATACGCTTGCATTTTGCCGCCGGATATCGTACAATTTCCGGTATCATTGACGATGGCGTGATGAACCGCCCGCCCCATGACTGATGCGAGAGGTGGAATTGAGCTGTGAAAATCTTGGTTGCGATGGACTCGTTCAAAGGGAGCTGCAGCGCCTGCGAGGCGGGCGAAGCGGTGCGGCGAGGGCTGCTGCGGGCGATGCCGGATGCGCGGATTGAGCACGTGCCGGTGGCGGATGGGGGCGAGGGCACGGTGGAGGCGGTCATCGCGAACGGGCGCGGCGCACTTGTGCGATGCGAGGTGATGGGCCCGCTGGGTGAGCCGGTGTCGGCGGGATACGGCGTGCTGGACACTGGGACCGCGGTCATCGAGATGAGCGCGGCGTCGGGGCTGTTGCTGGTGCCTGAGGAGAGGCGGGACCCGCTCGTGGCCACGACGTACGGCACTGGGCAGCTGATCAAAGCCGCGCTGGACGCGGGCCATCGGAAGATCCTGATCGGGCTGGGCGGCAGCGCCACCAACGACGGCGGTGCGGGGATGGCGCAGGCGCTTGGGGCGTCGCTGCGCGATGCGCAGGGGCGCGAGCTGGGATTCGGCGGGGCGGCGCTTCGGTCGCTGTGTACGATCGACGTGTCGGGCATGGACCCGCGCCTCAGGGAATGTGTCATCACCTGCGCGGTGGATGTGCGCAATCCGCTCACGGGGATCAGCGGCGCGTCCCATGTGTTCGGGCCGCAGAAGGGCGCGACGCCCGAGTCGATCCTGCTGCTCGACGCGGCGCTCAGCCACTATGGGGCGGTCATCGAGGCGCAGTTGGGCGTCGAGGTGGCGGACTTGCCCGGCGCGGGGGCGGCGGGCGGACTCGGGGCGGGGCTGCTGGCTTTTTGCGGGGCGCATTTCGCGTCCGGCATCGACGCGGTGCTGGACATCGTGGGGTTTGACCGGCTCGCCATGGGCGCGGACCTCGTCGTGACGGGCGAGGGGCGCATGGACGGGCAGACTGTGTCGGGCAAGGTGCCCGTGGGCGTGGCGCGCAGGGCCAAGGCGCGGGGGCGCGTGCCGGTGGTGGCGCTGGTGGGCGCGCTGGGGCCCGGGGCGGAGGCGGTGTACGGATGCGGTATCGACGGCGCGTACGCCATCTGCGACGGCCCGATGACGCTGGATCAGTCCTGCGCGGAGGTGCTGGCGCTGCTGGAGCGGTCGGCTTATGCGCTGGGGTGGACGGCGAGGGCGATGATGGCGGGCAGGGAGAAAGTTGAGCGCAGATGACGGTGGGCACTTTGGAACATCCGGTTCCGCCCACCCCGTCATCCTGAGCACGAGCGAAGGACCTTCCTCAAACTGATTTGGCATGAAGTTGAAGAAGGTCCTTCGCTGGCGCTCAGGATGACGGGGGGGAGGGGCTGTCGCGATGGCCGTGGGGGGTGCGTTGTGAGTTTGTATGCTATTGCGACGCTTTTATCATGCGGTGGTTCTGCGGCTGGGGTAGGTGATGGGGGGGAGGGTTAGGCGGACGCAGGTGCCTTTGCCGGTGTTTTTGAGGGTCAGGGTCGCTGTGGGGCCGAGCTGGTGCAGGGCGCGCTCGCAGACGTTATGCAGGCCGACCTTGCTCATCCAGTGGGCGGCGGGGGTGAGGAACTCGGCGTTGAGCTTTTCGGCCAGTTGGGGATCGATGCCGTCGCCGGTGTCCTCGACCTCGATGATGAGCTGGCCCCTGTGGAGGGCGGCGCGCACGGTGATCAGGTTATCTTCTGATTTGATGTCGCCGAAGGCGTGAATCAGCGCGTTTTCCACGATGGGCTGCAGGCAGAAGTGGGGCACCGACTGGTCCAGGGCGTCGGGGTCGATGTGGGTCTCGTAGCGGAAGTGCAGGTCCAGCCGGTAGCGCTGCAGCGTGATGTAGTTGTCCACATAGCCCAGCTCGGTCTGTAGCGGCACCACGTCCCGGGTGTCGCCGATGCTGGCGCGGAGCAGGTCGATCAGGGATGTGGTGGCGACGCCGATCTCATCGGTGCGGTTTTCGGCGGCGAGGCATTTGATCACGTTCAGGGTGTTGTAGAGAAAATGGGGCGAGACCTGTGCCCGGAGGGCGATGATCTCGGCCTTTTTCGCGTGCTCGGCCTCCACCTCCACCTGCTGCTGCATGAGATGGATGTCGTCCAGCAGCGCGTTGAACGAGTCGGACAGCAGCACCATCTCGGGCATGTTGCTGTGGGTGACCAGCGGCTCCAGGTTGCGGCCTGACATGCCTGAGATGTGGCGGGTGAGGTGGCGGATGGGCGCGTACACATTCCAGGACAGCAGCAGCGCGAAGGCGATGGCCATCATCGCGCACAGCAGCGCGAACGGGATGATCATGTTGGCCATGCCGTGGCCGCTCTGCACGAAGTATTCGTAGGGCACGGCGTAGTACACCGTCCAGTCGGGGTTGGTGGCGGTGCCGCGGCTGTTGACGATGAACGACTGGTCGCGCTGCCTCGCGAGATAGGACCGCGCGCCCGCGTGCTCCGCGCTGGGCAGCAGGCCCGCGTCCCGGTAGATCGTGCCGATGCGGGACGGGTCGGGGTGAAACACGATGCGGTTGGCGCTGTCCAGGATGAACAGCTCCTCGCTCTCCGACAGCGCGGAGGGGATCAGCGTCTCGAACAGATTGGACGCGTTCAGGTCCATCATGCAGGTGCCCAGCACGTCCACGGTGTTGATCTCGGTGAACGACAGGCACACGGTGTACATGATGCCGCCCGCGTCTTGGCTCATGGTCAGGCGGGGCACGCCCACATGGGCCTGTGAGTCCGCCAGCGCGGCGCGGTTGGTGCGCAGGCTGCCGGACTTGAGGGTCTCAAAATTGCGCAGCGTCGCGCGGCTGCGGTTCATTTCATAAATGCCGATGCCGTGGAGCAGGTCGCGCTGGGCCGCGTAGTGCGCGTCCACGGTGCGCTGCACGGTCTTGGTGTTTGAGATGATCTGCCACTTGCGGAAGGTGGAGCGGGTGTCGATGTTTTCGGTGCTGCGGATGGACTTGAACAGGAACCGCAGCGGCTGGTTGGAGATGATGTCGATGGCGGTGTTGTACAGCTGGTGCACCTTCTGTTCGTAGGTGTCCAGTTTCGCCTCGAACAGCGCGGCGCTGGTGTCCTGGGCCTGGCGCAGGGCATGGTCGCGGATGCTGCTGTACGCAAAGCCCGCGTACAGCAGCATGGGGAACAGGGACGCCACCAACATGAACAGTGTCAATTTTCCGCGCAGGCTCATGCCATGTCCTCCCTCTGACGCGCAATCCATTCCTGCACCGACATGTGCATGTGTTGAGCGAACAGTTTTTTGAAATAGCGCACGTCGCTGATGCCCACCGACTGGGCGATGGTGGACAGCTGCGCGCCGGGCTCCTTGAGCAGCACGCACACGTGGTCGATGCGCTTGTGGGTCAGGAACTCGTTGAAGCTCTCGCCGGTGACCTTGCGGAAGATGCGGCAGAAGTGAGTGCGGCTGAAGCCCACGCGCTTTGCGGCCTCGTCCAGCGTGATGGGGTGGGCCAGGTCCAGCAGCATGGACCGGATCAACTCGTCCATGGCGCGGTCCCCGTACTGCTGGCGGCCATGCTCGGCGGGCATGGTCCGCACCAGCTCCAGCAGCGCGGACTCGGACGCGTTCAGATGGTCAAGGGCTGTCTGGGGCAGCACCACCGCCACGTGCGCGCCGATGGACTGCATCTGGCGCAGGAACCGCAGCAGCATTTTCTTGGCCATGGACGGCTGGGGCTGCAGCCTGCGCAGCATCAGGCAGGTGTCTGTGATCAGCTGGCAGGCGCGTTCCGGCTGGCCCCGCAGCAGCGCGTCCAGGAACTGGGCGTGGGCGTCGTTCTGCGGCAGCAGCTCGGACAGCAGTCTGGGCTGCTGCAGCAGCTCGGATTGGGTGCGATAATAGACCAGCTCTGCCGTGGCTGAGAGCCTGCCCGTCACCAGCGGGTCAAAGCCCGTGGAATTGTCCATGGCGGCCAGGCAGATGCAGTGGTACTCGAACTGCGCCCTGTCCAGGAAGGCGCGGATCAACTCCTGCACGCGCAGCAGGAACGCGGCGCTGTTGTGCAGCGCGGAATGGGCGATCAGGTGCAGCCGCAGATTGCCAGCGCCGGTGACGTCGGGCAGCACAGAGGGCAGGAACTCGCCTCCGGTCTCCTCGTCGAACAGCACCGCCCAGTCCTCGGCCAGCATTCGCCTGGACGCGGGCTGGTGGGGCTGCATCTCCAGGCAGTCCACGCGCACGTTCAGCAGCGGCTTTTTGGCCCAATCCTGGAACAGCTCCGGCGTGCGGTAGGCCTCCAGCGCGTCCTGCAGCGCCTGGCCGCGCGCGATGCAGGCCTCCACGGCGTCGGCGCGGTGCAGCTCCCGCTGAAACGCTTTTTGGCGAAAGTGGATGTGCAGCGCCGCCCGGGCCTCCTCCATGAGGGTCTGGATCAGCTGGGCGTCCACCTGGTACTTGATGACATAGTTGACGATGCCGAACAGAAAAGACTTGCGCACAAAGGCGAAGTCGTCGTAGTTGCTGAGCACCACGAACTGCACGTGGGGATACTTTTTGCGGGTGGCCTCGATGAGCTGCAGCCCGTCCATGCGGGGCATCATCATGTCGGTGAGCACGATGGCGATGTCGTGCTCCTCGATCTGCGCCAGCGCGCTGACGCCGTCGTGGGCCTCGAACAGCCGCACGTCCGGGCCTAGTATGGTGCGCAGCAGCCCGAGGATGTAGCCGCGAATGATCTTGTCGTCGTCGGCGACGAGGACCTTGTTGCAGAGGCGGTCGGGGTTCATGCGCGGATGCCTCCTTTCGCGGGCATGGGGAGGATCGGACCAATCTAATTATAGGAGCAACGCCCTGAATGCGCAAGTCGAATCGTGCAACATGGGACATTTGTTGCGACCATGGTTCGATTTTCCTGTACCGGCCCCGCGGGCGGTATGGTAAACTGAGTCATCTTAACAGAAAGGTGGGTTGCCCGTGCAGAAGATACAGGCCACACCGGCGCCGCGCCGGGGCGCGCTCACGATGAGGCAGCGCGACCAGCGGGTCGGCATGCTGATGATCTCGCCCATTTTGGTGGGCATCCTGTGTTTTTCCGTGATCCCGGTGTTCTTTTCCCTGTTCATCAGCTTCACATCCTGGAACATGATGACGCCCTGGTCCTTCGTGGGCGTGCAGAATTATGTGACGGTGCTGCAGGACAAGATGCTGGGCGTGATCTGGGGCAACACCATCAAGTACGTGTCCATCGCCATCCCCGGCGCGATCATCTGCGGGCTGCTGCTGGCGCTGGCGCTGAACGCGAACATCCGAGGGGTGCCGTTCTACCGCACCGCGTTTTTCCTGCCGAACATCACCACCACGGTGGCGGTGTGCGTGGTCTGGTCCTGGCTGTATGACAAGAACTACGGGTTCATCAACAACGTGCTGAACATGGTCGGCGTCGAGCCGATTCCGTGGCTTTCGTCCCGGGCCTGGGCGATGACTTCGGTGGCGATCATGTCCATCTGGCAGGCCATGGGCTACGACATGATCATCCTGGCTGCGGGGTTGAAGTCCATCGACGACACGTACTACGAGGCCGCGTACATCGACGGCGCGACCAAGTGGAAGTCGTTCTGGCAGATCACGCTGCCCATGCTGACGCCCACGCTGTTCTATCTGCTGGTGATGCACTTCATCGGGTTTTTCCAGATGTTCGACGCCGCGTTCGTGATGACCAAGGGCGGCCCGGGCCACGCCACGGAGACCATCGTGATGCAGATCTACAACATCGCGTTCGCCTACTTCCGCATGGGCGAGGCGTCCACCTACGCCTGGATCCTGTTCGTGGTGATCTTCGCGATCACGCTGGTGCAGTTCACGTTACAGAATAAGTGGGTGAATTACGATGCATAGCAAGCTGAGGATAAGCCATACGGCGCTGCACATCGTGATGCTGGCGGTCACGGCCATCACGCTGTTCCCGTTCATCTGGATGATCTCCACCTCGCTGAAGGACACGTCGTTGGTGTTCTCCTATCCGCCGAAACTGATCCCCAACCCAGTGAACTGGGTGAACTACCGCGAGGCCTGGGTGCAGAGCACCATGGGCTTGGCGCTGACGAACAGCATGTTCATCGCGGTCACGGCCACGGTGGGCAATGTGATCGTGTCCTCCATGGTGGCGTATTCGTTCGCCAAGATCGATTTCAAGTTCAAGGCCGGGTTCTTCATGATGGTGTTGGTGACGGTGATGATCCCGTACCAGGTGACGCTGATCCCGCTGTTCGTGATCTTCAAGCAGATCGGCTGGATCAACACGTTCCTGCCGCTGATCATACCGGGTCTGTTCGGCACGGCCAGCAATGTGTTCATGATGCGCCAGTACATCATGCGGATTCCGGACGCGTACCGCGACTCCGCCTACATCGACGGCTGCTCCCACTTTGGGATCTGGTGGCGGATCATCATGCCGATGGCGGTGCCGATGGTGGTGTCGATCTCAGTGCTGACGTTCATGGGCAAGTGGAACGAGTTTCTGGGGCCGATGCTGTACCTGAACTCGCCCGCACTGATGACGGTGCCGCTGAAGCTGAGGATCTACATGTCGGAGTACTCCACGAAGTGGCACCTGCTGATGGCCGCGTCCTGCATTGCGCTGGCGCCGGTGATCATCCTGTACCTGATCTCCCAGAAGTACATCATCTCGGGCATCATGCTGGGCGGCATCAAGGGATAACGCGGATCAAAGGCCAAGCGCTTGGCCTTGATTATAGGGGAAAAATACACGAGGAGGACTATCAGATGACCAGAAGGATTCTATCGGCTGTGCTGGCACTGGTGCTGCTGCTGGGCGCGTTCGGCGTTCCGGCCATGGGCGAAGGGGTCAAGACCGTCAAGATGCTCGCCATCTCCGGCAACGGCGGCCACGACACGATCGTGAAGCGGTTCAACGAGACCCACACGGACATCCAGATCGAGCTGGACAACACCGCGTCCACCTGGGAGGACGCCTCCACGAAGCTGATCACGCTGATCGCCGCCGACATGGGCCCGGACATCACCACGGTGTCCACGTCATTCTATCCGCAGTTCGCGTCCCAGGGCCTGCTGATGGACATGACCGAGTATGTCGAAGCGAATGTCAACAAGGACGAGTACTACTGGAACGTCATCGAGGGTCTGTACCGCGACGGCAAGCTGTACGGCCTGCCGATCAGCGTCTACACATTGATGTGCTACTACAACAAGGACATGTTTGAGGCTGCGGGGCTGGAAGTGCCGTCGCTGGACTGGACGAACACCTGGACCATGGAGCAGTGGGCGGAGTACGGCGCGAAGCTGTCCTCCGGCGAGGGCCTGGAGCGCGTGTACGGCGCGTGGATCGAGTACCAGCTGGAGCGCACGGCGTGCATGCTGTTCCCCAAGGGCCTGGACTACTGGGGCGAGAACTTGAATCCCCAGTTTGACAACCCCGAGATCCGCGCCATCCACGAGGACCTGTACAAGATGATGCACACCGACAAGATCATGCCGGACAGCGCGACCACGAAGACCACGTCCACCGCGCAGCTGTTCGCGGACGCCAAGCTGGCGATGACGATCACCGGCACCTGGAGCCATCCGGACTTCGCGCAGAGCGACATCAACTACGGCGTGCTCCCGACCCCGGGCGGCACCACGGTGGGCTATGTGGACGTGTACATCCCGCTGGCCGCGTCCAAGGAGCCGGAGGCCACCAAGGAAGTCATGGTATGGCTGATCGGCGAGGAGCCGTCCACCATCAAGTACCAGGAGTATACCTGGGGCCCGCAGATCAACCGCGCGGCCACCGAAAAGAACATGGACATCATGTTCAAGGGCCTGACGGCGGAAGAAAAGAACTGCATCTTTGAGTCCCTGGACCACAACAAGCCGCTGACCGTGTTCGACAAGTGGGCCGAGTTCCTGGTCGCGTCCCTGCTGCCGATCAGCGAAATGATGGGCATCGGCGAGTACACGGTGGACGAAGGATTCGATTTGCTCCAGGAGGAAGCGCTGGCGATACTGGGGTTATAACAGCTCATTTCGTGGATATCGTTTGGGCGGCGGGTGCGCATGCACCCGCCGCCCTGGCGCTTTTTTGGATGGCGCTCACCATTTCGTCATCCCTCGCTACGCTACGGACCTTCCTCAAACTTCACCCCGTGTCATCCATCGCTGTGCTACGCGCAGTCGAAGGATCTCCCCCGCGTGAGCGGACGTCCCTTTTGCGGCAGGAACGTCGCCTCACGGCGGGGAGATCCTTCGAC
>JAVBUD010000117.1:0-8562 GCA_031555755.1 Eubacteriales bacterium | reverse complement strand
CCAGCTGGGGGTGGCTCCCCACCCCCCTCCCCACCCTTTTGGTTTTGGCGTCTTCTGGCCGGGCCGGGGGCCCCCCGCCTCAGGATGACGACGTGGGCGGGAACGGCTGGGTGTGCGCTTAGCCTACCCCTCCACCAGTTCCTTCGTGTCCCTTGCGATCGCCATTTCCTCGTCGGTGGGGATCAGATACACCTTCACCTTGCTGCCCTCCGCACTCAGGTCGGTGAGCTTGCCGCGCACGCCCTTGTTCTTCGCCGCGTCGACCTCAACGCCCAGGAACTCCAGGCCCTCGCACACGGCGGCGCGGGCGATGTCGTCGTTTTCGCCGATGCCTGCGGTGAACACGATGGCATCCAGGCCGCCCATGATGGCGGCGTAGGCGCCGATGTATTTTTTGATGCCGTGGCACCACACGTCAAACGCCATCTTGCAGCGCTCGTTGCCCTCCAGGATGCCGTCCATCATGTCGCGCATGTCGCTCGTCAGGCCGTCCAGGCCCATCATGCCGGACTTTTTGTTGAGGATGTTGGTCATCTCTTCGATGGTGATGTTGTCCTCGCGCATCACATACTCGATGATCGCCGGGTCGATGGTGCCGGACCGGCTGCCCATCAGCACGCCCTCCAGCGGCGTCATGCCCATGGAGGTGTCCACCGACTTGCCGCCCTTGACGGCGCACAGGGACGAGCCGTTGCCCAGGTGGCAGGTGACGATCTTGGTCTCGGCGGCGGGCTTTCCCAGCAGCTCGATGCACTTCTGCGCCACATAGCGGTGGCTGGTGCCGTGGAAGCCGTAGCGGCGGACCTTCAGCCGCTCGTAGTAGTCGTAGGGCACGCCGTACATATAGGCCGCCGAGGCCATGGTCTGATGGAACGCGGTGTCGAAGACCGCCACATTGGGCGTGTTCGGCATGACGTGCTGACAGGCGGTGATGCCCATGAGGTTCGCCGGGTTGTGCAGCGGGGCCAGCGAGATGTTTTCCTTGATGGCCTCCATGACCTCGTCGGTGATGACCACGGACTTGGCGAACTTTTCGCCGCCGTGCACCACGCGGTGGCCGAACGCGCCGATCTCGTCCATGGACGCGATCACGCCGTGCTCCTGGCCGGTGAGGGTGGCGAGCACCAACGCGATGGCCTCTTTGTGGTCCTTCAGCGGCTGCTCAAACTTGACTTTCTGATCGCCGTACTTGTGCACCAAGTTGCTGCCCTCGATGCCGATGCGCTCCACGAGGCCCTTGGCGAGCACGTTCTCATTGTCCATGTCCACCAACTGATACTTCAGCGATGAGGAACCCGCATTGATGACCAAGACTTTCATTTTAACGCCCTCCACAATCATTCTTCCATCCATCAGAACTGCGCCTGCACGGCGGTGATAGCCACGGTGGCCACGATGTCCTCCACACTGCAGCCGCGGCTCAGGTCGTTGCACGGCTTGGCGATGCCCTGCAGCACCGGGCCGTAGGCCTCGGCCTTGCCCAGGCGCTGCACCAGCTTGTAGCCGATGTTGCCGGACTGCAGGTCCGGGAACACCAGCACGTTGGCTTGGCCCGCCACGGGGCTGCCGGGGCTCTTGAGCTGGCCGATCTCAGAGACGAGCGCGGCGTCCAGCTGCAGCTCGCCGTCCAGCATCAGGTCAGGCGCCAGCTCGTGGGCGATGCGGGTCGCTTCCTGCACCTTGGTGACCAACTCGTGCTTGGCGCTGCCCTTGGTGGAGAAGGACAGCATGGCGACCTTCGGCTCCATCTGGACAAGTGCGCGGGCGCTGTCCGCCGCGCCGATGGCGATGTTGGCCATCTCCTCGGCGGTGGGGTTCGGCACCACGGCGCAGTCGGCGAACACCAGCACGCCGTCCTTGCCGAACGAGTGGTCCGGGCACTCCATCAAAAAGCAGCTGGACACGGTCTTCATGCCCTTCTTGGGCTTGATGATCTGCAGCGCGGGCCTCAGCATGTCGCCGGTGGAGTGGATCGCGCCGGAGACCAGGCCGTCCGCGTCGCCCAGCTTGACCATCATGACGCCGTAGTACATGGGGTCCTTGACCAGCGCTGTGGCCTGCTCCAAGGTCATGCCCTTTTCCTTGCGCAGCTCATACAGCGTCTGAGCATAGGCCTCGGCCTTGTCGGACTGGGTCGGGTCGATGACGGTCACGCCCTCACATTTGCAGGACTTCTCAACGTTGCCCAGCATGGTGACCTTGGCGATGCCCTTTTCCGCGATCTCCTTGGCCGCGGCGATGTTGCGCGGCTCCTCGCCCTCAGGCAGCACGATGTGCCTGATGTCGGTCTTTGCCTGCGCGATGATCTTGTCAATGAGTGCCATAAAAACGCCTCCGTGTCGATTATTGGCCGGATACACCGGTCTGATGCGCCATGTGTGATACTTATAGGTATTATAGCCCATTTTCCGGGCAGAAGGAAGAGTATAATATGAAATTCTCGCCAAATTCGCCGATGTTTAATCAGGGGCGCGCTTCGCCGGGCGAATCGGGACAAAAAACAAGGTCCGCACCGCGCCCCGAACACCGCGTTAAGAATTGCGGAATGTGACGGAAAACGCAAAAATACGGGGCGACCCCCCTTGACGCTTGCCGGAATGATCCTGTATACTGGTGGAAGTTGATCCAAAAACATGGAGGAAGGAGGCCGCGAACATGTCCAAGTGCGCACTGAACCGCAAGTATCGTTTCCGCATCAGCGCCGCCGCAGATCATGCGCGCAGCTTTCCGTGCCTTGCCATGCCATCATAGGGATTCGTCCGAAGGGGCGAGCCCAGCAGGCCATGTAGGACACCGGAACGCGCGATGAAGCGGCGGGCCCGGTGTTTTTGTTTGCCCATGTAGACCTTGTGAGGGGGGAATTCCACCATGTTTACCAGACGATTCAAACTGCTCGGCACCCTGGCGCTGACACAGTGGAAGCGCTATGCGCTGGCGACATTCGCGGTGCTGTTTTCGGTGTCGGTGAGCTTCGTCACACCGCTGGTGCTGGCGGAGGTGATCGACGCGATCATCGGCCGCAACCGGCCGCTCAGCATACCGGAGCCGCTGCTGTCCTGGGTCAACGCCCGGGGCGGGGTTGATTTTCTGGCCCACAACCTGTGGCTGATGGCGCTGGCGCTGCTTTTCCTGAACGTGCTGGGCGGCGTGCTGCAGTACATGCGCGGTCGCTCCACCGCCACGGCCAGTGAATCCATCGCCAAGGACCTCAGGGACCGGCTGTACTCGCACCTGCAAAAGCTGAGCTTTGACTACCACCAAAAGAACATGACCGGCGACCTGATCCAGCGCTGCACCAGCGACGTGGACACCGTGCGCCAGTTCCTGTCGGCCCAGATGGTCGAGATCTTCAAGACCGTGTTCATGGTCAGCGTGGCGCTGGTGCTGATGCTGCAAAAGAACCCAAAGATGACCGGCGTGTCCATGATCCTGGTGCTGCCGCTGTTCCTGTTCGCTTACATCTTCTTCCACTGGGTGCAGAAGCTGTTCCTGATCAGCGACGAGGCCGAGGGCAAGCTGGGCGCGGTGCTGCAGGAAAACCTGGCGGGCGTGCGCGTGGTGCGCGCGTTCGCGCGTCAGCAGTACGAGGTGGATAAGTTCAAGGACGTGAACGTGGAGCTGCACAAAAAGAGCGTGAAGCTGTGCGACCTGCTGGCCGTGTACTGGTCCAGCGCGGACTGCCTGTCGATGATCCAGGTCTGCATCACGCTGTGCTACGGCGTGTACCTGGCGGCCCATGGCGAGATGACCGTGGGCGACATGACCGTCTTCGTCAGCTATTCCTCGATGCTGCTGTGGCCGGTGCGCCAACTGGGCAGAATCCTCAGTGACTTTGGCCGGTCCCTGGTCTCCATGGGCCGCCTCGACGAGATCCTGCGCCAGCCCGCCGAGTCCGAGGACGACGACTGCACCGAGGCGCCCATCGACCGCGACATCGAATACCGCAATGTGGGCTTCCGCTACGACGGCGGCAAGCTGGTGCTGAAAGACCTGAGCTTCAAGGTGAAGCGCGGCCAGACCGTGGCCATCCTGGGCTCCACCGGAAGCGGCAAGAGCACCATGATGCTGCTGCTGCAGCGGCTGTACGAGGTCCAAGAGGGCGAGATTTTGATCGGCGGCGTGAACATCAAAAAGATCAAGAAGGCGCACCTTCGAAAGCACATCGGGCTGATCCTGCAGGAGCCGTTCCTGTATTCGCGCACCATCAAGCGCAACATCGGCATCGCCCGTGAGGATAACTTGGCGGACGAGGAACTGTTCGAAGCGGCCCGCACCGCCCATGCGCACGGGTTCATCCAGGAGTTCGACAATGGCTACGAGACCCTGGTGGGTGAGCGCGGCGTGACCCTGTCCGGCGGCCAGATGCAGCGCACCGCCATCGCCAGGACGCTGCTGAAGCACAACGACATCCTGGTGTTCGACGACTCGCTGTCGGCGGTGGACACCGAGACCGACGCGCTGATCCGCGAGGCGCTGAAGCGAAAGAGCGAGGGCCTCACGACGTTCATCATCTCCCACCGGCTGACCACGCTGATGGACGCGGACCTGATCCTGGTGCTGAAGGACGGCGCCATCGCACAGCAGGGCACCCACGACCAGCTCATCGCCGAGGACGGGCTGTACAAGCAGATCTACGCCATTCAGTCCGCCCTCGAAGAGGAACTGGAAGCGGACGCGTCGTAAGAAAGCGATCATCCTCCCCCGCCGTCATCCTGAGCGCAGCGAAGGACCTTCCTCCATCTACAAGAAGATCCTTCGGCTGCGGCCTCAGGATGACGTGGTGGGTCAGGATGACGGCGCGGGGCGGGATGACGCAATGGCTCTCCATTATCTCAACATCGAGGTGAAAACTCATGCAAAACTACGAGGAACAAGACTACACCAAGGAGTTCGACCTCGGCTTGTGGAAGCGGCTGTTCCACTACGCCAAGCCGTTCCGGTTTCACCTGCTCGGCATCGCCTGTACGATGCTGGTCTGCGCGGGTATCGACATCATTTTCCCGCTGCTGACCCGCGAGGCCATCGACGTGTTCGTGCAGGGCCAGACCACAGACGGCCTGCCCTGGTTCATCGCGCGCTACCTCTTTTTCGTGATCGTGCAGGTGGTGTGCGTGTTCTCATTCTGTTTCCTGTCGGGCCGGACCGAGCGCGGCATGTGCACCCACATCCGCGCCCTGGGCTTCAAGCGGCTGCAGGAGCTGCCCTTTTCGTTCTATGACAAGACGCCCATCGGGTTCATCATCGCGCGCATGACATCAGACACCCAGCGCCTGGGCGACACCATCGGCTGGGGCCTGTTGGACCTGTTCTGGTCGATCGGCTACATCATCTTCAGCCTGACCGTCATGCTGCAACTGTCCATCAAGCTCTCCATCGCGACCCTCGTGATCATCCCGATCATCGCCGTCATCGCGATGTGGTTCCAGAAGCGCATCCTTCAGAGCTACCGCGAGGTGCGCAAGAACAACTCCAAGATCACCGGCTCGTTCAACGAGGGCATCACCGGCGCCAAGACCACCAAGACCCTCGTCCGCGAGGCCGCCAACGACCGCGAGTTTTTTGAGCTCACCGGCAAGATGCGCGCCGCCGCCGTGCGTGCGGCCGTACTCAGCGCGCTGTTCATGCCCATCGTGATGTCGCTGGGCTCCGTCGCCGCGGCCTACGCGCTGTGGGTCGGCGGGTTCGACGTGTTCACCGGCGCGATCAGCTTCGGCACGCTGACGGTGTTCATGAACTACTCCACCCAGATGTTCGAGCCGATCTCGAACCTGGCCCGCGTCTTCGCGGAGCTGCAGTCCAGCCAGGCCGCAGCCGAGCGCGTGATGCAGCTCATCGAGACCGAACCGGAGATCTCAGACACGCCGGAGGTCATCGAAAAGTTCGGCGACAACTTCCACCCGAAGAAAGAAAACTGGCCGAAGCTTGTCGGCGACATCGAGTTCGACAATGTGAGCTTCCGTTACGGTGGCGGCGAGCAGGTGCTGAAGGACTTCGACCTGACCGTGAAGGCGGGCCAGACCGTGGCCCTGGTGGGCGAGACCGGCTCCGGCAAGAGCACCATCGTGAACCTGATCTGCCGCTTTTACGAGCCTACGGAGGGCAAGATCCTGATCGACGGCGTGGACTACAAGCAGCGCAGCCAGCTGTGGCTGGAGTCGAACCTGGGCTACGTGCTGCAGCAGCCGCACCTTTTCTCAGGCACCATCCGCGACAACATCCGCTATGGCAAGCTGGACGCCACCGACGAGGAAGTCGAGGCCGCCGCGCGGCTGGTGGATGCGGAGTCGTTCATCCTGCGCTTTGAGAAGGGCTACGACACCGACGTCGGCGAGGGCGGCAACCGGCTGTCCACCGGCCAGAAGCAGCTCATCTCCTTCGCCCGCGCCCTGATCGCCGATCCCGCGATCTTTGTGCTGGACGAGGCGACCAGCTCCGTGGACACCGTGACCGAGCAGAAGATCCAGCGCGCGATTCAGACGGCGCTGGACGGCAGGACGAGTTTTATCATCGCGCACCGGCTGTCCACGATCCGTACTGCGGACGTGATCCTGGTCATCCAGGACGGCGAGATTTTGGAGCGCGGCACACACAAGGAGCTGCTCAAGCAGAAGGGCTACTACTACAAGCTGTACAGCAACCAGTTCAGGGAGGAGCGGGAGGCGGCGCTGCTGCAGGCGTAAGGAAAGCGGGGGGAGCAGAGCCCCGCCCCAACAAGGGGAGAAGCGGCGGAGGGGCTCTGCTCTGCCCGCTTCCCCACCCCGGTCATCCTGAGGCCGAAGCCGAAGGAGCTTCCTCTAACCAGCTTCCGCGATCCGAACTGACAGGCTCCCTCGCCGGCCCGCCTCACGGCTGCCGGCATCGGTAAGTTTGTGCCCGCGCGCCTGCGACGGGGTGCGCCCTCAATTGATTCATCGTATGCCAGCTATGCCATTCCCCACGATCATTTGGCGCGCGGGGTGAGGGGGGCGCCCTCACAGGAAGCAGAGGGCGCTGCCCTCTGCACTCCCGCCAAAGGGCCTGAGGCCCTCTGGACTCCCCATTGTCGCTTCGCTGTGTTCGCTCATACTTTGGTTGTGAAGGATGGTTGCCATGCAGGCTAAGACTCGTGATATGACGAACGGGACGCCCATTCGGCTCATCCTCAGCTTTTCGCTGCCGCTGATGCTCGGCAATGTCCTGCAACAGGTCTACACCATCACCGACGCAGCCATCGTCGGCCAGTTCGTCTCCCTCGACGCGCTCGCCGCGCTCGGGTCCGCCGATTGGCCCCACTACCTCGTGCTCGGGTTCATCCACGGCTTCATGCACGGGTTCTCCATCCTCATCGCCCAGCGCTTTGGCCAGAAAGACATGCCCGGCCTGCGCAAGGCCATCGGCAACTCCGCCGTCATCGCGGCCATCATCGCCGCCGTCATGACCGCCGCCGCCACCGTCGGCTGCGCGCCCATGCTCCGCGCCATGCGCGTGCCCTCGGCGATTTTCAGCACCGCGCACACCTACCTGTTCACCCTCTTCTGCGCCATCCCCGTCGTCACCCTGTACAACCTGCTCACCGCCATCCTGCGCAGCCTCGGCGACAGCCGCACGCCCCTTTTCGCCATGCTCGCCGCGTCGCTGGTGAACATCGCGCTGGACCTGCTGTTCATCCTCGCCTTCCACTGGGGCGTTTTCGGCGCGGCCATCGCCACCGTCATTGGCCAGTGCGTGTCCTGCGGCTACTGCCTGGTCGTCATGCTCCGGTCCAGGGCGCTGAGCCTTAGGCGCGCGGATTTCCGGCTGGACAAGTCACTGGTCCGCGAGCTGTTGGCCCTCGGCGGCCCCGTAGCCGCGCAAAACGCGGTCATCGCATTTGGCGGGATCGTGCTGCAGCGCGTGGTCAACGCCTTCGGCGTCGCCGTCATCGCGGGCTTCAACGCCACCAACAAGCTCTACGGGCTCATTGAACTGGCCGCCGTGTCCTTTGGGTACGCGGTGTCCACCTACGTGGGCCAGAACAAGGGCGCGCGCCTGCGCGAGCGGATCCTGCGCGGCGTGCGGGAATCGGCACTCTTGAGCCTGGGCGTGTCCGTCGCGATCGGGCTGGCGATCGTGCTGTTCGGGCGGCAGATCTTGGGGCTGTTCATCGCGGCGGCGGAGCAGAACGCGGCGGAGGCCATGGGCGTGGCGTACACGTATTTGAGCGTCATGGGGATTTTCTTGCCGATCCTGTACATGCTGCACGTGTACCGCTCGGCGCTGCAGGGGCTGGGCGATACGTTCATCCCCATGTTGAGCGGGTTCGCGGAGCTGGCGATGCGGATCGGGTCGGCGCTGTTGCTGCCGATCTGGTTTGGGCTGAAAGGCTTGTACGCCGCCGAGGTGCTGGCCTGGTTCGGCGCGATGGTGCTGCTGATGTGGGGCTACTTCTTCCGCATGCGGCAAGCCACCGTCTAACCTCCGCCCCCCCGTCAAAAAGATGGGCAAGCACGACCCAAACCAAAAAAGGGTGGAAGGGAGAGAAGGGGGGGCAGGGGGAGGGGGGGGGAGAAGAGCCAGACCCACCAACCAACCCCGGCGCAAAAC
>JAVBUD010000085.1:0-28360 GCA_031555755.1 Eubacteriales bacterium | reverse complement strand
CGCTGCGCTCAGGATGACGAGGTGGGGGTTCAATTTGAAGAAGGTCCTTCGCTGTCGCTCAGGATGACGGCGTGGGGGTGTCGATGCAATAACGGCGTTGAGGGTAGTCGATGCAATGACGGCGTTGAGGGTAGTCGATGTGATGTTTATGATCGCTCCCCCGTCGCGATGAACAGGCTGTATGGCACGCTCGTGTCCGCAGTGTCCTTCTCGCCCTTGAAGAACGTCTCGATCTTCAGATTCCGAAAGCCCGCCTCCCGCATGTGATCCAAAAACAGCCCCTGGTCAAACCCGTCATACCCGTCGAACCCGCCCTCCGATTCGTGAAACTGCGGGCTCACGGTGTCCAAATCCACGATGATGATCCGGCCACCATCATTCAGCATCCCCTGCAGCACGGACAGTGTCTCCGCCGTCTGCCGCACATGATGCAGCGCCATCGACGAGAAGATGCAGTCGAACCGGGCGTCCATCGGCTCTTTCAGCAGGTCCGCGCACATCGCGATCGTCCCCGGCACGCCCGCGACCTTGGCCCGCAGCGCGTCCACCATCCCCTGGGACACGTCAACGAACGCAAGCGCATCGAACGCGTCCAGCAGCTCCAGGCCGATCAGGCCCGTGCCGCAGCCGAACTCCATCGCGGTTTTGTGCATCGCCGGCAGATGCTCGCGAATCTCCGCGGCGATCCGCTTCGCGCGGGCCTTGCGGTAGTCGGTGTCGAAGGTCTTTGCGCGGGCGTCAAACGTGGCCATCAGTAAAGCTCCTCCGCCCCGATCTTCTCTCTCCACATCTCCATCAGCGCGTTCAGGTCCTCGCGAAATTCCTTTGTGGACTGCTCCGGCTTCTGCTCCAATTCCTCAAGCACGTCAAACGAAAACGCGTCCCTGCCGAATTGTGCCCAGTCCTTGGTCAGCGCGATCTCCGGGCACGCGCCTGTGGCCGTGAAAAACGCATATTTGTTCTTCGCGCCTGGCAAGTCCGGCGCGGCCTGCAGCAGCTTCCTGCCGTTGGCGCTGCATACGATCGCGCACACGCCGCCGACCTTCTTGCGCTCCTTGTAGGCGTCCACGAGCTGTTTTCGGTTCTGCTTATCCATAACTGGCCTCCCTGCCCTGTGGCGTCAGGTCCACGAATTTCGTGAACGGCCCGCGCCAGCCCAGGTTCACCGTGCCCAGCGAGCCGTTGCGCTGCTTGGCGATGATCACCTCGGCCATGTTGCGCTTGCCCTCGGCCTCGGCCTTTTCCATGTCGTAGTAGTCCTCACGGTGCAGGAACATGACCACGTCGGCGTCCTGCTCGATGGCGCCCGATTCGCGGATGTCCGACAGCACCGGCCTGTGGTCCGCGCGGCCTGTCGTGGCGCGGGACAGCTGCGACAGCGCGATCACCGGCACCGCCAGCTCCTGCGCCAGGCCCTTCAGCGAGCGCGAGATGCTGCTGACCTCCTCCTGGCGTGAGCCGAACTTACCCGCGCCGGTCATCAGCTGCAAATAGTCGATCATGATCAGGTCCAGCCCGTTTTCCATCTGCAGCCGACGCGCCTTGGAGCGGATCTCCGGCACCGTGATGCCCGGCGTGGAGTCGATGTGGATGGACGCGTTGCCGATGCTGCCCATGGCTTCGCACAGCCGCATCCATTCGTCGTCTGACAGCGCGCCGCGCCGCACGTTGTGCATGTCCACCAGCGCCTCCGTGCACATCATGCGCATGACCAGCTGCTCGGCGGGCATCTCCAGCGAGAACACCGCGCTCTTTTTCCCGGCGCGAATGGACGCGTTTTCCACCATGTTCATGCCGATGGCGGTCTTGCCCATGGACGGACGCGCGGCGATCAGCACCAGCTCGCCCGGATGCAGGCCCGTGGTCAGGTCGTCCAGGTCGCGGTAGCCGGTGGGCACGCCCTCGATCTTGCCCTTGTTCTTGGCAAGCCGCTCGATCAGCTCGTAGGTGCGGATCAGGATCGGCTGGATGGGCTGCAGCACCTCGCCGCCCTTGCGCATTGCGATGTCGTAGATCAGCTTCTCGCTGTGGGCGAGGATGTCCGGCATCTCCATCTCGCCGCCATAGCTCATCTGGCTGATCTCACCGGACGCGGAGATCAGCTTGCGCAGGGTGGATTTTTCGTCCACGATGCGGATGTACGCCTGCACATTGGCGGCGGAGGGCACGTACTTCGACAGCTCGATCAGGTATTCCAGTCCGCCGACGCCCGCCAGCTTGCCGCGCCGGTTCAGCTCCTCGTCCAGCGTGATCAGGTCCACCGGTCGCGACTGCTGGGCCAGGTGCAGCGACGCCGCGAAGATCTCGCGGTGCGCGGGGTCATAAAAGTCCTCCTCGCGCAACAACTCCTGCGCCAGCAGCACGGCCTCAGAGGAGATCAACATCGAGCCGAGCACACTGCGCTCGGCGTCGAGGTGATGGGGCGGTATCCGGTCGCCCGGCATGCGTTGTTCCATACCTATTTATCCACAATCACGTTGAGGATCATCCGCGCGCTGACCCCCGCCAGCAGCTTCACGTTGAATGTGTGCTGCCCGGCGGCCTTGACCTGCTCCTCAAGCTCGATCTTGCGCTTGTCCACGTCCAGCCCGTGCTGTTCCTTCAGCGCCACCGCGATGTGGTCGGTGGTCACCGCGCCGTACAGCTTGCCGCTCTCGCCGCCCCGGGCGTGCAGGGACACGACCTTGCCCTTCATCTCGCGGGCCTTGGCCTCGGCCTCGGCGCGCTTGACGTCCTCGCGGTGCTTCTCGGCGGACTTCGCCTTTTCGATGGAGTTCAGCGCCTCGGCGGTGGCCTCAATGGCCGCCTTGCGCGGCAGCAGGAAGTTGCGGGCGAACCCGTCCGAAACCTCCAGGATCTGGTCCTTTTTCCCGGTACCCTTGATGTCCTTCAGCAGGATCACCTTCATCGGTCATCGATCTCCTCTCGATTGATTCTTCTTTTGCATGTACAGTGTGATCACCCCGCGCGACCCCAGCAGCGCGCTCCACAGCCCGATCAGCGTCAGGATGCGCGGCAGCAGCATGAACATCGCCACCACCAGCCCCGTGCGCCGGCCCCAGTGCATGCCCGACTGCCTCAGCCGCCGCGCCAGCGCGCCTGCGCCCTGCACGCTGAACGCCAGATAGCACAGGTTCGACATCGCCACAAAGGCCGCGTCCATGCCCTGTAGCTGCATCATGTTCAGCGCCGCGCACACGATCGCGAGCACCGGCAGCGCGATGACCATGTCCCGCGGCAGCCGCCACTCATGGATGTGCATGTAGGGCATCGGCGGCTCGTCGCCCCGCCTGGCGCAGATCCGCGCGGACAGGGAATAGCTCAAAAGGCCCGTCAGCGCCCCGCTGCACAGGATCATGGACACCAGGTTCCGCCGCAGCATCCGGTCGATCAGGTCCACCATGTAGTTGGTGAGCTGCAGCTGCTGTGCGGCGGTCAGCGCAGGCTGTGAAAAGTCGATGCCCGTGTCCAGCCCGAACAGCCCGTACCGGCCCATGCTCAGCAGCATGTCGCCCATCATCGCGCCGGATGCGCTGCCCACGCCCATGTCCGTGGCCATCGCCTTGAACCAACCCACGAACCCGCCCACCAGGTCCGGCCCGTGCATCATCGCCAGCGCCAGCACGCAAGCCGCCATCATCAGCAGCTGCACCCCAATCGAGCACGCCACAGCCCGCGGAAACGCCATACGCCGCTTCAGCAACAGGATTGAGGCGATCCCGGGCAGCACCAGCACCAGCCCGGCGCAGAGCATCCATGTGGGTTCCGAGGCCACCAGCCGCATGCCCTCAAGCAGTATCGGCCCAATCGGCACCGGCAGCCCGCTCATCAGCGCCACCATCGCCACAAACAGCCCCGGCGACACCATCGTCAGCGCCGCGCACAGCAGCGCGGGCGCCGCGCCCGACCAGGCATACAGCACCGCGATCAGAATCGGCGACCACAACAGCGTGGCCCCAACAGACAGCAACAGCGGCGCCACGAGCGCCCCCAGCACCGCGAACAAACACCCGAGCGCCACGCGCCCGCCGGAAAACTTGCTCAATGGGCCATCCTCCATCGTCGATAGGTCTACCTAGTATACCACATCCCATGGGCCTATTTCAATGAAAGAATCGATGAACACGCAGCCGATGCGAGATGAGCCGCCAAGGCGCACACAGCGGGCTACTCCCCGTCATCCTGAGCGCCAGCGAAGGACCTTCTTCAAATGATGAAGCATGAAGAAGGTCCTTCGCTTGCGCTCAGGATGACGGGGATTTCGCGGGACGCCTGCGTGCGTGTGCTTGGTCCCCTCGTGCGCTTCTGCAGGTCCCGCCCGTCATCCTGAGCGGCAGCGAAGGACCTTCCTCAAGCGGATGAAGCATGAAGAAGGTCCTTCGCTTTTGCTCAGGATGACGGGGGAACAGAGATGTCGACAGAGGCTTCCGTCGATTTGTGTAAAAATTGCATAACCTCTTGCATTTCTCCGCGAAATGGCGTATCATGTTCCTTGCGTTGTTGCGCGCTCTTATAGCTCAGTCGGTAGAGCGCATCCTTGGTAAGGATGAGGTCTCCAGTTCGAATCTGGATAAGAGCTCCACTGAAAGTCCCGCGTTTCGCGGGGCTTTTTGCTTGTTTTTTGCGGCAAATTGGCGGATGTGATCGGATCGGTTGTGTGGTATAATGACTGGGGACAGACCGCGATGGGTTTGATGTCGCGGATGAATGAGCGATCGGAGTGTGGCAAGATGCAGAAGATCATCCCTTGTATCTGGTGCGACCGGGACGCGCTGGAGGCTGCGGAGCTGTATGTGTCCTCGTTTGAGAACAGCCATGTGGACCAGGTGACGCACTACCTTGAGGGCGACGCTTCGCCCTCGGCACTGCCCGCGGGCACGCCGCTGACGGTGCGGTTCACGCTGTGCGGGCAGACGTTCCTCGCGATGAACGGCGGCCCGGTTTTCCGGCCCAATCCGGCGCTCTCGTTCTTTGTGGAGTGCGAGACGGAGGCGCAGATGGACGCGCTCTGGGCGAAACTGTCCGAGGGCGGCTTCGTGTTGATGGAGGTCGCGAAGTATCCGTTCAGCGAACGGTTCGGCTGGCTGGCGGACCGGTTCGGCGTGTCCTGGCAGATCAGCCTGACCGGGACGAAGCAGAAGATCGCACCCTATCTGATGTTCACCGAGGGTGTCTGCGGCCGGGCAGAGGAAGCGATGGGGTTTTATACGGACAGTTTCGCGGACTCGAAGCTGCTCGACGTGCACCGCTACGGCAAGGATGGCGGCGGCATCGAGGGCAGCGTGATGTTCGCCAGCTTCCGCGTGGCGGGCCAGGAATTCATGGCCGCCGACAGTGCCTATCCGCATGGGTTCACGTTCAATGAAGGGATCTCCCTGTGCGTGTACTGCCGCGACCAAGCGGAGATTGACGGCCTCTGGCGCCGGCTGGGCGAAGGCGGCGAGGCGCAGGACTGCGGCTGGCTCAAGGACCGGTTCGGGCTGTCCTGGCAGGTGGTGCCGCACAACATGGACGCGCTGTGCGATTCGGACGACCCCGTCAGGTGCGGGCGCGTCAACGCGGTGCTGATGGGCATGAAAAAGATCGACATGGCGGCGCTGCAGGCCGCCTACGACGGCTGACGCAGCGCAGGGGGAGGGGGCGGGCCGAGATGGAGATCATCGCAAGCATCAGGACGGATTTTCCGTCCAAGTTCGGCGTGCCGCGCCAGAGCGGGCTGGTGGACGGGCTGGTGGGCCGGATCGTGTTTGAGGGCGCGTACCGGAACCCGGACTGCGTGCGCGGGCTGGAGGGTTATTCCCACATCTGGCTGCTGTGGGGATTTTCGCAGGCCCTTCGGGAGGGTTGGTCCGCCACGGTGCGCCCGCCCCGGTTAGGCGGGAACACCCGCGTGGGCGTGTTCGCCACGCGCTCGCCCTATCGACCCAATCCCATCGGGCTGTCCTCGGTGCGGTTACTCGGCATCGAGCAGGACGCGGCGCTGGGGCCGGTGCTGCGCGTCGGTGGCGCTGATCTGGTGGACGGCACGCCCATCTACGACATCAAGCCCTACCTGGCCTTCACCGACAGCCACCCGGACGCGCTGGGCGGATTCGCCGACGCCGCGCTGGGCCGAGCGCTGCGGGTGGAGTTTCCCGATGCGCTGCTTGCGCGCGTGCCGGTGCCTCTGCGCGGCCCGCTGCTGGACCTGCTCGCGCAGGACCCCAGGCCGTCCTACCAAGACGACCCGGACCGCCTGTACGGCGTCCCCTTCGGCCAACAAGACATCCGGTTCACCGTACAGGGTGACGTGCTGGCCGTGCGGGAGGTGGACATCTACCCAAAAGGCTGATGTCCCAGTAGGATCATATCAAAAAGAGCTGCCGCACTGCGCGACAGCTCTTTTTTCTCCCAGCCGGTTACGGCGTGACTGCCGTCGCCTCCGGCACCAGCGTCGCCGTCGGCACCTCCGTCACTTCCGGCACCACCGGCGCGGCCTCGGGCGCCATGGTCACTTCCGGCACCGTCGTCACTTCAGGCGTCATCGTCGCCTCGACAACCGGCGTGGCCGTCGGTGCCGGCGTGGTGGGCGCAGGCATGCATCCGGCCAGAGCCATCATCATGCACGCCACGACCATCAAAACAATCACAATCTTGCGCATCTCATCATTACCTCGTTTTCTGAATTGGATGTGCGATTAGCATGGGTCTTCCGGCGGCGCTTCATGCCTGGAAACTCTTGGGCAACGCCGCACAGAACTTGGCTTCCGCTGTGCCGATCGAAGAAACTCAACAAAGCCGCGTTTTCATAAGCGAAACTGTGCCAACATACGATGTTTTGACACAACTTTGACAGTTATTGGAGTGGTGGAAATGATCGCAACTGACACAAAATCGCTCATACTGGCAGCGGCCATTGAGCTTTTTGCGCTCAACGGCTATGAAAAAACGACCATGAGAAGCATCGCCGAGCAGGTTCACATCCGCTCTGCCAGCATCTATTATTTCTACCAATCCAAGGAGCACTTGCTCGACACCATCTTTGAAGAATTCGAAACCAACTTCCACATATACCGGAATCCGCCGCGATCTATCTTCAGGGCGGCCGAGACGCAGCCGCTGCCGCAGGTGCTGAGCATGATCTTCTACACCTTTGGCAACCCCGATGAGCGCGAGCGCATGAAGGCCATCGCCCGCATCATCATGTCTCTGCAATACGAAAACCCCAAGGCGCTCGCTCTGTTTGAGCGCGTTGTTGTCCAGGACGCCATGGACTACGGTGTCGAGGTGTTGGATGGCCTGCGCGACCGCGGCTTCATCAGGGACACCGACACGAAATGCATCTCGTCGCTGCTGCACGCCTATGCGCTTGCCGTATTTCAGCAGAGTCTCCGCGACATGGAGAGCGACGCGGAGATCAGCAAGGACTATGTAGCGGGCATCCGACTCCTCTGCACCGAACTGGCAAACATACTGCAGAAGTGACGGTCGATGTGTGGACGACAAAGATAAGAGCTTGAAATCTCAACGATTTCAAGCTCTCTCTTGGCGTGCCTGGAGGGATTCGAACCCCCGACCTTTTGGTTCGTAGCCAAACACTCTATCCGGCTGAGCTACAGGCACAGGTTGGGTGGATTTTTGGGGTGCTTGTGTATTATAGCGCTTTGTGAGGTGGATGTCAATTGGTTCTTGGGGTTTTAACGATAAGGCAACGGTGGCGGCCCGGCGGGCTGGATGGCGGATATTTTGGATATACTTTATATGCTTTGACACGGGAATTTCATCTGCTTTGGGCTTGTTCCTTGGGCGGGCTTGTGATAGACTTGTGGTATGGGTGCCGCACTGTGCTGCGTTTCTTTGTTTCCAATCTCTCATGGACTTAAGGAGGGTTTTGAATCATGCAATTGCACCAACTGGACGCGCGGATTCGGCGGATGCTGACAGAACTGAAGCCGATGGCGCTGCGGTCGAAGATGCCTGTGGAGGGGATCGAGATCGCGCCGCGGGGGACGGAGGCCTTTGGGCCGTTTCAAAATGGCGGCACGTGGGCCTACGACAGCGAGTGGTGGGATTTTCGGTTCAGCGTGACCGTGCCGGAGGGGTACAAGGGGCGCGTGGTGCTGAACGTGCGCACGGGGCGCGAGGCGCTGTGGGAGGCCGTGAATCCGCAATTCGTGGTGTGGGTCAACGGTCGGATCGAGCAGGCGTTTGACACCAAGCACACCTCCATGACGCTGCAGCAGAAGGCGAAGCCGGGTCAGAAGTTTGACATCCTGCTGAACGCCTACACCGTGATCAACAGGCTGTTGCCCCAGGACCCGCCGGTGCTTTTCCTGTCGCTTGACGATGTGGACGAAAACCTGGTGCAGCTGATCTACGACATCGAGGTGCCCTACGAGGCGGCGATTCTGCTGCCCGAGGGGAATCGCGAGCGGGAGACGACGCTGGAGGTGCTGGCCCGGTCCATCGACCTGCTGGATATCCGTGCCCCGTATGCAAAGGCGTACGACCAGTCCGTGGCGGCGGCCCGCGCGTATCTGAAGGCCGAGTATTATGACAAACGAGCGGACGTGACGCCCGTCGCCTATGCGGACGCCGTGGGCCACACCCACATCGACGTGGCCTGGCTGTGGGATCTTGAGCAGACGAGGCACAAGGCGGTGCGCAGTTTCTCCACCGTGCTGAAGCTGATGGAGCAGTATCCCGAGTACAAGTTCATGTCCAGCCAAGCGCAGCTGTATGCCACCGTCAAGGAGGACGCGCCGGAAGTTTTCGACCGGATCAAGAAGGCCGTGAAGGCGGGCCGCTGGGAAGTCGAGGGCGGCATGTGGGTGGAGGCCGACTGCAACCTGGCGGGCGGCGAGTCGCTGGTGCGCCAGTTCCTGATGGGCCAGCAGTTCTTCGGGCGCGAGTTCGGGGTGCACTGCCGCATCCTGTGGCTGCCGGACGTGTTCGGCTACAGCGCCGCGCTGCCGCAGATCCTAAAGAAGTCGGGCATCGACTATTTCATGACCACCAAGCTGAGCTGGTCCGAATACAACCTGTCGCCCTACGACACCTTCGAGTGGAAGGGCATCGATGGGTCAGAAGTGCTGACCCACTTCTCGCCCTCCCGCGACCTGGTGGGCGACGGCCACACGGGACTGACGCATTTCACAACCTACAACGCCATGCTGAACCCGTCGATGATGGCGGGCGGCTGGAACCCGTTCCAACAGAAGGGCCTGGACGACGAGTTTCTGGTAAGCGACGGCTACGGCGACGGCGGCGGCGGCCCCACGGACTGGATGCTGGAAAACGGCCGGCGCATGGCCACGCCGCTGCCGGGCACGCCCGTGGTGCGCCAGATGCACGCGCGCCCGTTCTTTGAGGCGCTGGAGCAGCGCGTGAAGCACAACCCGCTGCTGCCGAAGTGGTCCGGCGAGCTGTACCTGGAATACCATCGCGGCACGTACACCGCCCAGGCGAAGAACAAGAAGAACAACCGCAAGATCGAGCTGCTGCTGCGGGACACCGAGCTGCTGCTGGTGCAGGCCGGGCAGTACGCGGGCATGGCGTATCCGGTGGACGCGCTGGATCGGATCTGGGAAGACGTGCTGACGCTGCAGTTCCACGACATCCTGCCGGGCTCGTCCATCAAGAAGGTCTATGACGATTCGGACCTCATCTACGGGCGGCTGTTCGAGGCGGTGAACGCGCTAAAGGCGCAGGCGCTGGACGCGCTGTCCAAAGCGCTCAAGGGCGACGTGCTGGCGCTGAACACGCTGTCGTTCGTGCGCGACGACATCGTGTGGTTCGACGCGCCGGAATGGGTGAAGTCTCTGCGCGGCGCGGACGGGGCGCTGTATCCGGTTCAGTTCGTGGAGGGCAAGGCCTGCGCGTTCGTCAAGGGGCTGTTGCCCATGGCGCAGACGCCGTTCTTCTTCTCCGAGGCGGCGGTGAAGGCCAAGGACGTGTCCGTATCCAAGACCAAATTTGAGACGCCGTTTTTCTCCGGCAAGTTCGACAAGACCCTGCGGATCTCCAGCCTGATCGAGAAAACCACGGGCCGCGAGGTCGCCAAGGGGCCGATGAACAGGCTGCTGGTGTACGAGAACAAGCCGCACAACTACGACGCCTGGGATGTGAACATCTACTATGCCCGCAAGGCGTATGACGTGACCGACGTGGTGTCGGCGGAGGTCGTCGCCAAGGGGCCGGTGGTGTCCGTGCTGCGCGTGAAGTACCAGTACATGAACAGCACCATCGAGCAGGACATCTGCTTTTATTCGGGCATCGAGCGCATCGATTTCAAGACCACCGCGAACTTTGTGGAGCAGCAGTACCTGCTCAAGGCGCACTTCCCGGTGGACCTGCTGTACAACGACGCCACCTTCGACATCCAGTACGGCAACCTGAAGCGCGGCACCACCAAGAACACCAGCTGGGACGTGGCGCGGTTCGAGGTGTGCGCCCACAAGTGGATGGACGTATCAGAGGACGGGTTCGGGTTCTCGCTGATGAACGACTGCAAGTACGGCCACAGCGTGGACGAGGACAGCGTGGCGCTGACGCTGCTGAAGACCAGCACCTCGCCGGACGAGGCCGCCGACCAGGGTGCGCACAGCCTGACCTACTCCATCATGCCCCATGCGGGCGGCTGGCGCGAGGCCAACACGCCGGACATGGCGTACCGGCTGAACGTGCCGGTGACGGTCTCGGCGGGCGTGGGCGAGGGTGAGGCGCAGGGCGCGTTCCTGAGCACGTCGGATCGGGACGTGGTGATCGAGTCCGTGAAGGGCGCGCAGGACGGCGAGGGGTACATCGTCAGGCTGTACGAGAACCACGGGCGCAGGGTGATGAATGCAAAGCTGACCTTGGGCGCGGCGTTCAATAGCGTGGAGGAGTGCGATCTGCTGGAAGGCAAGATCGCGGACGCGCAGGTCTCTGGAAATGTGGTCTCGTTTGAGTTGAAGCCGTATGAGATCAAGACGTTTAGGGTGAGGTAGGGGACTCCGTATAGGGTACCTACGTCCCAAACGCGGTCATCTTGAGGCCGAAGCCGAAGGATCTTCCTGCTATATTTGACGAAGGTCCTTCGCTGCGCTCAGGATGACCGCGTGGGGTGAGGCGATGACCAATGGTTGGATGGAACGCATACAGGATAAAACGAGGAGGAACACCCCCATGAACATCGCAATGATCTCCCGCTGGCATGTGCACGCCGACGAGTACGCCGACGCGCTCTCAAAGGCGCCGGGCTGCACGATCACCGCCGTCTATCACGAGGATGTCGAGGCCGGCCAGGCCTGGGCGGACAAGCTGGGCTGCAAATTCGTCACGAACCTCAGCGACATCTGGGCCGACGCGTCCATCGACGCCATCGCGGTCAACGCGGCCACGAACCTGCACCCGGACATCATCTGCGCGGCGGCCGAGGCGGGCAAGGCGATCTTCACCGAAAAGGTGCTGGCGCTGACGAACGTCGAGGCGGAGCGGATCGAAAAGGCCGTCGCGGCGGGCGGCAAGACGTTCGTGATCTCTTTCCCCCACCTGACGAGGCCGGAACTGGTGAAGGCCAAGCAGATCATGGACAGCGGCGCGCTGGGCACCGTGGGCTATGCCCGGGTGCGCAATGTGCACAACGGCAGTAGCGCCAACTGGCTGCCCCCGCACTTTTACAGCGCGGCGCAGTGCGGCGGCGGCGCGATGATCGACCTGGGCGCCCATCCCATGTACACGCTGGCGTGGTTGCTGGGCGACCCGCTGACGGTGCAGTCCACGTTCACCAATGTCACCGATAGGCCGGTGGAGGACAACGCGGTCAGCGTGCTGACGTTCAAGAATGGCGCGATCGGCGTCAGCGAGACCGGGTTTGTGTCCACGAACAACCCGTACACGCTTGAGATCAGCGGCACCGACGGCGCGCTGATGATCCACAACGGCCTCAGGTACTGCGGCAAGGACACAGACGGCAAGTGGGTCGAAGTGACCGACCTGCCCAAGGCGGAGCCGCTGCCGGTGGCGCAGTTCGCGGCGGTTGCCCAGGAAAATGGGCAGATCGAGGAATTTGGGATCGAGAAGGCTGTCAGGCTGACAAAGATCATGGACGCTGCCTACCGCTCCCACAGGGACGGCGGCGCGGCGAAGGTGTAGTATACGGCCCATCAACGATAAAGCGAGGATATCACCATGTACAGATCCGAATACCCGCGTCCGGATTTCGTCCGGGCGGACTGGATGTGCCTGAACGGCGAATGGCGGTTTGCGTTTGACGACGAGGGCGCGGGATTGGCGGAGCGCTGGGAGCAGAAGGGGTTGCCCGGCACGCGCACGATCCAGGTGCCGTTTGCGTTCCAGTCGAAGCTCAGCGGCATTGAAGACCCATCCTTTCATGACGAGTTCTGGTACAGCCGCACCTTCACCGTGCCCCAGGAGTGGGCCGGTCGGCAGATCATGCTGCGGTTCGGCGCGGTGGATTATGAGTGCAGGGTGTTCGTGAACGGCTGCGAGGCGGGCGGGCATGTGGGTGGCAGCATCGGGTTCGGGCTGGACATCACCCGGCTGCTGAAGGCCGGCGAAAACCAGCTGACGCTGTGGGTGCGCGACCCGTCGGAGGACGAGTCGATCCCGCGCGGCAAGCAGGACTGGCTGGAAAAATCCCACAGCATCTGGTACAACCGCACCAGCGGCATCTGGCAGAGCGTGTGGCTGGAGCCGGTTGCGGCGAGGCACATCGAGATGGCGCGGTTCACGCCGGACATCGACAGGGGCGTTGTGCGGCTGGATGCGCGGGTCAAGGGCGCGGTGAAGGGACTGCGGCTGCGGGTGCAGATCCGATTCCAGGGCGAGGCGGTTGTCGACGACACCGTCGCGATGATGGAGGGCAAGCTGGCCCGGTCGTTCCAGCTGTTCGGGGAGCACATCTTCCGCACGGACTTCCACGGCCGCGGCTGGATCTGGTCGCCGGAGCGCCCGAACCTGTTCGACGTGACCTTAACGCTGCTGGACGGCGATGCGGCGCTCGACACCGTGGACGCCTATTTCGGCATGCGCAAGATCCACACCGAGGGCGGCATGGTGTTCCTGAACAACCGGCCCTACTATCAAAAGCTGGTGCTAGACCAGGGCTATTGGCCGGAGGGCTTGCTGACCGCGCCTACGGACGAGGCGTTCAAGACCGACATCGAGTTGTCAAAGGCCATGGGCTTCAACGGCGCGAGGAAACATCAGAAGAGCGAGGACCCGCGCTATCTGTATTGGGCGGACAAGCTGGGCTTCATCGTGTGGGGCGAGATCGCCTCCGCGCCCTCTTTCAGCCCGGAAGCGGTGCAGAATCTGACGCGGGAGTTCATGGAGCAGGTGCTGCGCGACTATAACCATCCCTGCATCGTGACCTGGGTGCCGGTGAACGAGAGCTGGGGCGTGCCCAGGATCGGGCGCGACCCCATGCAGCAGGCGCACGCGCTGGGGCTGGTGAACACCATCAAAGCCATGGACGGCACGCGGCTGGTGGTCTCAAACGACGGCTGGGAACAGGTGGGCGGCGACCTGTGCGCCATCCACAACTACAGCCACGGCGGGCCGAACGACTCGGAGCAGTACGCGCACTATGTGGAGCGCATGCGCACGCTGGACCAAATACTGGACGACCAGCCCTGCGGGCGGATGATCTACGCCGAGGGCTACGATTACGAGGGGCAGCCCGTGCTGCTGACCGAGTTCGGCGGCGTGGCGTACAAGCCCGACGGCCAGGCGGGCTGGGGCTATACGTCCGCGGCGACGGAAGCGGAGTACCTGTCGGAGTATAAGCGCATCATGGACGCGCTGTACCAGTCGGAGGTGCTGGCTGGGTTCTGCTACACGCAGCTGACGGACGTGGAGCAGGAGGTCAACGGCCTGCTGAGCTATGACAGAAAGCCCAAGGCCGACCCGGCGAAGATCAAGGAAATCAACGACGGGTGGCATGCGCCGAGTTTGATTTAAGCGGATCGATTTATCTGGTTCATCCACCCCCAACGCGTTCATCCTGAGCGCAGCGAAGGACCTTCTTCAAACTAAATGCAGAAAGTTTGAAGAAGGTCCTTCGCTGCGCTCAGGATGACCGCGTTGGGAGAGGATGACCAGGTTTGGTTTTGTTGCATCCGCAACGGAATTATGCCGCGCATCGTGGTATACTCATCCCATCAAAGGAGGTGCGCACCATGAAGCGCCAGATTATTGTCATCGATAGAGAACAGTGCAACGGCTGTGGGCTGTGCGTGGAGGCCTGCCACGAAGGCGCGATTGCGCTGGTGGACGGGAAGGCGGAGTTGATCCGGGACGACTACTGCGATGGGCTGGGCAACTGCCTGCCCGCCTGCCCCACGGGGGCGATCACATTTGAGGAGCGCGAGGCGCTGGCCTATGACGAGGAGGCCGTGAAGCGCAACCAGCAGGCGAAGCAGGAGCCCAAACCCCTTGCCTGCGGATGCCCGGGCACCCACGCGCGGGCCATCGAGCGCAAAGCGGCGCCCGTGCAGGCGGCGACCTCCGAACAGCCGTCGAATCTGCGCCAGTGGCCTGTGCAGATCCAGCTGGTGCCGGTGAACGCGCCCTATTTTCAGGGCGCAAACCTGCTGGTGGCGGCGGACTGCGCGGCGTATGCGCACGGCAATTTCCATGCGCAGTTCATGCGCAACAAGATCACGCTGATCGGCTGTCCGAAGCTGGACGAGGTGGATTATGCGGAGAAGCTGAGCGCGATCATCAAGGGCAACGACATCAAGTCGGTGACCGTGGTCCGCATGGAAGTGCCCTGCTGCGGCGGGATCGAGCGGGCCGTGAAAGAGGCGCTGATGGCGTCGGGCAAGATGATTCCGTGGTCGGTGGTGACGGTTGGGACGGATGGGCGGATATTGGACTAGTACAACACCACCACTGTACTGTGTCATCCTGAGCGAAGCGAAGCAAAGTCGAAGGATCTCCCCCGCGTGAGCGGACGTCCCCAGCAAGGGATACGTCGCCTCGCGGCGGGGAGATCCTTCGACGACGCTTCGCTGCGCTCAGGACGACATGTAGCGGGCACGCGGTATGAGACGCACCGGTACAGCGCCAGGCAGACCGCGCCCATGCAGCTAGCCCTATGGCGGGCGGTGTGGTAGCAGCCGCCCGCGCTCGGGCATAGGATGTCGAGGATGCCTTTCTCGGGCAGCCATGAGCGGATCACGTTTTAAGGAGAAATGAGCATGTCTAGTTGTCATCATCAAAATCAGTGCGGCTGTCAGAACAGCTGGAACAGCTGCGGGTTCGACAATCGCTGGGACTGGAACTGGGATTGCGATTGGTTCGGGAACAGCTGCGGCGGCTGCAACAACCGCTGCGGCAACCGCTGTGGCAACCGCTGCGATAACCGCTGCTGGTAAATGATCGTGCGGCGCTCCGCCCGTCATCCTGAGCGCAGCGAGGGACCTTCCTCAAACCAATCTTGGTCAGTTTGAGGAAGGTCCTTCGCTGCGCTCAGGATGACGGGGGTGTGGAGCATGATGGATTAATTCATTCCGCCTTTTCGGCGTATTCGTCGTGGGCCGGCTCGGTCAGCACGGTCTTGGCGTCGTCCACGGCCCATTTGCCGTCCTTGAACGCGGCGAAGTGCAAGTGGGGCTTCATCAGCGACTCGGCCTCCGCCGTGGCGCCGACGCTGCCGATGACCTGGCCCTTCTGGACGCGGCCGCCGTGCTTGACGGATGAAACAGACACCAGATTCGCGTACCGCGCCACCAGCCCGTCGTCGCGGCGGATCTCGATGGTGTACCCCAGCATGGGGTCCATGTGTGCGCCGGTCACCGTGCCGTCGCACGCGCTGAGCACCGCCTCGCCGGGCGCGCACAGGATGTCCACGCCCTCGTGCAGCGTGAACAGATCCAGCGTCTTGTTGTATTGGGGCTCGGTGTTGCTGTAGGGCGTCAGCACAGTGTGGCCGCTGACGGGCCACAGCAGCGCCAGCTGGTCCCGGGCCACGGCGTCGTCCAGCCGGTCCACGGACTGGGGCGTCATGGCGACGGGGCTGACGGTGGCCTGGGGCCGCGCGGGCGTGGGGATGCCGGTGCCCGACCGCACCAGATAGGCCGCGCCGCCGATCATCACCAGGCACATCGTCAGGGCGATGGTGAATCCGCTGCGGCTGAGCAGTCCGGACATCTTCCGGCCCCACTCCGCGATTTTCTGCCAGACCTTCTGCATGAAAAGTCCCTCCCGACTGCGATCTCTGTTCTGTCAGAGTATCGCCAACGGGCGGCGGGTTTATGCTCGATCCGAACCCATTTTCTGTGCGGAGCATAGGGATGGTTAGGCCGGAATCTCTGAGGACGTGGGCCAACCTGGCCGCACAGGACACCGGCACAAGGGAGTGAGGATCGTGGAGCAAACGAACAATTACAATTGCTTACATATGCTGCAGTGTGAGCGCGCGAACCGGCAGCGGCCGTGCGCCTTTTCGGGCTGCGATGAATGCTGCTGCCCACCCGGCCCTCCGGGCCCGATCGGCCCGATGGGTCCGCAGGGGCCGATGGGCCCTCAGGGACCGACGGGTCCGGGCGTTGGGGCGACGGGGCCGACGGGTCCTCAGGGCGAGATTGGACCGGAAGGGCCTGCAGGACCGGCGGGTCCCGAAGGGCCTGAAGGCGCGCAGGGGCCCCAGGGCGTGCAGGGTACACAGGGCATTCAGGGCGTCCCCGGTTCGGACGGCGAACAGGGTCCGGTTGGCCCCGCTGGGCCACAGGGACCACAGGGCTTGCGAGGATTCACGGGATCGCCGGGCTCCCGCGGTTCACAGGGCCCACGCGGTTTTCAAGGACCCGAGGGACCCGCAGGGCCGACCGGCAGCGGCATTCCGCAGTACGGCACATTTATTTCCACTCAGGTGCGCACCGTGACGGCGGACAGTCCGCTGATCCTGGATCTGCCGTTCGAGGAATACACGGGCATCACGTTCGTGGAAGGCGAGACCTTCGTCACGGTAGAGCAGTCGGGCGTCTACCGCATCCACTACAACATCAAGACCGTCATCGCCAACGGCGCGACGCTGCAGTTGCTGGTCAATGACGAGCTCGTGGAGAACAGCGGCATCCCGATGCTGCTGGACGTGGCGGACCGCACCGGCGTCTGCACGCGGATCCTGCAGGCGGACGACACCGTCTCCATCCGCATCGTGGGCACCAATGTCACCCTGGCGCCGGGCACGAACGCATTTTTGGACCTGATTCGGTTGGCGAATGCGCCGGCGGACTAAACGGCCCGTATCAAGCACCTGGAAGCATTGGCGCACACACGGCGGTCATCCTGAGCGCGAGCGCAGGACCTTCCTCATTCTTTCTTCAGTAAAGTTTGAGGAAGGTCCTTCGCTGCGCTCAGGATAACCGCCGTGGGGGAGGACGACCAGAGTTGCGTCAATCAGTAATCCTCGCTCTCGTAGATGTCGCAGGTGATCTCATCGCCGTCAACTTGGGTGTAGATGGATAGCACGCCGTCGCCGACGTACTTGAACTTGAAGTCGATCTTGGCGCTGTAGTCGGTCAGGATGGCGTCGGCCGCCCGGTCGACATAGGCCTGATTATACTTCGCGCCATAGGTCCGTTTTGAGGTCACGTCCACGCAGTCCAGGTTTTTCACCGCCAGGTACACCGCGCTGGCCACTTGGGCCACGCCGCCGCCGGTGACGTTCGCGCCGCGCCCGTTCATGGCGTTGCGGTAGCCGTTGCCCGCTGTGCGCGGGCCCACGATGTCATTGAAGGAAAACTCGTCGCCGCCGTACAGCAGCGTCTCATAGATGCTGTCCGAGGCCAGTGTGACATTGGTGCGGGTGGCGCGGTTGCCGTCGATGGTCACGCGGGACGACGAGATGGCGCGGCCGTTGCCTTGCAGCGTCAGCTCGCAGTACAGCTGGTTGCCCTCGATCCACAGGCCGATGTCGAACCCGGCGTAGTCGTTGATGAAGCTGAAGTCGGCGGCCCCGTAGTCCACCATGATGGCGTCGCGGCTGTTGTCCACGTACTTGCCGTTGTAGGAGGAGCCGTAGGTCTTCTTTTCGGTGTAGTCGATGCCGGCGTCCAGCTGCTTCAGCGCCAGATAGATCGTGGACGCCACCTGGGCCACGCCGCCGCCGACCACCTTCACGCCTCGGCCATTGATGGCGCTCTGGTAGCCGTAGCGCGATGTGCGCGGGCCCACCAGCTCGTTGAAGGAGAAGCTCTCGCCAAAGCCCACGCGGGTGCCGTCGATGGCGTCCGCCGCGAGGCGCACATTGCTCAGCCGGGCGCGGGTGGAGCCGCTCAGCTGCGTGGACGCCTGCACGGTGTTTTCGGCGAAGGCGGGTGCGGGCAGAATGCCCAGCAGCAGGATCAGCGCCATCAAAAGGGCCGTTTTCTTCATCGTCAATCCCTCCCATCGGGCTCAGTCACCCCTTTGACGATGGGCCGAATGTTTGGTTCCAAATGTCAGCGTTCCACCACGCAGAACGCCTGCGCGAAGCCCGCCGCGTGGGTGATGGAGATGTGCACGGCGGTGCCGCCCAGCGCGTCGAGCCTCGCCTTCGCGCCGCCGTGCAGCAGCACAATGGGCCTGCCCAACCCGTCCCAGCCGATCTCCATATCCTGGGTGAAAAACCCGCGAAATCCGGTGCCGAGGGCCTTGGCGACCGCTTCCTTGGCGCAGAAAACCCCCGCTGCAGTATCCGCGCCGCGCGCCGCGATGCGCTCCCGCTCGCCTTCGGTGAAGACGCGCTCCAGAAAGCGAGGCCGCGCGATGGCCCGCTCGATGCGCTCAATGTCGATCAGGTCCGTGCCGATGCCGAGGATCATGGCGTCGCCTCCTTTTGTATGGATCACTGGTCATGGTTCACGCCTCGAATCGACACATCCCCCGCGTACAGCGCCCTCAATGATCCGTCGTCCAGCCTAAGCAACAGCGCACCGTCCGGCGCGATGTCCTCCGCGATGCCATAGACCTCCCCGTCCGGGCAGAGGGCCTTCACCTTTGCGCCGAGGGTGGAGCTGAGTCCCTTATATGCGGGGCAGACATGCGCCATGCCGTCTGCCGCCCATTTTCTATATACCTGATCGAACGCGTCCAAGAACGTCTCCACCACCGCGCTCCGGCGCAGCAGCTTGCCGGACGCGCTTTCGATGGACCCGGCGTCGGGCAGGTCGGCCGGAAATTCCGTGCCCAGCACATTCACGCCCACGCCGATCACCGCGAACTCCAACCGGTCGCCGTCGGCGCTCAGCTCCAGCAGCGTGCCGGACAGCTTTTTCCCCTGGCACAGCACGTCGTTGGGCCATTTGATCTGGGCGTCCATGGCGGTCAGCGTACGCAGCGCCCAGCACAGCGCCACTGCGGCGACCATCACCAGCTCCGGCGCGCGCGCGCACGGCACATCCGGGCGCACGATCAGCGTCATCCACGCGCCCAGCCCGGGCCGCGACAGCCACGACCGGCCCCTGCGCCCGCGCCCAGATGTCTGCTCGTCCGCCAGCACCAGCGTCATGTGCGCCGCGCCCTGCCGCGCCAGCTGCTTTGCGACCTGGTTTGTGGAGTCCACGCGGTCAAAATACACGGCGCCCCGCGCCCGGAGCGACTCGCTCATCAGCGGATTTGTCACGATGCATCATCCCTTCATCGCACAACATTATACCAGGCGGTTGAAAACTTCACAACGGGGGGTTATACTTGCATGTGTAAGGAATTTGCGGTAAAGGGAACCTTCCGGCGGGGATGCGGGCCTAAGAGGGACGCGGGTCACTACGTTTGCATCGTCGCACCTGCCCCCGCCGGTCATCCTGAGTGTCAGCGAAGGACCTTCCTGTAATCTTGAAGAAGGTCCTTCACTGACGCTCAGGATGACGGTGAGGGGGACGGATGACCTCTTCGTAAAAATGAGGATAAACCAACAAGGGAGAAATCCATCATGAATAGTACCCAAGACATGGTGCGCCTGCTCAAGGACAACATCAGCAAGGTCATCGTGGGCAAGTCGGAGCCGACGGAGCTGCTGCTGATCGCGCTGCTGTGCCGGGGCCACGTGCTGATCGAGGACGTGCCGGGGGTGGGCAAGACCACGCTGGTTTCGGCGCTGGCCAGGTCGCTGGACTGCAGCTTCAAGCGCATCCAGTTCACGCCGGACATCACGCCTTCCGACATCACCGGATTCACCATGGCGAACTTCAAGACCGGCGAGCTGGAATACCATAAGGGCCTGATCATGAGCCAGATCGTGCTGGCGGACGAGATCAATAGAACCTCGCCCAAGACCCAGTCGTCGCTGCTGGAGGTCATGGAGGAGGGTCAGGTCACCGTGGACGGCGTGACCTACCAGATGCCGCGCCCGTTCATCGTGCTGGCGACCCAGAACCCGGTGGAGTTCGTGGGCACCTATCCGCTGCCGGAGGCGCAGCTGGACCGGTTCTTCATGCGCATCTCCATCGGCTATCCCACCGCCGAGGAGGAGGCCGAGATCCTGGCCCGGTTCACCGGCTCCGGGCGGCCGCTGGAGTCCATCACGCCCATCTGCAGCGCCCGGGACATCACCACATTGTCCAGGCAGGTGGACGACGTGTACGTCAGCAAAGAAGTGCGGACCTATATCTCACTGATCGCCGCCGCGTCGCGAAAATCAGCCGGGCTGCAGCTCGGCATCTCCACCCGCGCCAGCATCTCGTTGCTGAAGGCCAGCCAGGCCCGGGCGCTGCTGTCGGGCCGAGATTATGTGCTGCCGGACGACGTGCAGCAGATGGCGAGCCACGTGCTCTCGCACCGGATCATGCTCAGCCCCGAGGCGCGGATGCGCAACCTGTCCACCGAGCGCGCGCTGCAGGCGGTGATCTCGTCCGTGCAGGTGCCGGTGCGGCTGCCATGATCGTCCGGCTGTCGGTGTTCTCGCTGTGCGCGCTGGTGCTGGCGGCGGCGGCGCTGTCCACGGGGGCGGCGGTGTACTACATGCTGCTGCTGACGATGCTGATGATGATGCTGGTGGGGCTTGTGTCGGCGCTGGTGGCGCTGTTCACCGTGTCCGCGCGGCTCAGCGTGCCCCATAAAAAGCTCACCCGGGGCCACAGTGCGCAGCTGGCGATGAAGGTGCGCTATTTTGGCGTACTGCCCGTGCGCAGCGTGCAGCTGGTGCTGTTCGTGCCGGAGGACGAGCACGCCACCGAGACCATGGACGTGCAGCTTGCGCCGTTCGTGGAGAAGGAGTTCATCTTCCAGCTGCCCTGCCCTCACCGCGGGCTGTACCATGTGGGCCTGGGCGCGGTGGTGGTGACGGATATTTTCCAGCTGTTCCGGTTCAGGCGGCGGCTTTCGGGCGCGACGCAGCTGCTGGAGGTGCGCCCGGCGGTGACTGCGCTGCCTGCCATGGAACTGCGCAGCGGCGAGTCGGAGCCAAATGTCCTGACCCGATCCACCGAGGACACCGCGTCGCCCTCCGACACCCGCAATTATCGCGCGGGCGACCCGCTCAAGCGCATCCACTGGAAGCTCAGCGTCAGGAAGCGCGAGCTGATGGTGCGCACCTTTGAGGAGTCCGCCAAGCCGGACACGCTGATTCTGACGGACCTGAGCCCGCTGACGACGCTCAGAAGCCAGGCCCTCGCCACCCAGGACATGATCTGCGAGTGCGCGGCGTCCATCGCGCTGGCCCAGCTCAAGGCGGGCTATCCGGTGCGGATGCCGCTGATGAGCGAGACGCCCATGGAGCCCAGCGGAAAATCCGCGATGGAGTTCAATCGCTTTCTGGACGCGCTGATGCGGGTGCCCTTCGACAGCCCCTATCCGTACGAGCAGGTGTTGATGCTGGAGATGCGGCGCATGCAGCGCACCGGCGGCGCAGTGCTGATCACGTCCCGACTGACGCCCAGGACCTGCGACGTGGCCCAGCAACTCCGGCGATTCGGGATGCAGGTGGCCGTGTGCTGGATCACCGACACGCGCCGCGCCGAGGCCCTGCAGATGATGGAGCGGTTGACGCTGATGGGCATCCGTGCGCACAAGATCGACCCATACGACAAGGGAATCGCCGCGCTGGCGGACATCGCCGCGGCGCCATTTGCGCCGTGACGTTCGATTGCCAATGCCGTCCACCAAACGCCGTCATCCTGAGCGCAGCGAAGGACCTTCCTAAAGATGAACCTCCGGAGCTCAATTTGAAGAAGGTCCTTCGCTGGCGCTCAGGATGACGGCGTGGGTGGGTGGTCTATCATTAACCAACCCTACCCAGTTCAACAACCCCACAGAATACACTCAAAGGAACTGACACATGAACCAACGCCAACGAATCCTGGACATTCTCGGCGCGATGCTCGTCTCGGTGCTGCTCTCCTGGGCGCTGACGATGATGATCGCGGACTCCATGCAGCTCTCGGCCGCCTCCCGGGCGGTCTTCTTGACGTGCTTGGGGGTGGCGGGGCTGACCGCGTTCGGGCTTTGGAACAAGCTTACGGCGGGGATCGCGGTGGGTGCGGCGCTGGTGATCGTGGTCATCTGGGGCTTATCTCCGGCGAAGCCTCTGCAGAGCGTGGCGGAGCTGGTCAGGGCTTTTCTGGCGTTCCATGCGGGCGAGCAGGTCATGCTGCAACCGCACTCGCTGACCATCGCGGTGCTGCTTTCGCTGCTGCTGACGGTGGTGATGCACTGGTTGGCGCGGATGGGTGGCGGGGTCTACCCGGCGCTGACGCTGTCGGTGATCATCGTGATGGCCAGCTGGCTGGTGGACAAGCGGCTGAACGGCTGGTACATCGTGCCGGTGGCCGGGGCGCTGGCGGCCATGTTCGCCCGCGCGCCGGACGACCGGCTGCCCTACCTCAGGGCGATGCCCGCCGCCGCCGTGGCCGCGCTGCTGGCGTTTTTGCTGCTCCCGGCGGGGAACCCCACCTGGGCGCCGCTCAAAGACGCCGCCGAGCGCGTGCGGCACCTGTTCTATGACTATTTCCTGTTCACCGAAACCCGCACCACATTCAGCCTGTATCCCGACGGATTCCAGCCCCAGGGCGAGCCCCTGGGCGGCCCCGCCGACCCCAGCGAGGGCGCGGTGATGCTGGTGGAAGGCAGCGATGCGCTGCTGCTGCGCGGGTCCATCAAGCGCACGTACACCACCTACTCCTGGACCAACTCGTCCGTGAACAACCGCTATCTGTTCGTGGACCCCACCAAGCGCGCCATCCGCGACCAGGTGTTCGACAGTGCGCGGCTGGACGGCCTGTCCTCCGGCAACGCCTTCAAGGAGGTCACCGCCAAGGTCACCATGCTGGGCGATGGCATCTCCACGCTGTATGTGCCCCACCGGCTGCGTGAGCTGTCGGCGGGCATCGACAACGCCATCTATTACAACACCGCAGGCGAAGTGTTCATCACCCGCGGCGTCCGCGCCGGGGACAGCTACACCTTCACCGCGCAGCAGAAGTCCGGCGGCAACAAGGCCGTGGAGCAGCTGCTGCAGGCCGCGTCCCTGTCCGATGACCCGCTGTACGATGCGGCGCTGCGGGACTACACGGCGCTGCCGAAGGGCATCGAAAGCGGCGTGTACGAGCTGGCGAAGTCGCTCACCGAGGGCGACATCTCGCCGTACCAAAAGGCGCTGCGGCTGCAGTCGCACCTGATGAAGAGCTACAAGTATTCGCTGGACGTGCCCTATCCGCCGTCGAATCGCGACTTCGTGAGCCACTTCCTGCTGTCAGAAAAGAAGGGCTACTGCAGCTATTTCGCGTCCGCCATGGCGGTCATGGGCCGGATCGCGGGGCTGCCGACGCGGTACATCGAGGGCTACATGGTAAAAAAGCCCGGCCCGGACGGCACCGTCGTGACGGGCCACAATGCCCACGCGTGGGTGGAGGTGTACTTCAAGGGTGCGGGCTGGGTGAGCTTCAACCCCACCCCCGGCGACGAGCTCGGCAGCGGCGGCGCCTCCGGCGGCAGCGGCGATCAGGGCGGCGAGCCCCAGGACGAGCAGCCAGACGAGCCCGAACCCACGCCCGATCCCGGCGAGGAGCAGCCCGCCGAACCCGAGGAGACCCAGGCCCCCGCCGATCAGGAGGAGCAGGGCCAGGACGCCGCCGAGGACGAGGCGCCCGAGGACGACGCACAGCAGCCCGAGGACGAGCCGGAGCCTGAGGACGAGCCGGACGATCAGCACAACCAGCAGGATCAGCAGCGCCCGTGGTGGCTGTACCTGATCCTGGTCCTGGCCGCGCTGGGCCTTGGCGCGCTGCTGATCAGGGAGCGGATGCAGAAATCCGATCCGCTGTTCCTGGAAAAAGGCGCGGCGTCCGGCGCTGAGCGCATGGCGATCTGGTACCGCGCGCTGCTGCTGGTGCTGGAACAGCAGGGCCAGGCCCCCAGCCCCGAGGAGACGCCGGAGCAGTTTGCGCTGCGCTTGAAGGAGTCTGGACTGGCGGGGGACGGGCTGGTGTACGTCGCCGCGCAGTTGACCCGCCACCGGTATGGCAATGTGGAACCCGAGCCGGACGCGTACACCCAGGCCGCGCTGGCCTATCAAAGGCAGGTGCGCGCGCTGAAGCTCATGGAAAAACTGGCCTGGTACCGCAAGCGCCTGGTGCATGGCATCGGCGATTTGGAGCAGATTCCGTAAGGCACAGACTGTCACACCGCCCACCGTCATCCTCCCACCCCGCCGTCATCCTGAGCGCCAGCGAAGGACCTTCCTTAAAGCAATCCACGTTGTCATCCTGAGCGGAGTGCCAGCGCAGTCGAAGGATCTCCCCCCGCGTGAGCGGACGCACCTGTGAGCGGGGGCGTCGCCTCACGGCGGGGAGATCCTTCGACTGCGCTGGCGCTCCGCTCAGGATGACACGGGGGACTGAAGTTTGAAGCAGGTCCTTCGCTGGCGCGCAGGATGACGGCGGGGTGGGGTGGACGACGGCGGCTTCTTTGCGTCCCTTCACATACCCCTCTCATCCCCGTTTCCAACCCGTCACCGCCCACATTTCGTCGAGCGATTCTCCTCATGCCTGTCCGCCCTTTTGCATATAGGATGTCACCAATGCTGCAGGAGGGTTCGCTCATGAAGAAATTGCTGTGTTTTGCGCTGATGATCGCGCTGTTATCCGTGCCCGCCCATGCCTCGCCGGAGCCCGACCAATTCCATGTGCTGCTGGTGCCGAAGCTGGAGTCCTCGGGCAGCATGCAGGACCCGTTCGACCGATGGGCTCGGGAGTTCGTGGCGCTGATCCAGCCGGAACTGCACTATGCCGCCTGGCCCGAGGGCCAATCGCTGCTGGTGGACGCCTGGATCGGCAGCATGTACGCGTTCTCCATCGAACTGCTGGCCGAGGGGGACAGGGTGGCGATGCAGACCAGCCTGCTGGAGGACAGCGACTGGGTGCTGCTGTCCGAGGACGCCGCCAAGGACATGCTAGCGCTGCTGCAGGCCTGTCGGGATGCGCTGGCCCCGGACCTGGACTGGCCCCAGGCGGACTGCACGCTGACCATCCATTCGGGGCGCGCTGTGGAGCAACTGCGCGGCATCGCGGACGCGGCGGACCGCTGGGCGGAGGTGGCGGACGATCCGAACAAGGAATGGGACCGCGCCATCGCGGTTTTCCTCAGGGGCTGCGCGGACATCCTGGCCGGGGAGGCTGCGGGCGCACCGGTGCTGTCGGTGTTCGTGGACTACCAAGCGCCGAACCTGGTCCCCGGCTCGATCCAGCGAAGCTGGGCGGAGGCTAAGGCATCCCACGCGGCGGACGTGCTGTCGATGATCCCGGGCGAGCTTGCAAAGACGATTGCGGGGCTGGATTCCTAACTTTACAAACCTTTTGGTTGCAAACCCACGCGCTCTGCGGTATACTGGTTGGGTCGCAGGTTGGCGCATGCGCCCGTAGCTCAGCGGATAGAGCGTTGGACTCCGACTCCAAAGGCCACAGGTTCGAATCTTGTCGGGCGCGCCACAGAAGAAAAGACCACCGTTGCGGTGGTCTTTTTCGCCCTTTTGGACCAAGAAGGAGGCATCCGCATGAAAATCGCCCTGATCGGATACGGCAACATCGGCCGCAGCGTCATCGCCGCCGCGGAGAAGGCCCCGGACGTGGAGCTGGTCGGCATCGTGCGCCGCGCGCCGGGCGCGGTGGGGAATTATCGGGTTGTGACGGACGACAGGGAGCTGCCCGCGTTCGACGTGGCGCTGTTGTGCGTGCCGTCGCGCAGTGTGCCGGACCTGGCGGAGTCGCTTCTATTAAAGGGCATCCGCACCGTGGATTCGTTCGACATCCACGGCCAGATCCCCGCCGTGCGCCAGCGGCTGAACAAAGCGGCGAAAGAGGGCGGCGCCGTGTCCGTGCTGTCGGCGGGCTGGGACCCGGGCAGCGACAGCGTGATCCGCGCGCTGCTGCTGGCCGCCGCGCCTTGGGGGATCACCCACACCAATTTCGGGCCCGGCATGTCTATGGGTCATTCCGTGGCCGTCCGCGCCATGCCGGGCGTTCGGGACGCGCTGTCCATGACCATCCCCAAGGGCGAGTCGCTGCATCGGCGGATGGTGTACGTGCAGTTGGACGGCACGCGCCCGCTCGAGGATGTGATACAGGCCATCAAGGCCGATCCGTATTTTGTGCACGACGAGACCCACGTGATCCAGGTGGACGACGTGTCCGCGCTGCGGGACATGGGCCACGGCGTGACACTGGAGCGCCACGGCGTGTCCGCCGACGCCCAGAACCAGAGCTTTTCGTTCCAGATGCGCATCAACAACCCCGCGCTCACGGGCCAGATCATGCTCAGCTGCGCCAGGGCCGCCACGCGGCAGCAGCCGGGATGCTACACCATGATCGAGCTGCCGCTGGTGGACCTGCTGCCCGGCGACCGGGAAGCGCACATCGCTAAGCTGGTGTAGAGACCGGCCCTGACACGTGCTGGCGCGCCTGGTCATCCGCCCCCCACCGCCGTCATCCGCCCACCTCCCGTCATCCTGAGCGTCAGCGCAGGGCCGTCCTCAAGCGTTGTTATCATGGAGTTTGTGGTAGGTCCTTGGCGGCGCTCAGGATGACGGCGGTGTAGGCGTTATTTTCTGTCGCCGTGCCGAATGTCCGGTCGGGCATTGCGGCGAGGGGCCGTTGATGGTATACTGTCCCCATCACATCCCGGGAGGCGATCATCCATGACGAACCCGACCCTCGACATCATCAGGCGTAGGCGCAGTTTGCGTGCATACACCGCAGAGCCCGTGTCCCGCGAGGCGCTCGCCGCCATCGTGGAGGCGGGGCAGCACGCGCCCAACGGCAGCGGGGCGCAGGACTGGCATTTTTCCGTGGTGACGGAAGCCGCGCTGCTGGGGGACATCGGCCGTGCGGCGAAGGACATGGCGATGCACATGGGGATCCCGCACCTGGCCGAGTTGGGCGCGGACCCGAACTTTGACTGCCTGTACGGCGCGCCTGCGCTGGTGCTGGTGTCCGGCAGCGCCGAAAACCCCAGCGCGGCGACGGACTGCGCCTGCGCCGTGACGAACATGCTGATCGCGGCGGAGTCGCTGGGGATCGGCAGCTGCTTTCTGTTCTTCCCGTCGATGGCGCTCATGGGCGGGGACGGTGAGCGGCTCCGCGTCGCGCTCTCGGTTCCGGACGGCCTGACGGTCTACAGTTGCGCCTGTTTCGGCCACGCGGCCCTGCCCGCGGAACCGGCGCCGCCCCGCCGCGACGGCATCGTGAGCTGGAGATAAGGAGGCAAAAACCATGCAACAGGGACCGCTCCACGTGGTCATCCTGAACGGCAGTATGCGCCCGCGCGGGAACACCGCCGAGCTGCTGAAGCCGATGATGATGGAACTGATGGGCGGCGGCGCGCATGTGCAGTATGTGACGCTGCACGACAAGAAAATCGCCGCCTGCGACGCCTGCTGGCAGTGCCAGAACGTATCCGGCGAGCCCGGCTGCCCTGTGGACGACGACATGCGGCACATCTACAAGCTGATCCTGCACGCAGACGTGCTGGTGCTGGCGACGCCGATCTATACCTGGTACTGCACGCCGCCCATGAAGTGTGTGCTGGACCGGCTGTACGCGCTGAGCAAGTACTACGGGTCGGTCACAGACGAAGCGCTGCTCAGCGGGAAAAAGCTGGCGCTGGTTTGCAGCTGCGGTTATCCGCCGGAGGAGGCCGCAAGGCCCTTCGAGGATGGGATGCGGCAGTATGCGCGGCACGCCAAGATGGAGTATTTGGGGATGCTGGCGGTGCGGGACGAGGACGATTTGGCGAGTTTTCAGACGGCGGAGGCGGTCGAGCGGTCGAAGGCGTTCGCGAAGGTGATCGCGCCGTAACCCCCGTCATCCTGAGCGAAGCGCCAAGCGCGCCGGGGAAGGATCTCCCCCCCCGGGGGCGGCGGTCCCCCCAGGGGCGGGGCGGGCGCGCACCCGGGGGGGATCCC
>JAVBUD010000170.1:0-53011 GCA_031555755.1 Eubacteriales bacterium | reverse complement strand
GCCCTACAGCGGATTGCCCGTAGGGCGGGGGCTTGCCCCCGCCGCCGCGTGAGCGCCGCCACAACATCACCTCGCACAGGAGGTCTCATCATGATCAAACTCCACAGCCAGCCCCACAAAATCCAAGCCGGCGCACCGGTGCAGGGCGTCGGCGATCCGTCGAGAACCCTCGCCTGCGCCATCTTCGCAGCCCACGAATCCCGCCCCCGCGACGCCGCGGGCCTTCACCTCACCTTCGACGCCATGCTGTCCCACGACATCACCTATGTGGGCATCACCCAGACCGCCCGCGCCTGCGGCCTCAGCGCTTTCCCGGTGCCCTACGCGCTGACCAACTGCCACAACAGCCTGTGCGCCGTGGGTGGCACCATCAATGAGGACGACCATCTGTTCGGCCTCACCGCCGCCAAGCGCTACGGCGGCATCTACGTGCCCGCCAACCAGGCGGTGATCCATCAGTACGCCCGCGAGGCCATGGCGGGCTGCGGCAAGATGCTGCTGGGCTCGGACAGTCACACCCGCTATGGCGCGTTGGGCTGCATGGGCGTGGGCGAGGGCGGGCCGGAGCTGGTCAAGCAGCTGCTCAGGCGCACCTACGACATCCAGCCGCCGGATGTGGTGCTGGTCTGGCTCACAGGCGCGCTGCACAAGGGCGTCGGGCCCCACGACGTGGCACTATCGCTGTGCAGGGCCGTGTATGAAAATGGTTTCGTGAAAAACAAGGTGTTGGAGTTCGCCGGCCCAGGCGTGGCTTCCCTGCCCATGGACACCCGGCTGGGCATCGACGTCATGACCACCGAGACCGCCTGCCTGTCGTCTATCTGGACCACGGACGGCGCCGTGAAGCGCTACTATGAAATCCATGGCCGCCCGGATGCGTATCGGGAGATGTTCATCGAGGAGGGCGCGGGCTATGCCTCAATGATCGAGATCGACCTGACTCAGGTCGAGCCGATGATCGCGCTGCCGTTCCATCCTTCAAACGCGTACACCATCCGCGAGTTCCGAGAAAACGCGGCGGAGATTTTGGCCGAGACCGGCATCGATTATCAGGGCAAATTCAGAGACGGCCAGGTCTATGTGGACCAGGGCATCATCGCGGGCTGCGCGGGTGGGATGTACGACAACCTGCGCGAGGCGGCGGCGATCCTCAGTGGCCACAGTGTGGGCGATGGCGCGTTTTCGCTCAGCGCCTATCCATCCAGCGTGCCGCAGCAGCTGGCGCTGACTCGGGACGGCAGCCTCGCCGCCTTGCTCGGGGCGGGCGCGCTGATCAAGCCCTGCTTCTGCGGGCCGTGCTTTGGCGCGGGGGATGTGCCCAGCAACGCCGCGCTGTCCATCCGCCACACCACGCGCAACTTCAAGTCCCGCGAGGGCGCACGGCCCATGGACGGGCAGATGGCGGGCGTGGCGCTGATGGACGCCAGGTCCATCGCGGCCACGGCGCGAAACGGCGGGCGGCTGACGGCGGCCACGGAGATTGAATACGATTATGAGCCCATGGAGTATGTGTTCGACGAGCAGCCCTACGCGGCCCGCGTTTACAATGGATACGGAAAACCGGACGCCAGCGTGGCGCTGCACACCGCGCCGTCCATCGCGCCCTGGCCCGACATACCGGCCATGCCGGACAGCCTGCTGCTGCGGCTGTGCGCCGCGATCCGTGATCCGGTGACCACCACGGACGAGCTGATCCCCTCCGGGGAGACGTCCAGTTATCGCAGTAACCCCATGAAGTTGGCGTCCTTCGCGCTGTCCCGGCGCGAGCCGGACTATGTGCGTCGTGCGGGGGAGACGCTGACGATGGACGTATCAGACGTGCTGAAAAGGGCCGATGCGGACCCGGAAAAGACCGGCATCGCCAGCATGATCTACTGCACCCGCCCCGGCGACGGCAGCGCCCGCGAACAGGCCGCCAGCGTGCAGCGCGTGCTGGGCGGCGCGGCGAACCTGTGCGTGGAATATGCCACCAAGCGCTATCGCAGCAATGTGATCAACTGGGGCATGCTGCCGCTGACCAGCGCCGAAGCGTTCGCGGGCGAGGCAGGGGACTGGCTGTACCTGCCGTGGATCCGGGACGCTGTGCAGGCGGGCGCCACGGAGGTCGAGGCGCTGCTGCTGAAGCAAGGCGGCGACGAGATGAAACTGACATTGAAACTGGAAGGGCTGACCGAGGAGGATCGGGAGATTCTGCTCAAGGGCTGCTTGATGAATTATTACCGGGGGTAGGGGGAGCACCCCGAGCGCAGCGAGGACCATCCCCAATCACACATACTTAACATAAAACTTGGAGGTACCCACCATGCCGACCACCAAAATCCCCATGTACAAGGCCATCGCCGAACTCGACGGCGACGAGATGACGCGCATCCTGTGGCAGCAGATCAAGGACGAGCTGCTGACCCCGTTTGTGGCGCTGAACACCGAGTACTACGACCTGGGCCTCCCATACCGTGACGAGACGCGCGACCAGGTCACCGTGGACGCCGCCAACGCCATCAAGCGGCTGGGCGTGGGCGTGAAATGCGCCACCATCACGCCGAACAAGCAGCGCGTGGAGGAATATCATCTGCACGAGATGTGGAAGTCCCCCAACGCCACCATCCGCGCCATGCTGGACGGCACGGTTTTCCGCGCGCCGATCCTGGTGAAGAATGTCAAGCCTTCCGTCAAGACCTGGGAACTGCCCATCACCATCGCCCGCCACGCCTACGGCGACATCTACAAGGCGGTGGAATACCGTGCGCCCGACGCGGGCGTGGCGGAGCTGGTGTTCACATCGGCGGGCGGAAAACAGACCCGCCAGGTGATCCACGACTTCGCGGGCCCGGGCGTGATCCAGGGCGTACACAACACCGACGCGTCTATCCTGTCGTTCGCGAAGGCGTGCTTTGAGTACGCGCTTTCCGTGAAGCAGGACCTGTGGTTTTCCACCAAGGACACCATCTCCAAGCAGTACGACCAGACGTTCAAGCTGCTTTTCCAGGACCTGTTCGACCGCGAGTACGCGGACAAGTTCGCGGCCGCGGGGATCGAGTACTTTTACACGCTGATCGACGACGCGGTGGCGCGGGTCATCAGAAGCCGGGGCGGGTTCGTGTGGGCGTGCAAGAACTACGACGGCGACGTGATGAGCGACATGGTGTCCACGGCGTTCGGCAGCTTGGCCATGATGACCAGCGTGCTGGTCAGCCCGGACGGCAACTATGAGTACGAGGCCGCCCACGGCACCGTGACCCGCCACTACTACCGCCACCTGAAGGGCGAGTCCACCAGCACCAACCCCATCGCGACGATCTTCGCGTGGAGCGGCGCGCTGCGAAAGAGCGGCGAGCTGACGGGCAACGAACGGCTCTGCGCGTTCGCCGACGCGCTGGAGGCGGCGAGCCTGCAGACCATCGAGGCTGGGGAGATGACGAAGGACTTGGCCGGACTCAGTGAGGGCGTGACGGTGACGGCGCTCGACTCGCTTGCGTTCTTGCGGGCGATCCGAGGGCGGCTGGAGGCGCGGATATAGAAAAGAGAATCCTCAGTCGGCAGCGCTGACTGAGGATTTTTCTTTATGCCCCGAACCGCGCCGCAATCGCGTCGCAGATGCGCTCGGAGGCGTGGCCGTCGCCGTAGGGGTTTTTCGCGCAGGACATCTTGGCGTAGGCCCACGCTGTCGCTGATCAGTGCCTCGGCCTCGGCGAGGATGTCCTGCTCGTTATGCCCACAACCTTCGCCATGCCGCCCTCGACGGCCTCGGGGCGCTCGGTCTCGGTCCTGAGCACCAGCACGGGCTTGCCCAGCGCCGGGGCCTCCTCCTGGATGCCGCCGGAATCGGTCATGACCAGGTAGCACGTCGCGAACAGGTTGTGCATGTCGCCGACGCCGATGGCCTCGATCAGGTGGATGCGCGAATGGCCGCCCAAAACCGCCTGGGCGGGCTCGCGCACGGCGGGGTTTTTGTGCATGGGATAGATGACCTGGATGTCCTCGTGCCGCCGGACCAGTTCCAGCACCGCGCGGAAGATGCTTAGCAGCGGCTCGCCCAGGTTTTCTCGGCGGTGTGCGGTCATCAGGATGGTTTTGCGGTCGTCATAATCCAGCGCCTTAAGCGTCGCGTCTTCGAACACATTATGCGAGAATAATTCGCGCCGATGACTGTATGAGATGGCTTCCCTTGACAGGCCCTCAGCCTGGGCGATATAATGATCTCGGCACACAGTATACAAGGAGGCGCACCATGACAAAACAGGTCACCATGGCGCTGTGCGGGGCGGGTTTGCGCGGGCAGTTTGCGTACGCGCCCTATGCGCTGAAGTATCCCCAGGAGATCAAGTTTGTGGCCGTTGCGGAGCCGGATCAAGCGCTGCGCGAAAAGTTTGTTCAGGACCACCGCATCCCGCCGGAGCATGTGTTCACCGACTATCGTGAGTTGCTGCAGCAGCCCGTATTGGCCGACGCGCTGATGATCTGCACCATGGACAACGACCATGTGGAGCCCGCGCAGAGGGCCCTCGAGGCGGGCTATCGCCACATCCTGCTGGAAAAGCCCATCGACAAGGACATCGCCAAGTGCGAGGCGCTGGTCGAAGCCGCCCGGGCGGTTCAGGCGAACGTGCAGGTGTGCCATTCCCTCCGGTATACCCGCTACTATCGCAGGCTGAAACAGCTGCTGGACAGCGGCAGGCTGGGCCGGATCATCAACATCAGCCATGTGGAGGGCGTTGGCTATTTTCACCAAGCGCACAGCTTTGTGCGCGGCAACTGGGCCAACAGCGATGAGACCAGCCCCATGATCCTGCAGAAGTGCTGCCACGACATGGACCTGCTGCTGTACCTGACGGGCGCGAACTGTAGGTCCGTCAGCTCCTACGGCGCACTGACCTATTTCCGCCCCGAAAACGCGCCCGAGGGCAGCGCCGAGCGCTGTATCGACTGCGCGGAGCGGTCCGATTGCCCCTACAATGCCTGCGCCATCTACGGCCCCGGCGGGCAATGGGACAGCAAAGCGAACCTGGAAAAGGAAGGATTCACGAACCGCGACGACATGCTGCGCCAGGGCCGCATGGGCCGCTGTGCGTTCCGCTGCGGCAACGACGTGGTGGACCACCAGGTCATCAACATGCTGTTCGACGGTGACCTGACCGTGTCCATGACCATGTCCGCCTTCGCCCACAAGATCGGCAGGGAAACCCGCATCATGTGCACGCTGGGCGAGGTGTACGCGGACCTGGAGGCGTCCACCATCCGCGTCCACGAGTTCAACGGTGACGACGAGGAGTTGATCAAGGTCAGCTTCGGTCCCAGCGGCCACAGCGGCGCGGACGAGATGATGGTGCACGATTTCAGAGAGAGCGTGCTGGGCCTGTCAGCGCCAAAGACCGACATCGCCCTCAGCGTCCAGAGCCATAAAATGGCCATGGCAGCGGAGGAGGCGCGGGTGAAGGGGACGATTGTGAAAATTTAGAGCGATAGGTCATGCCCCCAACACCGTCATCCGCCCTAAAACGCCGTCATCCTGAGCGCAGCGAAGGACCTTCCTCAAACTGAGAGTGTAATCAGTTTGAGGAAGGTCCGTAGCGTAGCGATGGATGACCGACATGGGGCGGATGACCATGTGCGCACCGCCGCACCGCTTTACATCACTAATGTAATATCCCAATACCACGATCATCTCATATACACAAATTCAACAATCATTCTTTGTGAAAATCTCCATAATACCGATTGACGAGGCGACCCTTCTCGCGATAAACTGGTATCACCAGATCGCAGCGGCGAAGAAGGGTGATTATCATATGTCCATCAAACTGACGGGGCGGGACCTCACGATCGAAGATGTGATCCAGGCGGCGCGGCACCACGAGCAGGTGGTGCTGACGGACGCCGCCCAGGCGGCGGTGCTTCGGGCGCAGCAGTATGTGCAGCAGAAGCTGGACGAAGGCAAGGTCGTATACGGCCTGACCACCGGGTTCGGCAATTTTCAGGATACACTCGTGACCGGCGACGACACGGTGACGCTGCAGCGCAACCTGATCATCAGCCACGCCTGCGCCATGGGCAATCCGCTGCCCACGGAGGTGGTGCGGGCGATCATGTTGCTGCGGATCAACGCGCTGGCCCAGGGGCATTCGGGGATTCGGCTCTCCACACTGATGACGCTGCTGTCGATGCTCAACCGCGGCGTACACCCCGTGATCCCGGAAAAGGGATCATTAGGCGCCAGCGGCGATCTGGCGCTGCTGGCCCACATGGTGCTGCCCATGCTGGGCGAGGGCAAGGCGGAGTTCCACGGCGAGGTGCTGCCAGGCGCCCAGGCCATGCGCAGGGCGGGCATTCCGACCCTGGAGCTGTATGCGAAGGAGGGCTTGGCGCTGATCAACGGCACCCAGGCCATGACCGCCATCGGCTGCATCGCCACTTATGAAGCGGAATCCCTGCTGAAATCCATTGACATCGCGGCGGCCATGACGTGCGAGGCACTGTTGGGGATCAAGAAGGCGTTTGACCCGAAGATCCAGGCGCTGCGCGGCCATCAGGGCCAGATCGATTCGGCGGAAAACCTGCTGACCCTTATGGACGGCAGCAACCTGGCCCACGACCAGAACCCGGACCGCGTGCAGGACGCGTACTCCCTGCGCTGTGCGCCCCAGGTCCATGGCGCGAGCCGCGATGCGGTGCGCTACGCGCGGGGGGTGCTGGAAAAGGAGATCAACGCGGTCACCGACAACCCGATTCTGTTCCCAGACGAGGACGAAGTCATCTCAGGCGGCAACTTCCACGGCCAGCCGGTGGCGCTGGCGATGGACTTCATCGGCATCGCCCTGTCCGAATTGGCTGACATCAGCGAGCGGAGAATCGAGCGGTTGGTGAACCCGAAGCTATCGCAATTGCCCGCGTTCCTGATCGAAAACGGCGGCGTCAACAGCGGCTTCATGATCGCCCAGTACGCGGCGGCCAGCATGGTGTCGGAGAACAAGGTGTACGCCCACCCGTCCAGCGTGGACTCCATTCCGTCGTCCGCCAATCAGGAGGATCACGTCTCCATGGGCACCACCGGCGCGAGGAAGGCGCTGATGATTCTGGACAACGCGCAAAAGGTGGTTGGGATCGAGCTTTTCTGCGCGTCCCAGGCGCTGTCGTTCCGGGATGAGACGAAGATGAGCCCCGCGACGAAGGCCGTGTATCAGCGCATCCGCAAAGAAGTCAGCGCCGTGACCACGGACATCATCATGCACGACGAGATGGTGAAGTTCGACCGGATGGTCAAGGATCACACGATCGTGCAGGTGGCGGAGGCGGTTTGTGGGGGGTTGAGGTAAAAGTAACAAGGCGCTCAATGATGACCGAACCACTCCGCGTCATCCTGAGCGCAGCGAAGGACCATCTTGTATATGATGGCAAAAAGTTTGAGGAAGGTCCTTCGCTGCGCTCAGAATGACGGGGTGACGGAGCGGCCGTCTATCGATTTGATTCCGGAGGTGTGAAAACCCATGAACAACGCCCAAATCGCCACATCAATGCGGATATCGCTCCCAGCCGACCTCCCGCCCATGCCGCCCTTCCTGCTCGGCATCCGCCGCGCACCCGACCGGGGCTATCGGCTGAACCCGGCCCAGACCGCCACCGCCCTGCGCAACGCGCTGCGCTACATCCCTGAGTCCCTCCACAGCGCCCTCGCGCCGGAATTTTTGGACGAGCTGAAGACATACGGCCGCATCTACGCGTACCGCTTTCGCCCTGAGGGCCGCCTTTTCGGCAAGCCCATCGACCAGTACACCGGAAACTGCCCCGAGGGTAAGGCGTTCCAGGTCATGATCGACAACAACCTGGACTTCGATGTGGCGCTGTACCCCTATGAGCTGGTCACCTACGGCGAGACCGGCCAGGTGTGCCAGAACTGGCTGCAGTATCGGCTGATCAAGCTGTACCTCGAGCAGCTCACCGATCAACAGACCTTGGTGTTGGAGTCCGGCCATCCGCTGGGCCTGTTTCCGTCCAGACCCGAGGCGCCGCGCGTGATCATCACCAACGCGCTGATGGTGGGCCTGTTCGACAACCCCGCGTCCTGGGAGATCGCGGAGCAGATGGGGGTGGCGAACTACGGCCAGATGACGGCGGGCGGCTGGATGTACATCGGGCCGCAGGGGATCGTGCACGGGACCTACAACACGATCCTAAACGCGGGCAGAAAGTTTCTGGGCGTGCCCGCGGATGGCGACCTCCGCGGCAAGGTGTTCGTCTCCAGCGGCCTGGGCGGCATGTCCGGCGCACAGCCCAAGGCGGCGCACATCGCGGGCGCGGTGGGCCTTTTCGCCGAGGTGGACCGCTCGCGGATCGAGACGCGGCTTTCTCAGGGTTGGGTGGACGCGGTGTCCGATGACTTGACAGAGGTGCTGCATCTCGCCTTGGATGCGAAAGAAAAGGCGAAACCGCTCTCCATCGCCTATCACGGCAACATCGTGGACTTGCTGGAGGCGGCGGACGCGGCGGATTTCCAAATCGACCTGCTGTCCGACCAGACCTCTTGCCACAATGCTTACGACGGCGGCTATTGCCCCGTCGGCCTCACGTTCGAAGCGCGCACCGACATGCTCAGATACGACCGCGATGGATTCAAAGCCCGCGTGGACGCGTCGCTGCGCCGCCACTACGCCGCCATCGTGCGCCTGGCGGAAAAGGGCACCTATTTCTTCGACTACGGCAACGCGTTCATGAAGGCCGTGTATGACGCGGGCGTGCGCGAGATCAGTAAGAACGGCGTGGACGAGCGCGACGGGTTTGTGTTCCCGTCCTACGTGGAGGACATCATGGGTCCGATGCTGTTCGACTACGGCTACGGCCCGTTCCGCTGGGTGTGCCTCTCGGGAAAGCCCGAGGACCTGCGGGCGACGGACCATGCAGCCATGGACGAGATCGACCCAAATCGGCGGTTCCAGGACCGCGACAACTACAACTGGATTCGCGACGCGGAGAAAAACCGGCTGGTGGTGGGCACCCAGGCGCGGATCCTGTACCAGGACGCTGAGGGCCGCACGCGCATCGCCAAGCGGTTCAACAAAATGGTCCGCGAGGGCCTGATCGGCCCGGTGATGCTGGGCCGCGACCACCACGACGTGTCGGGCACCGACTCGCCGTTCCGCGAGACCTCAAACATCAAGGACGGCTCCAATGTCATGGCCGACATGGCAACCCAGTGCTTTGCCGGGAACGCCGCCCGTGGCATGAGCCTGATCGCGCTACACAACGGCGGCGGCGTGGGCATCGGCAAGTCGATCAACGGCGGTTTCGGGCTGGTGCTGGACGGCAGCACCCGGATCGACGGCGTCATCGACAGCGCCATGATGTGGGACGTCATGGGCGGCGTCGCGAGACGCGGCTGGGCCCGGAACGACCCGGCCATCGAGATCAGCGCGGAGTATAACCGCAAAATGGAAGGCAGGGGACACATCACGCTGCCGTATTTGGTGGACGATCTGTTGATTGAGAGATTGACGAAGTAGGAGCGCGTCGCTCAGCACAACATTGAAAGAAGGCGCACACACCATGCTCATCGAATGCATCCCCAACCTCTCCGAAGGCCGCGACGCCAAGAAAATCACCGCCGCCGCCGACGCCATTCGCGCCGTCCCCGGCTGCACCCTCATGGACGTCGAGTCCGACGCCGACCACAACCGCTCGGTTTTCTCCTTCCTGGGCGAGCCGGCCGCGGTGCTTCAGGCTGCGTTCAACATGGCGCAGTACGCGGTCACACACATCGACCTCACCGTCCACCGAGGCGCGCACCCGCGCATGGGCGCCATCGACGTGATCCCCTTCGTGCCGCTGAAGGGTGCGACCATGGACGACTGCGTCCAGCTGAGCAAGCAATTGGCCGAACGGCTGTGGACCGAGCTGAAACTGCCGTCATTCCTCTACGAAAAGTCGGCGTCCGCGCCTCATCGCCAGAACCTGGCCAAGGTGCGCGAGGGCCAATTCGAGGGCATGGCGGAGAAGATGAAACGGCTTGAGTGGGCACCGGACTATGGCGACCCCGTGCCACATCCCACCGCCGGGGCGGTAGCCGTGGGCGCGAGGATGCCGCTGGTGGCGTTCAACATCAACCTGAACACCCAGGACGTCAAAGTGGCGAAGGCCATCGCGAAAATCATCCGCGAGTCCAGCGGCGGCCTCAAGTGCGTCAAGGCGCTTGGGCTGTATCTGGAGGACAAGCACTGCGCCCAGGTGTCGATCAACATGACGGACTACACGGTCACGCCGCTGTATCGCGCGCTGGAGCTGGCGAAGGCAGAGGCCGCGCGGTACGGGGCCGGCGTGCTGGAGTGCGAGATCATCGGGCTGAGCCCCATGAACGCGCTGATCGACTCGGCGATGTACTACCTGCAGCTGAACGGGTTTGAGCGGGACGGGCAGGTGCTGGAGAATCATTTGCTGTAGCCGGTAGAAAGAACCCGTCCGAGGAGGTCCGCCATGTCAGAATTATTCCTCATCCACGCCACCCTCGCCACGCCACGGTCCGGTGGGGCAATGCCTCGCGTCGAGATCACGCCCGATGCCACCGTCCACATGGTGGACGGCCTCATCAAGGCCATTTGCGCTGGCGGTCACCCGATCCCCGGTGCGCGCGTGCTCGACTGCCGCCACTGCCTGGTCACCCCCGGCTTGATCGACGCCCACACACACTTGGTTTTCGGCGGCTGGCGACAGGCGGAAATCGCCAAGCGCCTCGCCGGGGCGGACTACATGCAGATCCTGCGCGAGGGCGGCGGCATCCTGGACACGGTGCGCCACACCCGCGCGGCGTCCGAGGCGGAGCTGCTTGAAAAGGGCGAAAAGCTGATGCGCGAGATGCTCGCCCAGGGCGTCACGGCCTGTGAGATCAAGTCCGGATATGGCCTGGACCTGGACACGGAGCTAAAGCAATTGCGGGTAGCCCGCGCACTGGGTGACGCGCTGCCGATGGACGTGCGCACTACGTTTTTGGGGGCGCATGCGGTGCCGAAGGAGTGGGGGAGCGCGGGCGCATACGCAGACCTTGTGGCCGATGTTGTGCTCCCGGCTGTCGCTGAGCGCGGTCTGGCCGATTATTGCGATGTGTTCTGCGAGGATGGCGTATTCGACGTGCCCCAGAGCCGAATGATCCTCGAAGCCGCGCGGTCGCTAGGGCTGGGATTGAAAATTCATGCCGAGGAGCTGGGTCCCTCCGGCGGCGCGGCGCTGGCGGCGGCGCTTCAGGCCACGTCCGCCGATCATCTGATACAGGCCACGGACCCGCCGCTGATGGCGCTGGCCGCATCCGGTGCGGTGGCAGTGCTGCTGCCGCAGACGTCGCTGTACCTGGACAAGCCCTACGCCCGGGCAAGGCGGATGATCGAGCTGGGCCTGCCGGTGGCGCTTGCGACGGACTTCAACCCGGGCTCCTGCCCGTCGAACAACCTGCAACTGTCGATGACGCTCGGTCTGGTCAAGTATAAGATGACGCCAGAGGAGGTGCTAGGCGCGGTGACGCTGAACGCGGCGCGAGCCATCGGGCTTGAGGACCGGATCGGGTCTGTGGAGCCGGGAAAACAGGCGGATTTGGTGGTCTGGGACGCGGACGACCTGGCGATGCTGTGCTATCGCATGGGCGCGAACCTCGTACAGACTGTGTTCAAGCGCGGCGAAATTGTGTGGGGAGATGAGCTGAAATGAGCGCTGAATTGATGGGTTTGAGCGGTACTGATTTTCTGGATGTGCTGGCCTCCGACGCGCCCGCGCCGGGTGGCGGGTCCACGGCTGCGCTGTCCGGGGCGCTGGGGTGTGCGCTGGGTGAGATGGTGTGTGGGCTGACGATGGGCCGAAAAAAATATGCGGCGTTCGAGGCGGAGATCCTGGCCGCGAAGCAGGCTCTGGGCGCGCTGCGGCTCCAGCTGCAGGCGGCGGTGGACAGCGATGCCGCCGCCTACGATGCCGTGGCCGAGGCGTATAAACTGCCCAAGGACGACGGAGGTGTGAGAAAAGCTGCGATCCAGCGGGCGCTGATCGCCGCCGCCAACTCGCCGTTGGGCGTGCTGAAGCGCATCGCGGCAGCGGCGGACGCGATGTCTGCCCTGCCGGGAAAGAGCAATGCGAACGCCGCCAGCGACCTCGGGGCCGCGTGCGCGATGTTGAGGGCGGGCGCAGACGGGGCGCTGCTGAACGTGCTGATCAATGTGGGCGGAATCGAGGACGAAGGGGTAGGGGTGACGCTGCGCCGAGAGGCTGAGGTCGTGCATGAGTGCGTGGTTGAGGCGTGCGAAAGGGTGTTTTCCGTGGTAAGAGACGCGATGAACCCATAGGTCATCTCCCTACACCGTCATCCTGAGCGCAGCGAAGGACCTTCTTCAAATTAAACACAATGGTTGAAGAAGGTCCGTAGCACAGCGAGGGATGACGAAGTGGGGGACAGGACGGTTGCTATTCGATCCCGATCACCCTGTACAGTGTCTCCACGCTCCCCACACTCATTTTTGCGATCTCCGACACCGCCCCGTTCTCCGCGAAGAAGCACCCCTGCACCCCCGCGCCGTGCGCCGATGCGATGTCCAGGTCGCGGTCGCCGATCATCAGCGCCCTATATCGGTCGATATGGTGCGTCGCGATGAGGTGCAGGATCGCGTTTGGGCTGGGCTTCTTCGCGAATCCCTGCGCCGACGTGACGCATTCGGTGAAGTCCTCCAGCATGTTATACCGTGCCAAAAACGCCACGGCGGTGGGGCCGCGATGGGTGAACAGATAATTTCGGCCGCCGGATTGGCAGATGGCGCGGCACAGCGCTGGTATACCTGGATAGGGCCGCACGCCCTCCGGCTCCAGTTCGGCGCGGAGGGCCTCGTAGCGGGTCAACAGCGCGCCGTCGATGGCGTGTTTTGCGCAGTAGTGGTCCTGGCAGTGGGACATGGAGACGCGCATCAGCGCTTCGATCTCGAAGACCGACTCGCGGATGCCGCGCTCCGAAAAAGCAATTTCCAATGCCCGGGCCATGGTGGGATAGGAGTCAAACAATGTGCCGTCGAAGTCCCAGATGATGTCGGTGTAGCGCATGGGGTGATGCTCCATTTCCTATCCCTTCAAATCTGGCAGGCTCGCCGCCGCCACAGACTGACCCACGCGACGGGTCTTCTCGTCGGGCAGCAGTAGTTTGACCTTGCAGTCCGGATACTCGTCGGCCAGCACGCGCTCGGCCTCTTTCACGATCAAATCGCCGCCTTTTCCGCTCATGACGCGGCCCAGCAGCAGGATGTGACCCATGTGATACAGGCTCTCGTACAGCGGCACGGTGTGGCCCAGGTAGCAGCCGATGGACTCGTAGACCTTGGTGGCCCTGGGGTCGTCTTGCTGCATCAGTGCTTGGATCACCTTCAGCCGCTCCGCCGGCGTGGCGTTTGGCAGCTCGATGCCGGCCTTGGGGCAGAGCTTGATGGCGCTGTCCTGGGAGAAATACTTCCGGCCGCAGCCGATGTCCAGCGACCACTCGTCGGCCAGCGCCTCGGGGTTGCCGTCCACCGGCACGAACGCCAGCTCGTTCAGCCAGCCGGTGATGTTGCCGTGCTCGTCCACATAGCCGCCGGCCTCAGAGGTGCCCATCGCCAGGCCCAGCAGCGCGTTCACACCCATGCCCATGGCGCCGGCCAGGGCGCTGACGTCGCCGTCGTTGGCGACCACGATCGGCACATCGCCGATCTCTTTGGCGGCGCGCAGGTAGATGTCCTTGATCTTCAGTTCGAACTGGTCCTTCGGCACCTTCAGGAAAAGTGACGCGACCATGGTCCTGTTATTGATGTAGATGCCCGCCGACGACACGCCGATGGCGTCCACGCGGGGCATGTGCTTGGCGGCCTCTTTGAACGCGGAGACGATGCCGTCGTAGTGGTAGTCCGGGTCCGGCGTGATCGTCGGATTCCAGACGATCTCCTCGGAGAACAGCACCTCGCCGTCCACCACCGCCGACACCTTGCGGTCGCTGCCGCCCGCGTCAAAGCCGATGCGGCAGCCTTCAAGGTGCCTGCCGATGGGCTCCGCCGACTCATTTTCTTTTGGCCTGTCCTCATAACCGCGGCACACGACCTCGAATGGCTGCTCATACACGTCCGCCATGAACGCCCAGTCGAACTCGCGCGAGCCGCCCTTTTGGTAGGCGTCACGCACGAACCGATATAGATCGTCGTCGCCGCACACGTACACGCGGAACCCGCCGCGCTCCCACAGCAGCGCCTTCAGCAGCCTGTCCACATAGTAGCGGTCCGCGTCCGCCATGTCGGGCGTGCCGTGCACGAAGGTCTCGCACAACGACATCTGGCCCTCCGCCCGCTCGATGCCCAGCGCGAACGGCCTTTTCGCGGTCTGTAGGAACGCCTGATTGAAGGCGTGCAGCGGCAGAAACTGATCGTCCAGGGCGGGCACGTTCTTGAGATTGACAGATATGTTGTGCTTGATCATGGTCTGTGTCCTTTCTCGACGCGATATTGGTGTCGCGGACGATGCCGCGATATAGGACCACCATAATTATACCCAATTCCTGCAAAATCCGCAACACATGCACGAAAATTCGGCATCTATGGACAACGAATGCCAAGCGAGTTATACTGAAAGACGTGAGGAGATGAGATCGGACATGAAAATCGTGGCTTATGAGCGGAAGGTGCAGTATTATGAGACCGATCAGATGGGCGTGGTGCACCACAGCAACTACATCCGCTGGTTCGAGGAGGCGCGGGTGGACCTGCTGGCGCAGTTGGGGCTGACCTATAGGGAGATGGAGCGGCGCGGCGTGCTGATCCCGGTGCTGAGCGCACGGGCGGACTATCTGAAGCCGGTGCGGTTTGAGGACGGAGTGCGGATCGAGCTGGACATCACGAACTTCGCGTCCACCCACGGGCTGAAATTTTCCGCCGGGTACCGAGTGACAAATCGGGAGACCGGAGAGCTGGTGACAACGGGTGAGACCCGGCACACATTCACGGACAAGGAATTGCGGTTGATCCGGTGCGAGCGGGCACAGCCGGAGGTGTACGGGGTATTCAAGGCGCTGGAGGATGGGGATCACGGGTATTGAGCGGACCGCGACGGCGGGCGGATCGGCGCTTGAACAGGCGAGAGGACCTTCTCACGATCGAGAAGGTCCTCTTTTTGATCTCATCAAACCCTTATTGCACCGACACGGTCAACCTCATTCTCCAGTTGCAGAACATGTCTTTGTCGCTCGTCCGGAACGTGAATGTCGGGCCCTGCGCGCCGGGCACGTCCTGGAACTCGCCGCTGGCGTCGTTCTGCCACTGGTATTCGATGCGCTTGGCGATGGGCAGGTTGTCGGCGTTGGCGAACAGCGTCACGGTATCGTTGTCGTTGAACTGATAGTTGATCCATACGTAGGGCATCAGTTCCTCTTCTTCGTCTTCTTCCTCGTCCATGTCAGGTTCGGGCAACAGTTCCGGAATCTGATCCATGGCGGCGTACAGCTTCAGCTTGCTGGTCACCGGCTGGGAGAAATCGTAGGGGAGATCGGGGTTGGAGTTCTGGTACCAGTGGGAGAATGCGTAGGCGTGCGTCATGCCGGAGATGTCGGGCTTTGCGATGGCCGCGCCCTCTTCGACTGTCATCTCCATCCATAGCTCGCCGTTCGCGTCGTAGAACTGCACCTGGTGCATGCCGGGAATCGGGGTCTCTTCGGGCGCGATCTCTTCATCAAATTCCGGCATCGGCGTGGGTTCCGGCTCTGGCACGATCTCGGTCTCATCGGTGGGCGTGGGCACATCGATGGGGGCGGGCTCGCCTTCGGTTTCGGCGGGGGTCTCTTCGCCGGAGGTTTCTTCGCCGGGGGTCTCTTCATCCTGCGCCATGTCCACATGTTCCGTGGCGGTCTCGATGATGGTCACGACGGTGGGCTCCTCGGCGGACTCACGGGTCATCTCCGAGTCGCCTTCCTCACCGCTGTTGGACAGAGGCACGTCGTAGCCCGGGATGTACACGAAGCATTTCAGCACCTTGCCCTTGGCGGTGTAACTGATCACGTACCGGCCCTCGCGGTTCAGGGTGCCGGGTACGCCGGTCCAGGTGATGCTGGCGCTGCCGGCCATGCCGAGCATGTTCAGCGCGTCCAGGTAGACGTTCGCGATCAAGTCCGTAGCGGGCTCCGAATAGACCAGTTCCACAGTGCCGGAGGGCGGCATCCCTTGCGGATTATCGGTGCGCACCATGGCGGGGAACGACGACATGCGCCCGCCGGGCTCGGTGACGCTGACTTGAACCGGCATCGGTTCGCTCCACCCACGACCCTCCGCGAGGGTCAAAGCGGGCGTGAGCGCGATCAATGCCAGGACCAGAGCCAGTGCGAATACCTTTTGCGCCATTCTTTTAAACATTTGTTTTTGCCTCCTCTTGTTGAGGTCGTCTGCAATGACCCTCAAGCATCATCTCGTCGATTACATTGGCATTATAGCATGCTAAGGTTACGTCCGAGGATACAGGATATGGTAAACAAGCAACCAAACGCGTTAATTATTTGCGTATCTCAAAAAAATTCGATTTCAACCCGCAGAATCGGCCGGGCTCACGTCATCATTCGAGACGCAACCGTTTCATGCGCAAAGTTGACTTTTGATCTTAGGTAACACTTTCTTACCATATTATGTTGGCATCCCGCGCGCCACAGCCCTATATCTGTCCGTCCATGATCCCCGTAAAGTCCAGCGTGCTGAAATAGTCCCGCGGCGTCTGCCGCCTTCTGATGAGCTGGAAACTGCCGTCCGGCTTCAGCAGCACTTCGGCGCTGCGGAGCTTGCCGTTGTAGTTGTAGCCCATGCTGTGGCCGTGGGCGCCAGTGTCGTGGATGACCAGGATGTCGCCCATGCCGACCTTCGGCAGGCGGCGCTGCTCGGCGAACTTGTCATTGTTTTCACACAGGGAGCCGACCACGTCGTACAGCTCGGTCTCGGCCTCGTTTTCTTTGCCAGCCACGGTGATGTGGTGGTACGCGCCGTACATGGCCGGGCGCATCAGGTCGCAGGCGGAGGCGTCCACACCGATGTAGTGGCGGTAGATGGGCTTTTCGTGGATGGCGGTGGTGACCAAAAATCCCGCGGACGCGGTCATCCAACGGCCCAACTCTGTGGCGATGCGCACGCCGGAAAGCCCGCCCTGGGCGGCCACCGCATCGTACTGCGCCTTGACTTTTTGGCCGATGGCGAAGATGTCCGGCTGTGCGCCGTCCGGCAGATAATTGACGCCCACGCCGCCCGACAGGTTCACCATCTCCACATTGATGTCCGGAAACGTCCGGTTGATCTTCGCCGCCAGCTCGAACAGGATCCGCGCCAGCGCCGGATAATAGTCGTCCGTGACCATGTTGGACGCCAAGAAGCTATGCAGCGCGAACCGCTTCACGCCGTATGCGCTCAGTTTATCCACCGACGCGATCAGCTGCGCCTCGGTCATGCCGAACTTGCTGGTCATCGGCGTGCCCATCACGGTGTCGTTGACGGAAAAGTCCCCACCCGGATTCAACCTGAGGCACACCAGCTCAGGCAGCCCGCCGTGCGCTTTCAGGAAGTCCACATGGGTGCTGTCGTCCAGGTTGATGATCGCGCCCAGTTTTCGCGCGTACTCAAATTCCTCAGCCGGGGTCTGGTTGGAGGAAAACATGATCCCATCGCCGCTCAGACCGATGGCCTCGGCCAGCATCAGCTCGGTCAGGGACGCGCAATCCGCGCCGCAGCCCTCCTCCTTGAGGATGCGCAGGATGTACGGATTCGGCAGCGCCTTCACCGCGAAATATTCTTTGAAGCCCGGGTTCCACGAGAACGCCGCGTTCAGGTCCCGCGCATGTTTGCGGATCTGCGCCTCGTCGTACAGGTGAAACGGGGTGGGGATCTCCGCGATGATGGATTTCAGGACGGTCTTGGCTGGGGCTGTCTTGCTCATGTGTCGGCACCTCATATGTATTGCGAATCGCCAAGTTGCGCGGGGCGCCACGGGTCATACCATGCGTCGGAGGGGGACCCCTCCGTGTCGCGCTGCCCCGCGCATCGTGCGCACTGCTTTCTTAGTTTATCAGGCGAAAACCAGCCTGTCAATTGCCCGCACATCAAACGGTGTAAGGCCTGTGTTATTCTTTTGCAAACCGCGGGCGGCGGGGGGAGGCATATGGTATACTAGGAGGACTTGGGCGCAAAGCCGGCCCATGAATAATCCCGATTGGAAATCTGAACAGCCATGACATTTGACGATTTGAACCTGCTGCCGCCGCTCCGCGCCGCCGTGCGCAAGGCGGGCTATGAGACCCCCACGCCCATCCAGGCGCAGACGATCCCGCTGGTGCTGCGCGGGCGGGATGTGTTGGGCTGCGCCCAGACCGGCACCGGCAAGACGGCCGCGTTCGCGCTGCCGATCCTGCAGCTGCTGGCCGAGCGCAAGCGCGACAGCATCCGCATCACGCGCCCCATCAAGGCGCTGATCCTGACGCCCACCCGCGAGCTGGCGCAGCAGATCTACGAAAACTTCATTGAATACGGCGGCAACTTGGGCCTTCGCGCCTGCGTCATTTTCGGCGGCGTGGGGCAGAAGCCCCAGACCGACGCGCTGGAGCGGGGCGTGGACATCCTGGTCGCCACGCCGGGCCGGCTGAACGACCTGATCGGCCAGGGCTTTATTCGCCTGGACCGGCTGGACATCTTCGTGCTGGACGAGGCCGACCGCATGCTGGACATGGGCTTCATCCACGATGTGAAGCGCGTCATGACCCAGCTGCCCAAGCCCCGACAGACGCTGTTCTTCTCGGCCACCATGCCCAAAGAGGTGGAGTCGCTGGCCCAATCGCTGCTGACGAACCCGGCCACCGTGAAGGTGGACCCGCCGTCCAGCACCGTGGAGATGATCGACCAGTCGTTGTACATGATCGACAAAACCAACAAAAAGCGGCTGCTGGCCCAGCTCGTGAGCCAGCGGGACTTTGGCAATGTGCTGGTGTTTGTGCGCACCAAGCACGGCTGTGACCGCGTGGTGAAGGAGCTGAAAAAAGAGGGCATCGACGCCCGCGCCATCCACGGGGACAAGTCCCAGGGCGCGAGGCAGGAGGCGCTCTCAAAGTTTAAGTCCGGCGAGGTGCGCATCTTGGTCGCCACCGACATCGCCGCCAGGGGCATCGACATCGTGGGCCTGAGCCATGTGATTAACTATGACCTGCCCAACGAGCCGGAGGCCTATGTGCACCGGATCGGGCGCACCGGCCGGGCCGGACTGGCGGGCGACGCCATCAGCTTTTGCTGCATCGACGAGATGAAGGAGCTGGGCCAGATCCACAAGCTGATCGGCAAACAGATCCCGAGGCTGGAGAGCGATTGGCCCATGGAGGTGTTCGAGCCCACCGTGAAGGAACCCAGGCCGCCGAGGCCGCCGAGGGCGGAGCGATTAGAGCGCCCCGCCAAGGTAAACATGCGCGGAGAGGCCGTGCCGGAGAAAAAACTGTACGGCGGCGGTCATGGGCGAGGCGGGCGGGGGAGAAGGTAGGGTGAAGGGCGTCCCCCCCCTCCCCTCGCGCCGTCATCCTGAGCGCAGCGAAGGACCTTCCTCAAACGAATCGTTCTTTCGTGTTTGAAGAAGGTCCTTCGCGTGCGCTCAGGATGATGGTGTGAGGTGGGGATGCGTAAATGGTGCGGTTTGCCTTGACAGCCGCCCACCCAAACCTTACAATAGACGGTGTCATCAACATCACATGGAGGCGATCCCTCATGAAAAAGACGCACTATGAACTGAATGTGGCCGGACTGACGCGCCAGTTACCGCTGTGCTCGCTGACCGACAAGCTGCAGATCGGCGCGTTCGTCATCTTCGGCGACGTGGAATTGACCGAGGCCTGCGCGGCGGCGCTGCTCGAGCGGGCGCCGGAGCACGACATCCTGATCACCGCCGAATCGAAGGGCATCCCGCTGGTGTACGCCATGGCGCGCCAGAACAGCGAGGCCCACTACATCGTCGCGCGAAAGGCGCCGAAGCTATACATGCGCAATGTGATCACCACCACCGTGCGCTCCATCACCACTTCCGGCGTGCAGACCCTGTGCCTGGATCAGGACGACGCTGATCTGATGCGTGGTAAGCGCGTGTTGCTGGTGGACGACGTGATCTCCACCGGTGAGTCGCTGCGCGCGCTCAGGACGCTGGTGGAACAGACCGGCGGCATCGTGGTCGGCAGCATGGCCATTCTGGCCGAGGGCGAGGCCACGCGCCGAGACGATCTGGTGTACCTGGAAAAGCTGCCGCTGTTCGATGAGGACGGGGCGCCGATCTGGAATTAGGGCATCGAATGGATGGAAGAAGGTCCTTCGCTGACGCTCAGGATGACCGGTGGTTTGCTTGACGATCGCAAACCTCGTCATCCTGAGCATCAGCGAAGGACCTTCTTCAATGCATACTCTTTCGTACTTCTCTCACGACTGCTGACGCCAGACCACCGCGATGTGCACCGCGGCGCAACCGCCAAAGACCATGCCAAATCCGCGCATTTTTTTCTCCTCTGCGTCCAATACTAAATCCGTCCAATGAACGCCGCTGCCCATCGCGGCGGCGAAAGGTCGAGAATAGTAGTGGGAAGGAAGAAAAAACCTATGAGAGCAACCGGCATAGTGCGCAGGATCGACGAGCTTGGTCGCGTGGTCATTCCCAAAGAGATTCGGCGCACGCTGAGAATCAGGGAAGGGGACCCGCTGGAGATTTTCACCGATCATGACGGCGAGGTCGTGCTAAAGAAGTATTCACCGATCGGCGAGATCGCAACCATCGCCAAGGACTACACCGATTCGCTGCACCGGTCCCTAGGCCACATCGCGTGCATCACGGACCGCGACATGGTCGTCTCCGCCTCTGGCTCGCCCAAGCGCGAGCTGTGGGAAAAGCCCATCAGCCCGGACCTGGAGACGGCCATCGGCCAGCGGGCCACGCTGCATATGAACCAGAAAGACGGCGCAAAAATGATCACCATCACCGGCGAGGACCCTGCGGACCAGTATGTGGCCCAGATCATGGTGCCCATCCTGGCCGACGGCGAGGTGATCGGCTCGCTGCTGCTGCTGAGCAAGGAGGCGGGCAAGTCCATGGACGACACGGACCTGAAGGTCTGTGAGACCACGGCGGCGATTGTGGGGCGGCAGATGGAGCAATAGGGGAGAGCGGCAGTTTTTCGTCATCCTCCCCCAAGCGGGGCAGTTTTTCGTCATCCCCCCCGGCCGTCATCCTGAGCGCCAGCGAAGGACCTTCCCCAAGCTTACTTCGTCATCCTGAGCGCCAGCGAAGGACCTTCCTCAAGCTTACTTCGTCATCCTGAGCGCAGCGAAGGATCTACCTCAAACTTCATAGGTGTATATTTTGAGGAAGGTCCTTCGCTGCGCTCAGGATGACGGGTTTGCCGCTCAGGATGACGGGTTTGCGGGTTGCGGGACAACCTCTTCTGGTGTATAATACCACCACGGAGGTACACACACCATGCACCAAATCACCATCGCAGGCGTCGGCCTGGAGAAGGGCGACCTGACGCTTGCCGCCTGTGACGCGCTGCGCTCAGCCCCGCGCATCATCCTGCGCACCGCGCGTTGCGGCTGCGCCGACTGGCTCAGCGCGCAGGGTATTGCCTTTTCCGCCCTGGACGCCCTGTACGAGGAATCGGACGACTTCGACGCGCTGAACGAGCGCATCACGGACGCCATCAAACAGGCCGCCGCCGCGGAGGACGTGCTGTATGCCGTGCCCGACCTGCGCGACCGCGCGGCGATGGCGCTGCTCGGCGAGGGCAGCGTGCGGTGGATCCCCGGCGTGGCTCTGGACGCCGCGCTGCCCAGTCAGCGGCCTGTGCAGGCGTTTGCCGCCGCCGATGTGGAGGGGCTGGACCTGAATGCGGCCCAGGCAGCGCTGGTGCGGGAGATCGATACGCGGCAGGCCGCCAGCGACGTGAAGCTGGCCCTCATGGACCGCTATCCCGCCGAACACCCCATCCAGGTGCGGCTGGGCACGGGCACCTCGTCCATCCCGCTGTGTGACCTGGACCGGCTCCAGGACAAGGACTACGCCCACTCGCTGTGCGCCCTGGTGCCCGCCGTGGACGACTTGATGGGCTTCGAGCGGTACGGATTCAACCAACTCAATCGCGTCATGCGAAAACTCCGCGCCTCGGACGGCTGCCCCTGGGACATCGAGCAGACCCATGAGTCCATTGCGGGCAACTGTGTGGAGGAGGCCTATGAGGTCGTGGACGCCATCCGCGCGGGGGACATGGACGCGCTGTATGACGAGCTGGGCGACCTGCTGCTGCAGGTGGCTTTCCACGCCGAGATCGCGCGCCAGCACGGTGAGTTCGGGATCGACGATGTGACCACGGCGGTGTGCAGCAAACTGATCTCCCGCCATGAACACATTTTCGGCACGGCTGAGGCCGGGACGCCCGAGGAAGTGCTGCAGATCTGGGAGGCGGCGAAGAAGAAAGAGCGCAAGTTTGATACCGTCGCCGACGCCATGCGCGGCATCACCACCAGTCTGCCGCAACTCATGCGGGCGGGCAAGGTCCAGTCAAAGGCCGCGAAGGTTGGATTTGACTGGGACAAGGCAGAGCCTGCGCTTGAAAAGGTATACGAGGAAGCGGATGAGGTTAAGGCCGCGCTAAAGACGGGCGAGGGCCTGGAGGAAGAGCTGGGCGACCTGCTATTCGCGTGCGTGAACGTGGCGAGGCTGGCGAAGGTGGACCCGGAACTGGCGCTGCACGCGGCGGTGGACAAGTTTATCCGCAGGTTTTCCGCCATCGAACAGGCGATCACTGCCGACGGAAAGCGCATGCAGGACATGACCCTTACCGAGATGGACGCCTATTGGGACCGGGTGAAGGCGAATCCATGTTAAAGAATCGCGAATTTCTGGGATTTGCAGGAAAATCGAGATGGGACCACGAATAATACATAGAATGTACCGCAGAAATGCATTCATCACCATTCTAAACATCTATTTTGGAGGGAACATCAGAAATGAACAAGGCTACTTTTATCGCGCAGGTCGCTGAGAAATCCGGGCTCGACCGCAAGCAGGCCGACGCCGCCGTCGAGGCCTTTGTTGCCGTGGTCACCGAGGCGCTGCAGGCGAACGACAAGGTGCAGCTGATCGGCTTCGGCACGTTCGAAGTCAAAGCCCGCGCCGCCCACCAGGGCCGTAACCCCGCCACCGGTGAGACCATCGAGATTCCCGCCTCCAAGGCGCCTGTTTTCAAGGCCGGCAAGACGCTGAAGGATGCGCTGTAAGCAAGCATAAATTTCGCCCGGCGTTCGGGCGCGCGCGGCGGGGTTCGTCCCGGCCGCGCTTTCGCGATTTCCCGCTTTTCGCGCCATATCACCCAAACCGTCATCCTTCGCTGGCGCTCAGGATGACGGGGGGTGTCGAATAGAGGCCCCGAAAGCCCACTCTTACGGAGGTGACCATACACATGGCCCAGAAAGAAACCGCACCCAAAGTCGCCAACGCGCCTATGCGTCTGGACAAATACCTGAAAGTCTCCCGCATCATCAAGCGCCGCTCCGTGGCCAACGAGGCCTGCGACGGGGGCCGCGTGATGCTGAATGGCAAGGAGGCCAAGGCCGGAGCGCTGGTCAAGCCCGGCGACATTGTGTCCGTGCGGTTCGGCGAGCGCCTGACCCAGTACGAGGTCGTCACCCTCAGCGAGCATGTACTGAAGGCCGACGCCCAGGGCATGTACCGCATCATCCCATGAGCGGTGAAAACTGGCTGATCGTGGTGGCTGCCGGGCGCGGTGGCCGCGTCGGCCTGCCGTATAACAAGGTGTTCCACAGCGTGGCCGGGCGCAGTGTGCTGGCCCGCTGCCTGGACGCCCTCGCGCAGCCCGCATGCTATGACGGCTGCGTTTTGGTGTTGTCGGAGGGCGATCTGCCGCTTTTCGAGGCGCTCGTTCGGGACGAGGGTCCGTTCCCGCTGGTGCGCCATGTGACCGTCGGCGGGCACAGTCGCCAGGCATCGGTGCGGAATGGCCTTGCGCAGGTGCCGGACACCGCGAAAACCGTGTCCATTCATGACGCTGCCCGCGCGCTGGTCCCCGAGTCCGTGCTGCGCGACACCCTGGCGTCCGCCATCAAGCGGGGCAGCGGCGTGGCCGCCGCCTTGGTGACAGACACCATCAAGCGCGTCGACGGGCATGATCGCGCCGTCGAGACGCTGGACCGCTCGCGGCTTCGCGCCGTCCAGACCCCGCAGGCGTTCTGCGCCGATTGGATTCGCGAGGCGCACCGACGGGCGCTCAACGACGGCTATGAGGGCACCGACGATGCGGCGCTCGTGGAAAAATATGTGGGGCCGGTGCATCTGTGCGTGAGTTCGGACGGCCTGCGCAATATCAAACTCACGACGACGGAGGACCTGCGCATGATGGAATCGCGCCTCAGCGGAGGCATGCCGAGGGTGGGGCAGGGATATGACGTGCATCGGCTGGTGGATGGCCGGAAATGCATCCTGTGCGGCGTGGATGTGCCCCATGAAAAGGGCCTGCTGGGCCACAGCGACGCCGACGTGGCCACCCACGCGCTGATGGACGCGCTGCTGGGCGCGTGTGCACTGGGTGACATCGGGCGGCATTTTCCGGACAGTGACCCGCAGTATGCAGGCGCGGACTCCGTGGCGCTGCTGCGCGAGGTGGTGCGCAGGATCGGCGAGGCGGGTTATGCCGTGGGCAACGCGGACGTGACCATCGTGTGCGAGCGGCCGAAGGTGGGGCTGCATGTCGAGCAGATGCGGGCGAACCTCGCCGAGGCGATGCGTGTGTCCGTCGATCAGGTCAATGTGAAGGCGACCACCACCGAGGGCCTTGGCTTCCCCGGCCGCGCCGAGGGCATCGAAGCCCACGCCGTGGCCGTCGTGCTGCCTCATTCCAATCTCCTTCAACGCATCGCATCAACACAACCACCATCATCCTGAGCGCCTACGCGGTCATCCTGAGCGCCAGCGAAGGACCTTCCTAAAACTCATGGAACGAGGAAGTTTGAAGAAGGTCCTTCGCTGGCGCTCAGGATGACCACGTTGACTGTCGGCCTGAGATGGTGGTTCGGCCAAGCGCAAGCTGTGTAAGGTCGTGCGAACGGTGTTGCGCTGAGTCGTGGTGCTGTGGTATAATGCTGCGGTGATTTGCGAAAGGAGGCTGCTTTTGATGGCGGCTGAGATTTTGATTGTCGAGGGCATGGATCGGATGGACTTCGTGCGTGTGACGGAGATGCTGGGGCGGGCGAAGTGGAGCATCGGGATCTCGCGTGCTGAGGTTGAGCAGGGGGCGCGGGGGTCGGCGGTGGTCGTAGGCGCGTTTTTGGATGGGGTGCAGGTGGGCTATGCGCGGGTGATTTCGGACAGGACGCGGTTTGGATATCTGTCCGATGTGTACGTGGACGAGGCGTTTCGGGGGCAGGGGATCGCGAAGCTGATGGTGGAGCGGATACTGGGGGACGAGCGTCTGAAAGACGTGTATCAGTGGGTGCTGAGGACGACGGACGCGCAGGCGCTGTACGAGAAGTGCGGATTCAGGCCGGTGGTCGGCCCGGAATGCTGGATGGAGATTCGTCACGACAGGCCCGCCCGATAATACGCAGCGAAGGACCTTCTTCATGATTGAGGAAGGTCCTTCGCGAAGCGATGGATGACGGGGATGGGTGGATTAAAACAGTGGGTTGCGCCTAATCGCCGCTACTTGAAATTTTCCACCGCTGCCCGCTCGATCGGCAGCCCAGCCTCGTACTTTTCCAGAAAAGCCCTGAACCCGGCCACGTCCGCCGCGTCCGGCGCGATGGTCTCGCCGGCCAGCCCCGCGAAGACCTTCGCGTCCAGGAATGCCTCCAGCGTCTCGCCCTGCCTGTCCTTCAGATAGGCTGCCAGCAGCGCGATGCCCCATGCGCCGCCTTCGCCGGCGGTCTCCATGACGCTGACCGGCGTGTCAATGGCGGCGGCCATGATGCGCTGGCCCACGCCCTTCGTCTTGAAGAGCCCGCCGTGGCCGAAGATCTTGTCGATGGCGACCTGCTCATCGGTCAGGATGCGCATGCCCAGCGACAGCGTGCCCAGCGCCGCGTACAGATGGGTGCGCATGAAGTTCGCCAATGTGAACTTCGCGTCCGGCGTGCGCACGAACAGCGGGCGGCCCTCCGTGAGGCCGGTCATGTGCTCGCCGGAGAAATAGTTGTAGGCCAGCAGCCCTCCGCAGTCGGCGTCACCCTCCAGCGCCCTGTTGTACAGCGTGCCGAACAGCCGATTCGCGTCCGCCTCGATGCCCATGGCCCTGCTGAACTCGCCGAAAAGCGAGACCCATGCGTTCAGGTCGGACGTGCAGTTGTTGCAGTGCACCATCGCCACGGGCTTGCCGGTGGGGGTGGTGACCATGTCGATCTCGGGATAGACCCGCGACAGGCCCTTTTCCAGCACGATCATCGCGAAGACGGACGTGCCCGCCGAGATGTTGCCGGTGCGCTGCGCCACGGCGTTGGTCGCCACCATACCGGTGCCCGCATCGCCCTCCGGCGGGCACAAAGGGCAGCCAGAGGATAGCGCGCCGGTGGGGTCCAACCGCTTCGCGCCTGCGTCGGTCAGGCGGCCCGCATCTTCGCCCGCGCCCAGCACGCGCGGCAGCACCTGTTCGAGGGTCCAGCCGAACTGCCGGTCCGCGATCTGTGCGTCGAACTTGGCCATCTTGTCCGCGTCATACCCGTCGCAGCTGGCCGCGATGGGGAACATGCCCGAGGCATCGCCCACGCCCAGCACCTTTTCGCCGGTCAACTGCCAGTGCACATAGCCCGCCAAGGTGGTGACGAACGCGATGTCCTTCACGTGCGGCTCGCCGTTGAGGATCGCCTGATACAGATGTGCCGCGCTCCAGCGCTGGGGAATGTTGAAGCCGAGCAGCGCGGTCAGCGCCTCCGCCGCCTGGCCTGTGATCGTGTTGCGCCAGGTGCGGAACGGCACCAGCAGCTTGTCCGCCGCGTCGAACGCCAGATAGCCGTGCATCATCGCGCTGACGCCGATGGCGCCGATGCGGGTCAGCGCCGCGCCGTACTTTGCCTGGACATCGCGCTTCAAATCGGCGTAGCAATCCGAAAGCCCGCGCCACACGTCGTCCATGCTGTACGTCCAGATGCCGCCCTCGAGGCGGTTTTCCCATTCGTGGCTGCCGGATGCGATGGGCGAACAGGTGCCGTCCACCAGCACCGCCTTGATCCGCGTCGAGCCAAACTCAATGCCCAGAGCGGTCTGCCCGGCCTCGATGATGCTGCGATAATCCATATTGGTCCAGCCTCCTCCATTGTGATTACCACCATTGTATACGAATGGCCGAGCACATGCAAGGTGCTTTTTTCCGTGATTGCAGGCGCGCGTTTATAGCGCTGTCCCCTCTGTCGGCACGAAAAGGCCGGTCATGTCGCAGCCCTCCAGTTCCAGCAGCTTAATTTTCATCGCAAGTCCGCCCGCGTAGCCCGTCAGGCTGCCGCCCGCACCCACGACGCGGTGGCAGGGGATGATGATAGAGATGGGGTTGTGGCCCACCGCGCCGCCGACGGCCTGGGCGCTTTCGCAGTGGAGGCGCTTGGCGATGTCGCCGTAAGTCATGGTCTGGCCGTAGGGGATCTCGCAGAGGATGTTCCACACGGTGTGGCGGAACGCCGTGCCGATGGGGGCGAGGGGGAGTTCGGCGATGGATGGGCGCAGGCCCTTGAAGTAGCGGTCGAGCCAGGATTTTGTGGCGTCGAAGATCGCGAGGTCGGAGCGGTCTGTGACCGCGCCCTGGAGGGATGCGCCGTGGTATTTCTGCCCCTCGTTCCACAGCCCGATCAAGTGCTCGCCGTCGCTGGCGAGTGTGACTAGGCCGAGGGGGGTGGGGTGAGTGGTGCGGTAAAACATGGCGGTGGACCTCCTTTGGGTGATGGGTGTATTATATCACAATCTTGCCGCGACGGCTCGCCGTTTTCGGACGTGGTTTTCGGAGGCATAACCCGTCATTCCCCAAAAATTCCGTCATCCCCATCACGCCGTCATCCTGAGCGAAGCGAAGGACCTTCCTCTTACTTTTATCGAATAAAGTATGAAGAAGGTCCTTCGCTGCGCTCGGGATGACGGTGTGATGACGGATGTTAATCGCTTGCGTTACGACTTCGGCGCGTTACACTTTGTGCAGCGCTTGTATGCCCGGTTGATGGCCGTCTGCAGTGTGAGCTTCATGGCGTTCTTCATGCCGCCGCAGTTGGCCCTCCTGTGGTAGTACAGCCCCGTGGGCTTCACGTAAACGTAGGTCTTGAGCTTCTTGCCGACGCACTCCGGGCAGGCCTTGAACTTGTGGGTCTTCGCGGTGTAGACGCTGGTCTTCACGATGTTCTTCTTGCCGGACAGCATGGAGCACTTCTTGGTGGAGTGGTAGTAGGTGCCCTTCTTCAGCAAGTAGCTGGTGACCTTCTTGTCGGCGCGCATCTTGGCGGTTTCCTTGGGCTTCTTCTTCAGCACGCAGCGCGGGCAGGCCGTGCGGCCGGAGCCCTTGGCGTAGGCCAGCGAGACTTTCTTCGCGCCCTTCATGCCGTTGCAGGTCTTTTTCTTGTGATAGTACTTGCCGCCCTTGACGATGTAGGTGCCGATCTTCAGGTCGCCCGACTTCGCCTTTTTCAGGATGCACACCGGGCAAGCGATCTTGCCCTTGGCCTTGGCGGACGCCAGCGTGATGCGCGTGGCGTTGCGCACGCCGGGGCAGGACGCGGTCTTGTGATAGTAGCGGTTGGCCGAGCTGCTGTAGTAGTACGTGCGCTTCATGCACTTCGGGCACGCCTTCTTGCCGTCTTTCTTGGCCTTCGCCAGCGTGATCCGAGCGGCGCCGGTCATGCCGCCGCAACCGGACTTGCTGTGATAATACTTGCCGTTCTGGGTGGCGTACACGTAGGTGTTCTTGTTGGTGCCGGTGGTATTCTTGTTGTTGTCGGCTGTGGTCTTCTTTTTGAAGCACACCGGGCAGGGTTTCTTGCCGTACTTCAGCGCCGTGGCCAGCGTGATCTTCTTCGCGCCGGTCATGCCGGAGCAGTTGGCCTTGGTGTGGTAGTATTTGCCCGCTGTGGTGCCGTAGTAGATCGCCTTGGAGTCGCTGCCCTTTGCGGCCTTGGCCTGGGTGATGCAGGTGGGGCAGGCGGATTGGCCGCGCTTTTTCGCGGTGGCGAGGGTGACTTTCGTGGCGCCCTTCATGCCGCCGCAGTTGGACTTGACGTGGTAGTACTTGCCGCCCACAGTGGAGTAGTAGGTCGCGCCGCCGGTGGCGGTAGTCTTGGCGACGCACACGGGGCAGGCCTTCTTGCCATCCTTTTGCGCCGCGGCGAGGGTGATCTTGGTGGCGCCCTTCATGCCGGAGCAGGTGGACTTGGTGTGGTAGTACGCGCCCTGCTTGGTGGCGTAGTAGGTGGTGGCCGCCTTGGTGGTTTTCTTGGCGGTGCTGGTCTTGGCGGGGGCGCCCTTCTTGGTGATGCAGACGGGGCAGGCGGGCTTGCCGGTGGCCTTTGCCTGGGCCAAGGTGACCTTTTTGGCGTTGGTCAGGCCGGAGCAGTTGTTTTTGATGTGGTAGTACTTGCCGCCCGCATTATAGTAGTAGGAGGCCGTGCAGACCGGGCAGGCCTTCTTGCCGTCCGCCTTCGCCTTGGCCAATGTGATGTTGGCGGCGTTCTTCATGCCGCTGCAGTTCTGCAGGGTGTGATAGTATTTGCCCGTGCCGGTGGCCCAGACCTTGGTGGTGTTGTCCGCCGCGCTGCCGCTGCCGCCGCCGCTGCCGCTGCCGTCGCCGGTCCAGCAGGTGGGGCACTTTTGCAGTTTCTTGGCGATGGCCGCGCTCTGCTTGATCTTGGTGGCCGCGGTGCCTGCTGGAATGACGCTGCAGGAGTCGGTCTGGTGATAGTAGGTGCCGGTGGCGGTGGCGTACACATCGGGGTCCTCAGCGGTGGCGCCGGCTGCGCCTGTGTTGCCGGACGAGCCGGACGTGCCGGTGTTGCCCGAGGGCGTGGAGCCAGTTGGGTTGGTGGGCGTGCCGAGGTTTGTCGTATCGGTGCTGTCCACGGTGAGGTCCACATCGCCGCCCGCGTTGAACCGGGTGGGATCATCCACGGTGTCGGTGTAGCCGGACTGTGCGCCGGTCTGCTGCTGGCCCGCGTTGATGCCCGCCGTGGTCGGGTCCGCGCCGCCGCCCGCGAAAAGGCGGGTGAACAGCCAGATCAGCATCGCGATGAACCACACGGCCGCGGCGCCGGTGATGGCGGCGCGGATGGGGAAGTCAAACTTGTTGCGCTTCCACAGAATCCAGATGCCCAGCGGAGGGAACAGCACCAGCGCGGCGTACATCAGGATGTCGTTGTGGTACAGGAAATCAAACCGGTCGTCAAAGCCGAGCTGGCTGTCCTCGTAGGAGCCGCTCTGTTCGCGCTCGGCGTCGTAGCCCTGGTTGGCGTAATAGCCGTCCTCGCCCTGGGCATAGCCGTCCTGGCCGTAGCTTTCGGCCGCATAGCTGGCGTCGCCAAAGCGGGCATCGTCCTGATACCCTTCCTGATTATTGCCATCCCCGGCTTCGCCGCCGCTGCCCCCGAAGGACAGCCGTTTGATGTCGCCGTCCTTCCACTTGAAGGCGATGCCGCGCCTGGAAAAATGCAGCTTTAAATCGCCAATCTGTTTCGTCATCTCGTTACCCACCTTCGCAAAAGAGTCTCAACGCAGGTCCCCGGACCGATGATTACCTACTATGACACATGCTGGATTAGACTAAGTGTACATCATTATGTTTCATTCGTCAATACAATTGAGGCGGAAAAAGCGGAAAAATTGTAATACTTTTGCAATATTTACTCGGTTTTTGCATTTCCGACCTCGGTTTGGTATACTGGGAACCGACCGACGAGGGACCGGGGTCGGTTGGGGTTGCGCCGCTCACTCGGCGTCGGGGGCGAGCCCCGCCCTACAGGGAACAGTGCCGTAGGGTGGGGGCTTGCCCCCGCCGCCGCGTGAGCGACCCGCACCCCTCCCGGCATGATGCCCCGCCCTCCGCGCATAGGATAACCCTGTGAGCGGACCGTTGGGAGGGATTCATTTTGATGCGTCGCGACAAAATACGGGATGGAGAGACGCTGGACCAGCTTGCGCTGCGTCTCGGGGTGCCGGGCTGTATGATCCTGCGCGCGAACCGGCTTTTCAGCCCTGCGTGGCTGTTGCCTGGGCGGGAGATCGACGTGCCCGACCCGCTGTTCTGCCTGACGGACGGCGGCGAATGCCCCGTGGCGGCGCTGATGCGGCCGGCGATGGGGGAGACGGATGGAGAACCTTTGTGAACTCAGAGGCGCAATCCTTGGTTGGTATGATGGCCGCATGCGAGACCTGCCCTGGCGGGGCACGCGGGACCCGTACCGAATCTGGGTGTCGGAGATCATGCTGCAGCAGACCCGGGCGGAGACGGTGATCCCCTATTATGAGCGCTTCATGGCCGCGTGGCCGGATGTGTGTGCTCTGGCCGCCGCCGACGAGGCGGACGTGCTGAAGTGCTGGGAGGGGTTGGGGTATTATTCCCGGGCGCGGACCCTGCACAGTGCGGCGAAGAGGGTGGCAAGTGAGCTCGGCGGCGCGTTCCCAGCGGACGCCGCCGGGCTTTCAGCCCTGCCCGGCGTGGGTGAATACACGGCGGGGATGGTGGCGTCCATCGCCTATGGTGAGCCATCGCCCGCCATCGACGGCAACCAGATCCGGGTGCTGTCGCGGCTGTTCCGGATGGACAGGCCTGCCAGATCCCGGGATGGGATGGCGGCGCTGCGGCAGTTCGCAGACGCGCTCATCGAAAGGGACAGGCCCGGCGACTTCAATCAGGCGCTCATGGACCTGGGCAGCGCGGTGTGCAGACCGAAAAGCCCGGACTGCGAGGCCTGTCCCGCGTCTGGTTTCTGTCTGGCTCGCCAGATTGGCTGTCAGTCGCGGTTGCCGGTGCTCCCCGAGCGCCAGGCTCAGCGCGTCGAGCGTCGCGGTGTGGCGATCGTGGTGTCGGGCGGGCATGCGCTGGTCGCGCAGCGCCCCCGAAGCGGGTTGCTCGGCGGGCTGTGGACCTTTCCCAACTATTTGGACGCAATGAGCGCGGATGCGGTTGCCGAGGCGCTGGCAGAATCTGGGATTTCTGTGCGGTTTGCCGGGAAATTTGCGGACGTGGAGCATGTGTTCACGCACCTGCGCTGGGTGCAGACGGGGTATGGGTACCGGGCGGTGGACAGGCCTCGGGTGGACGGGATGCGGTGGGTGGATGCCGAGGGGTTGATGGGGTTGGCGGTGCCCGCGGCGCACTGGGTGTTCCGGGAGATGGCGCTGGAGATGATGGGGGAGGATTCACCTCCAACCACTTCACCTCGAAGGGAAGTGCGCCCATGAAAACCACGCTCATCGCCCTCAACGCCTCCTACATGCACACCTCGCTAGCCCTGCGCCAGCTGATGCCGACGCTCTCGGGGTTTTCCGTGCGCCCCTACGAGGCCCACATCAACCTGCCGCACCGCCAGGTTCTGGACGACATCGCCAGGGATCATCCCGATGTGGCCGCATTTTCCTGCTACATCTGGAACATCCGCCAGGTGCTGCGCCTGGTCCGCGCGCTGAAGCGGGCATTGCCGGACGTCCGCATCATCCTCGGCGGGCCGGAGGTGGGTCATCGCGCGGAGTCGGTGCTCAGTGACCATCCTGAGGTGGACTTCGTGCTGCGCGGCGAGGGCGAGCGTGCGCTGGCGGCGCTGCTTGCGGACATCGAAAGTGGCGCGGCGGTGCGCGGCGTCCGAACGGGGGACAGGCTCGACCCGCGCGAATGGACCGATGCCTACGCGGGCGGCATCGCGGGGATCGAAAACCGGCTGATCTACATCGAGACCGCCCGAGGCTGCCCGTACAGCTGCCAGTTCTGCCTGTCGTCGGCGGAGGACGGCGTGCGAGCGCTGGACGCAGCGGAGTCGATCAGGCGTCTGACGGCGCTGGCGGACGGCGGCGCGAAGCTGGTGAAGCTGGTGGACAGGACATTCAATTTCGACCGCGCTCGTGCCAACGCGATCTGGACCGGCCTGATCGAGCACGACGCGCGCCAGCGAAGCGCCGCACAGCCCGTAGGGCGGGAGCTTGCCCCCGCCGCCACAGAGGGCGTCACCTATCACTTCGAAATCGGCGCCCACCTCATCGACGACGCGGCCATCGCGGTGTTATCCCGCGCCCGACCCGGCCTATTTCAGTTCGAGGTCGGCGTGCAGTCCTCCAACGCGGGCGTGCTGGGCAACGTCCGCCGTGCGGCTCCCTTCGAGCGCGTCGCGGAGGGCGCACGGCGCGTGGCGGCGCTGGGCACGATCCACCTGCACGTGGACCTGATCGCGGGCATGCCGGGGGACGACCTCAGTAAATTCGGCCGATCCTTCGACGACGCCTTCGCGTTGGGCGCGGAGCAGCTGCAGCTGGGTTTTCTGAAGCTGCTGCACGGAAGCGGCCTGAGGCGGGATGCTGAGTCGCTGGGGATCGTGTTCGAACAGGACGCGCCTTACGAGGTGCTGCGCACGCAGGAGATGAGCTATTCGGATCTTTCCCACCTGAAGGACCTGGAAAAGGCGCTGAACTGGTACCACAACAGCGGCCTTTACCGCTGTACGCTGCGCTGGCTGCTGCGGAAGCGCGGCGCGTTTGCGCTGTTTGACGCGCTTGCGCGGCGGATGAGGGCGGCCGGGGTTTTCGATGTGGAGCGCGGCGAAAAAGCGCGGGCGGCGGCGCTGCTGGAGGCGTTCGCGGGGGACGATGTGCTGGCGGCGCTGATGCGCCACGATCTGCTGAGTGCGGGTCGGCGAAGGGACCTGCCGCAGGCGCTGGCGTTCAGCGAGACGGAGGCACAGCGCGCGCTGCTGAGGGCGCGGTTTCATCCGGTGCGGGGGCAGAGCTGCTTTGTGTATGGGGTGGATGTGGAGGCATATGAGCGGGATGGGGCACTGGTCTACAGGGAGACGACGGTGATTTATGGTTGAGGCCGGATTCGCGCCAACCACAAAGCGGTCATCTTGAGCGACAGCGAAGGACATTCCCCAAACTCTGCGTCCATTCAGTTTGAAGAAGGTCCTTCGCTGGCGCTCAGGATGACCGTGTTGGCTGAACGTGAGCAACGCTTGAGGAAGGTCCTTACAGTTCCATCCATCAATAATCCCCATCCAATCCGCCCATACTAACCCTGTCATCGACAATTCGATGGGAGGGTTTTTTATGATGAATGATGGGCGAAACGGCGCGAGGGACGGGGTCCGATTGCTGCTGTGGGGCGTGATTCTGTTCCTGCTGATCGGCGCGGTGGCGCTGGTGATGGACGATGGGCGGCCCGCGCCGACGTATACGAATGCGGTCATGGTCTGGGAGGAAGCGGCATGAGCGACAAGTATACCCGCTACAAGCAGCTCGTGGAGCGGCTGACGCCAAACAGCGAGATCGGGCGCAACTGCCTGCGCTCGTTCTGGGTCGGCGGGTTGATCTGCGTGATCGGGCAGCTGATCTCGCTGGCAGGCGAGCTGTGGCTCGAGCTGAACATCCTCACGGTGCCCACGTTCACCTCCATCTGCATGGTATTTCTGGGCACCACGCTCACCGGCATCGGCGTCTACGACCGCATCGGGCGGTACGCCGGCGCGGGCTCCATCGTGCCGATCACCGGCTTCGCCAACAGCGTCGCCGCGCCCGCGATTGAGTTCCGGCGCGAGGGGCTGGTGATGGGCCTCGGCGCGCGGCTGTTCACGATTGCTGGGCCCGTGCTGGCCTACGGCATCTCGGCATCGGTGCTGACGGGCGTGATCTATTGGGTGATCGGAAGGTGGTTTTAGCATGAACCAAACGCTGCAATTCAACTCCATGCCCTTTGTCGTGGAGGCAGCCAGCGTGGTCGGGCCGAAGGAGGGCGCGGGGCCGCTGGGCGCACATTTCGATGTGGTCGTGGACGACGATCTGCTGGGTATGGACACTTGGGAGCAGGCCGAGGCAGAGATGATGCGGCGCACTGCATCGCTGTGTTTAAAGAAAGCGGGGCTGGTGGAGGGCGCGGTGGAGGCCATGTTCTGCGGAGATTTGCTCAACCAGATCATCGCTTCGGGCTTTGCGGGCAGGGCGCTGCAGATCCCGTTTTTCGGGCTATACGGCGCATGTTCGACGATGATCGAGGCGCTGATCTTGGGCGCGTGCATGATCGACGCGGGGTTTCGGCAGAACGCGCTCTGCGCGGCCTCGAGCCACTTCTGCGCGGCGGAGCGCCAGTTTCGGTTCCCGCTGGAGATGGGCAATCAGCGCCCGCCCTCGGCCCAGTGGACCGCCACGGCCTGCGGCGCGGCGCTTGTCGCAAAAAAAGGCGCAAAGCCGCTGGCCCGGATCACCCATGGCACCATTGGCGTGGTGACCGACTACCAGATCAAGGACGCCAACCAGATGGGCGCGGCCATGGCCCCGGCGGTGGCCAGCACGATCACCGCACACTTTTCAGACACCGGCAGAACCGCGTCCGATTACGACCTGATCCTCACCGGCGATTTGGGCTATATCGGCCGCAACATCCTGTGGGAGCTGATGAAGGAGCGCGGCGTGAAGATCCCCGATGGCAAGCTGATCGACTGCGGCGCGTCGATCTACTCAAAGGAGCAGGACACCCATGCTGGCGGCAGCGGCTGCGGCTGCATCGCGTCGGTGCTGTGCGGGCAGTATTTGCCGCAGCTGTGCCGGGGCGATTACAGGCGCATCCTGGCGCTGGGCTCCGGCGCGATGCTCAGCCCGACCAGCACCATGCAGGGCGAGAGCATCCCGTCGATTTCGTACGGCGTGGCGCTGGAAGGGATGGGGTGGTAGCGATGTGGGACACGATTTGGCTGCTGATCAAGGTGTTCGCGGTGGGCGGGCTGCTGTGCACCATCGGCGAGCTGCTGATGTTGAAGACAAATTTGACCAGCGCGCGGATTTTGGTGCTGTATGTGGTGGCCGGGGTAGTGCTGACGGCGATCGGGGTGTACAAGCCGATCGTGGATTTCGCGGCTGCTGGCGCGACGGTGCCGCTGACGGGGTTTGGGTACAGCCTGGCGATGGGCGCGATTGACGCGGTGAAGGCGAAGGGGCTGATCGGCGCATTCACGGGCGGAATCGTGAACACGGCGGGCGGAGTCGGCGCGGCGATCGTGTTTGGGCTGCTGAACGCGGTGGTGTTCAAGCCGAAGGCGAAGCCGTAGGGGAGGGCACGCGTCATCTGGCCCCACACGCCGTCATCCTGAGCGCAGCGAAGGACCTTCATCAAACTCAGCTGGTGCAAAGTTTGAAGAAGGTCCTTCGCTGCGCTCAGGATGACGGCTTGGAGGGGGCGTATCCATTTGACCCAATACGTGGCGACAGGAAACCGCGAAGCGAACTGGGGTCCAGGGGCTCAGCCCCTGGCTACACCTTCGCCAGCGCTTGCTGCACGTCTTTCAGAATGTCCTCGATGTGCTCGCAACCCACGCTCAGCCGGATCATACCGGGCGTGATGCCCGCCGCGACCAGCTGTTCGTCGGTGAGCTGCCTGTGGGTCTCGCTGGCCGGGTGCAGCACCAGCGTCCGGATGTCCGCCACGTGCACCACATTGCTGGCCAGCTCCAGCGCGTCCATGAAGCGCATGGCGTCCTCGCGGGTGCCCCTGATGGAGAACGACACCACGCCGCTGCTGCCGCCGGGCAGGTATTTTTGGGCCAGTGCATGGTATTTGTTGCCCGCCAGCGCCGGATAATTCACGAACTCCACCTTGTCGTGCCCCTCCAAGAACTGCGCGACCGCCAGCGCGTTCTGGCAGTGGCGCTCCATCCGAAGCGGCAAGGTCTGCAGGCCCAGGTCCAGCAGAAACGCGTTCAGAGCGCTGGGGAGCGTGCCGAAATCGCGCATGAGCTGCATGCGGCACTTGATGATGAACGCGGCGGCTCCGAACGACGAGTACACCACGCCGTGATAGCTCTCGTCCGGTTCCGTGAACGCCGGGAACTTGCCGTTTGTCCAGTCAAAGCTGCCGCCGTCCACCACCGCGCCGCCGACGACCACCGCGTGGCCGTCCATGTACTTGGTCGTGGAATGGATCACCACGTCCGCGCCAAACGAAAGCGGGCGGCACAGCGTGGGGGCGAAGGTGTTGTCCACGATCAGCGGCAGGCCCGCGCCGTGGGCGACGTTGGCAAACTTTTCGATGTCCAGCACCGACAGCGCCGGATTCGCCAGCGTCTCGCCGAACAGCAGCTTGGTGTTGGGCCGGATCGCGGCCTTGATGGCCTGCTCGTCCGCGTCCTGGTCGATGAAGGTGCATTCGATGCCCAGCTTTTTCAGCGTGATGGCGAACAGATTGATGGTGCCGCCGTAGATAGACGCGGCGGACACGAAATGGTCGCCTGCGCTGCACAGATTCAGGATCGCCATCAGCGACGCTGCTTGGCCGGAGGTGGTCAGCATGCACGCCACGCCGCCCTCCAGCGCCGCGATCTTCTCTTCGACAAAGCCCACGGTGGGGTTCGAGATGCGCGAGTAGATGTGGCCGTCGGTGGGCACATCGAACAGGTGCGCGATGTATTCCGTGGACGTGTATTCGTAGGTGGTGGACTGATAGATGGGCATGGTGTGGGTCTCGCCATTCTGCGGCTTGTAGCCGGACCGGAGCGCCAAGGTTTCGATGTGCATGGGTGATTCCTCCTGCTGTGTTGCGAATTGGTGGCGTGTATCCTACTATTATACCATGATAAGCGCTAATCGCCAAGTAAATTGTCCGTGATCTTGGCGGTCAGTGTGATCTGGCTCACCGTCGGCGGGTTCAGCAGCCGGAAATTCGGCAGCCAGACCCTGTCTGTTACGCCCAATCCGGGCGTGGTGTACTGGGTGGACAGCCCCAGCACCTTCTGTCCCTGCACGTCCCGCTGGTCAGGGAACCAGCCGTGGCGGGGGTAGAAGCTGTTGGGGATGTACAGCGCGCCGATCCCGGGCAGCCGCCACACGCCGCCGCAGTAGTGGCCGGAAAAAACCATGTCCACAGTGGGCAGATACGCAATGGTCTGCTCCTCGCCGCGCTGCTGGACGGTGGTCATGAATGACTGGCTGGGCGGATAGTGGGTCAGCGCGATGTGAATGTCGGTGGCGGCCATGCTTGAGGATGCCTCTTGGGTCAGCTTGAAGGTGTTGTAGGCATAGCGCGTCTTGGGATAATTGATGATGTCGGTCTCGATGGGGTCCGGGCTCATCACACCCGCGGACTCCAGCCGGATCTGGGCCTCCAGCAGCCTCAGCGTCTCCGTCAGGTTCACATTCAGCATGTTCTGGGGCGAAAACCACAGCGTCTGGCCGGAGACGGCGATGCCCTGGGTATAGGACAAATACTTCGCGCCTCGCGCCTGGGCGCCCAGCACCCAGTCGGCCAGCACCACGCCCTGCAGCGTCCCCTCCGCGCGCGGCTTTTCGATGATGGGGTCCGGGTCGCTGTCGCCGGAGATGAAAAATTTGGTGCGACTGGCGGGCAGCCCGTCCAGCAGATCATAGAAAGGCTGGGCATTGCCGCTGGAGCCGACCATATCGCCGGAGAACAGCACGGCGTTGTAGGAGAGCCCTTCGATGACCCGCAGCAGCGCCTTTTGCTGGCTGCCGAACATACGCCCGTGCAGGTCGCCCATCACCAGCATCGTGTAGCCCTCCAGTTCCTTCGGCAGGCCCACGACGCTGATCACTTGCTTGTCCACCGTGACGGTGGAATTTGAAAACGCCATCAGCGACACGGCAATGATCAGCGCCGACATCAGCAGGAACGCCGGGAACGTCATCTTGGAGAAAAACCGGGCAATGGACTTGAACAGGCCGAGGTTCTGGCCCACGTCGGCCTCGGCGGAGTGGGTGAACGCGTTGAAGGTGTCGATGGCCTTCTGCGCGCCCTTGACCGTGGTCGCGCCGCCCACGCGCAGCGTGCGGGTGATGGCCTTCTGGGCGCGGCGGTCGCTGCGCTTTTTGGGCGGCTGGGCAGGCTGGCGCGCACCCTCGCCCGCTAAGGGCTTGGGCGCGGGGCGGGTCTGCGCGGCTTCATCTTCGAGGTGGATGTCCTCGGTGTCGATGCGCCGATCGCGGCGGCGCTTGGGATCGTCTGGCATTTTCGTACCTCGCGCGAATGATTCACCCATCATTATACGGCGAATCGGCGGATGTGGCAAGTGCTGCGGGTTTGTGGTATAATATTTAATCGATCAGAATATGCGAGGTGCAACATGGCCAAGCTGAAAACCCAATACGTCTGCAGCGACTGCGGCTATTCCTCACCGCGCTGGCTGGGCAAGTGCCCGGACTGCGGCGCGTGGAACACCCTGACGGAGCAAGCGCCGTCCCAGGAGCCCGCGGCCCTGGAAAAGAAAATCAAGCGCGCGCCCGGTCTCGGCGCGCAGGCGCTGCGCATCGACGACATCCCAGAGGAGGCGCTGGAGCGCGTCAGCACCGGCTCATCGGAGCTGGACCGGGTGCTGGGCGGCGGCGTGGTGCCCGGTTCGCTGATCCTGGTGGGCGGTGACCCCGGCATCGGCAAGTCCACATTGCTGACCCAGGTCTCCAGCGCCCTGTCCCGGGACGGGCATGACGTACTGTATGTGAGCGGCGAGGAGTCCGCCCGCCAGATCAAGATGCGGGCACGGCGGCTGGGCGCAATGGGCGACCGGTTCTATGTGCTGCCGGAAAACGACATGGAGATCGTGAACCAGCGGTTGCTGGAGATTGGTCCCCAGTTCGCGGTGGTGGACTCCATCCAGACCATGTACAAGCCCGACATTGCCTCTGCGCCGGGCAGCGTGAGCCAGGTACGCGAGTCGGCCAGCCAGCTCATGCGCTATGCCAAGCACGCAGGCTGCGCGATATTCCTCGTCGGCCATGTGACAAAAGAGGGCTCGCTGGCGGGTCCGCGCGTGCTGGAGCACATGGTGGACGCGGTGCTGTACTTCGAGGGCGATCGGCAGCATCAGTATCGGCTGCTCCGCGCCGTGAAAAATCGGTTCGGCTCAGTGAACGAGCTGGGCATGTTCGAGATGGGCGAGGAGGGCATGGTGGAGGTCCAGAACGCCAGCGAGGCGCTGCTGTCTGAGCGCGCCCATGAGCGGTCGGGGTCGGTGGTCATGTGCGCACTGGAGGGCACGCGGCCGTTGCTGGTGGACGTGCAGGCGCTGGTGGCCACGACGGTGTTCGGGAACCCCCGGCGCATGGCCAGCGGCGTGGACCAGGGCCGGCTGGCGCTGCTGCTGGCGGTGCTGGAGAAGCGGGCGGGGCTGGCGCTCTATAACCAGGACGTGTATATCAACATCGCGGGCGGCCTGAGCCTGTCGGAACCGGCTGCGGATTTGGCGCTGTGCGCGGCGATCGCGTCCAGCGCGAAGAATAGGGCGCTCCCCAGCGGGCTGGCCGTGATGGGCGAGGTCGGGCTGGCCGGCGAGGTCCGGGCCGTGGGACAGATGGAGCGAAGGCTGGCGGAGTGCGCGCGGCTGGGGTTCGACCGGGCCGTGGTGCCGAAGGCGAGTTTGAAGGGGATGAAGAAGGTCGAGGGCGTGGAGGCGTGCGGTGTGGAGACTGTGGCGGAGGCGCTGGCGGCCTGCCGGGTGAGGTAGGGGGTGGGCGACGCTCAACAAATTCCCATTTTCCCCCATTCATAACCCCTCCGTTCAAGGCAAACACTATGTCCACGAATGGAGGGTTATCCACATGAAAAAACTGCTCACATTGGGCCTGGTACTGTGTCTGCTGACGATGGCGTTGGCGGGCTGTTTCCCGGCGTCTCCGGACGCCAACGTGCCGGACGCCACCACCGCACCCACCAAGGACAACACCGTCTCCGCCACCCCGGCGCTGCCCGACAAGCTGCAGATGGTGGACGGCGTGCCGCAGCTGTCGGTGTACAAGCTCTCCGACAAGTCCATCGAGGAGATGGACATCGAGAGCTATGTCGAGGGCGTGCTGGCGGGCGAGATGCGCAACGATTGGCCCATGGAGGCGCTGAAAGCCCAGGCGATTCTGGCGCGTACGTTCGTAGTGAAGTTCGTGGAGGAAAAAAAGAGCCAGTATGATGGCGCGGACATCTCCACCGACATCAAGGAGGCTCAGGCTTACGACGAGGCCGCCATCAACGACCGCATCAAAAAGGCCGTGGACGAGACGCGCGGATTGGTCATGGTCTCCGGCGGACAATTCCCCTATGCATGGTTCTTCGCCCACGCGGGCGGCATGACCGATCTGGCGAAGGTGGGCCTGGAATGGAAGGACGCCGAACCGCCATACACCCAGGCCGTGGAATCCCCGGACAGCGACAAGGCGCCCACGGCGGTGAAGGACTGGACGGTGACGTTCAGCGCCGCTGAGGTGGAAAAGGCCGCATCTGACGCAGGCGTGAAGACCGGCAAGATCGAGTCCGTCGAGATTGGCGAAAAGGGCCAGTCCGGCCGCGCCATCACCTTCACCATCAACGGCAAGAGCGTGTCCGGCCCCAGCCTGCGCATCGCGCTGGACAGCAAAAAGCTGAAGAGCACGCTGGTCACCGACGTAAAGGTCGCGGGCGGCGAGGTTACGTTCACCGGCAAGGGCTATGGCCACGGCGTCGGCATGTCCCAGTGGGGCGCATACGGCATGGCCGAGTCCGGCCAAAAGGCAGAGCAGATCGTGATGCACTACTTCAAGGATGTGGAGATTGCGAAGATGTGGGCGTAGGCGGCGGGAGGTCGTTTGCTCCCCAACGCGGTCATCCTGAGCGCAGCGAAGGACCTTCCTGTAACTAATACGTTTAGTTAGAGGAAGGTCCTTCGCTGCGCTCAGGATGACCGCGCTGGGAGGAATGCCCGCGATTGCATAACAATCTCGCACACTTCTTAACGCAACCCAGCATGACTCACCACCCCTCCCTGTGTTATACTGACACATTCACCCGATTGGGAGGTCTTCATGAAGCGATTGCTGATCCTCGCGCTGATCTCGCTTTTGCTCCTGTCGGGCTGCGTCAAATTGACCCGGCCCGAGCCTGAGCCCACGGCGGCGGCGCCCGAGGGGAAACTGATCTACGCCTCGTTTTATCCGCTGTATGCCCTCGCGGAGCAGGTCGTCTCGGGCGTGCCGAACATGACCCTGCGCCCGCTGATCCAGCCCCAGGACGGCTGTCTGCGCAATTATGAGCTGTCCGAATGGGACGTGGCGAAAATCGCAGCCAGCGATGCGGTGATCCTGGGCGGACGCGGGCTTGAGCGCTTTGAGCCGGCGCTGATGGGCGGCGAGCAGAGCCAGGTGGCCGCCATCGGCGCGATGAACGGGCTGACATTGATCGGCCAGGGCGAGGATGAGGACGGCGAGCTGGACAGCCATCTGCAGGGTGAAAACCCATGGCTGTTTCTGTCCACGGAAGGCGCGGGCCAGATCATGGAGTCCATTGCGGGCGGCATGGCGGGCCTCGATCCGGGGTTTGAATCGCTGTATGCGCACAACCTAGTGCACGGCATGGAGCAACTGGATAAACTGCGGCAGGACTGCCTGGAGATCCTGCTGCAGACCTCGCCCCGGCCGGTGGCGCTGCTTCACGAGGGGCTGCCCTACCTGGCCGAGGAGCTGGGCCTAAACGTGGTCTGTCAAGTGGACCGGGAGCCTGGCAGCGAGCTGTACGACAACGACCTGAAGGCCGCCGTCGAGCAGATGCGGGCTACTGGCGCGAAGGTGGCGCTGATGGAGCGGCAGGCCCCGGACCAGCTGAAACGGGCGCTGAAAGAGGCGGGTTTTCAGGTGGCGCTCATCGACACGCTGTCCACATTCCCCATCGGCGCTGGTTTTGAGCACTATCTCAGGGCCATGAAGGGCAACGCACAAGCTGTGGCCGACGCGTTCGCGGAATTGGCTCGACCTACATAGACCCCGTCATCCTGAGCGTCAGCGAAGGATCTTCTGCAAGATCACCTCGACAAGCTGTGCGAGTTGTTATATAATAGTTGGGTTGATGACGCCTCCGAACCAAGATCACCTCGAAAGGAACACACACATGAACTGGATTGCCAGCGCCGCCTTCGGCCTCGAGGGCCAAGTCAAATCGGACCTGCAGCGCATCGCCGCCTGCACAGCGCTCGAGACCACAACCGGCGGCGTCCGCTTCACCGGCGGCCCCGACGCGGGCTTTCTCGCCAACCTCTGGCTGCGCACGGCGGACCGCGTCTCACTGGTGGTGGGCGAGTTCGAGGCGCGCTCTTTCGAAGAACTTTTCCAGGGCGTGTACGGCCTGAACTGGGCCAAGTTGCTCCCGAAGGACGCCGCGTTTCCCATCCGCGCCCACTGCGCCAGGAGCCAGCTGATGAGTCCTTCCGACTGCCAGTCCATCACGAAAAAGGCGATCGTGGAGTCGCTCCGCAAGGCCTACAAGATCCAGGACCTGCACGAAAACGGGGCCACATTACAGGTGGATGTGGCGATACACGCCGACCGAGTTTTGATCACGCTGGACGCCAGCGGCGAGGCGCTGAACCGGCGCGGCTACCGCACCTGGAACGGCGAGGCGCCCATACGCGAGACGCTGGCCGCCGCGCTGCTGGGACCGCCCTGGCGGGCGAACATGCCGCTGCATGATCCCTGCTGCGGCACGGGCACGATCTTGATCGAGGCCGCCTTCCGTGCGCTGGACCGCGCGCCGGGGCTGAACCGCGCATTCGCCTGCGAGCAGTGGCCGTTCATGGATGCGGCACTGATGCAGTCCCTGAGGGCCGAGGCCGAGGCCAGGTTTGAGGCCGGACGTCAGCGCCCCATCCGCATCACCGGCACCGACATCGACCCAGAGGCCATCGAGCTGGCGCGCCGTCACATCCGCCAGGCGGGCCTGGAGGGCTTGGTCGAGGTCCAGGTGCGCGACGTGCGCGAGCTGCGCCTGCCGGAAGGCCCTGGCATGATCCTCACCAACCCACCCTATGGCGAGCGCATGGGCGACAGGCACGTGGCGGGCTTGGTGGCAAAACAGCTGGGTGAGCTGCAAAAGCGCAGTCCGGGCTGGGCCTTGGGCGCGATCACAGCGGACCGGAATTTCGAGAAGTCCTACGGCAAGCGAGCGGACAAGCGCAAGCGGCTGTACAACGGGCGGCTGGAGTGCGAATACATGGTATTTGGCGTGAGGTAACCCAAAGCTGGAAGTGCCTCCCATCCCCCCCGTCATCCTGCGCGCAAGCGAAGGACCTTCCTCAAACCAATGTGACCGAAATCTTGAAGAAGGTCCTTCGCTTCGCTCAGGATGACGGTGTAGTATTGTTCTTTGTTAATTACTTATTCGAGGTGCAGCACATGATCGGTAAATCCTTCTTCAACCGCGCCCCCCTGCAAAAGAACAAACTGGCCGCGCTCCCGCTGGGCGCCGTGAAGCCGGAGGGCTGGCTAAAAGAACAGCTTCGCGTGCAGGCGGACGGCCTCTCGGGCAAGCTGTTTGAGTCTTGGCCGGACGTGGGTGAGGGCTGCGGCTGGCTGGGCGGCGAGGGCGACAGTTGGGAGCGCGCGCCCTATTATCTGGACGGCCTGGTGCCGCTGGCCTATCAATTGGAGGATGAGCGCCTGATCGCCATTTGCCAGCGTTACATCGAATGGACCCTGCAGAGCCAAGATGAGACCGGCATGTTCGGCCCCAAGGGCAACGACGACTGGTGGCCGCGCATGGTCATGTTGAAGGCGCTGGAGCAGTACTTCACTGCCACCGGCGACAGGCGTGTGCTGGAGATGATGGACCGCTATTTCCGCCATCAGTTGCAATCCTTGGACCAAAAGCCCTTGCGCGACTGGGCCGTGGCCCGGGGCGGGGAGAACATCCGCTCCGCGCTGTGGCTTTACAACATCACGGGTATGAATTATCTGTTGAAGCTGGCCCAAAAGCTCAAGGAGCAGACCCTCGACTGGACGAACCACTTCCATGTGTTCCCGCACATCCGCCCCATGTCGAAACAGCGGGCCTGGGCGGAGCTGAAAAAGGGCATGGAGGACGAAAAGCGGACCCTGGCCGGCGCGGATCAGCCCTATTATCACAAGGAATACCACCTGTCCCACGGCGTGAACGTGGCGATGGGCCTGAAGACCCCCGGCGTGATCAACACGTTCAAGTCGGGGTTCAAGGAAGTGACCGCGTTCAAGGTGGGCTATCAAAAGCTGATGAAGCACCACGGCACGGCGAACGGCATCTACACCTGCGACGAGCATGTAAACGGCGCGAATCCCTCCCAGGGCACCGAGCTGTGCACCGTGGTGGAGCTGATGCACACGCTGGAGACGCTGATCCAGACCGGCGATGAGTTCGGCACGGAGCTGCCGGACATCCTCGAAAAGCTGGCGTTCAACGCGCTGCCCGCGACATTCGACGCCCGGATGATGAGCCACCAGTACGACCAGCAGGCGAACCAGATCAAGTGCTCCAGGGAGCCGCACGGCTGGTACAACAACGGAGACGACGCCAACCTTTTCGGGCTGGAGCCCAACTTCGGCTGCTGCACCGCGAACATGCACCAGGGCTGGCCGAAGTTTGTCAGCTCGCTGTGGTACGCCACGTCGGACGAGGGCCTGGCTGCGGTGAGCTATGCCCCCTGCAGCGTCAATTTTGTGGCTGGCGGTGAGCGCGTGCGGCTGCTGGTGGATACCTGCTATCCCTTCGACGCCCAGGTCTCCATCGAGGTCAGCGTGAAAAAGCCTGTGGAGTTCCCGCTGTATCTGCGCATCCCCGGCTGGGCCAAGCAGGCGATGATCCGGCTGCCCGACGGCGAAATCATGGCGCTGCGCGGCGGCGAGTCTGCCTGCGTGCGCAGAAAATGGATCGGCACGGAGCGCGTGGTGCTGGACCTGCCCATGGAGCCCAGGCAGAGCCGTTGGTATCACCAGTCCGCCGCCGTGGAGCTGGGGCCGCTGCTGATGTGCTATCGGCCCGAGGAAAAGTGGGAAATGCTGGACGAGCAGAATTATACCGTCACCACGGACAGCCCGTGGAATTGGGCGCTGATCGACGGCGAGAGCATGAAGGCGATTTTGGAGCCCCAGAAGGCCAGGGCGTTCAAGATGGGCGAAGGCGCGGCGAAGGTGCTGGTCAAGGCTGCCCGCGCGAAGGATTGGGGCGAGGAGATGGGCAACGCCCAGCAGCCGCCGATTCAGCCAGGTGTCGAAGAGGGCACCGAACATGTCATTGAGCTGGTGCCGTACGGGGACACGGGGCTGAGGATCAGCCAGTTCCCGGTGGCGACCAGGACGTAGGCATGTCGCCCCGCCACCGCGTGAGCGTCATCAACACCACACACTAACACACGGAGGACCAGCGCACATGAACACATCCATCCTCCGCTGGGAGCGCGATTTCACCCGCACCGTGGTTCGGCTCGCATGGCCGATCATGGTGCAGTCCCTGGTCTCCGCGCTGATGTACATCCTAGATAACGCCATGATCGGCCAGCTCGGCGAGGCAGAACTGGCGGGCGTGGCCCAGGCGAACAAGGTCTCCTTCCTGGTGATCATCATCCTGTTCGGGCTGGTCTCCGGCTCGAGCATCTTCACCGCCCAGTTCTGGGGCAAGCGAGATCTTGTGGGCATCCGCCAGGTCATGGCGCTGTCGCTGATGGTGGCGGCGCCGGTGGCGCTACTGTTTGTCGCCGCCAGCATGATCGCGCCTGATTTTATCATGGGCCTGCTGATCCAAAATCAAGGCTCGGCGGCGGCGGCCCAGGCGGGCGCGGCCTATCTGCGTATCGTGTCGCTGTCGTTCCTGGTCAACTCACTGGTCATGGTGGAGGAGGCCACGCTGAAGTCCACCGAGCACGTGCGGCTGCCGATGGTCGCGTCGATGGTCGCCATCGTCACCAACGCCACGTTCAACTACCTGCTGATCTTCGGCAAGTTCGGCTTTCCGCGCCTGGGGATCCGGGGTGGCGCGATTGCCACGCTGATGGGCGTGTCGCTGCAGCTGCTGCTGATGCTGGCGGTGAGCTACAAAAACCAGTATCCAAACGCCCTGAGGCCCCGCGACCTGCGCCTACCGCCCAGGGATGTGGTCAGCCGCTACTTCAAGACTGTCGCGCCCGTGTTGGTAAACGAGACGCTGTGGTCCACGGGCATCGTGATGTATTCCGTGGCGTACGGCAAGATGGGCGCGTCCGCCGTGGCCGCCATGAGCATCTTCTCAAATGTGGAGCAGCTCGCCTTCGTGGCGCTGCGCGGCATGTCCAGCGCCTGCTCCATCCTGATCGGCAAGTCGATCGGCGCGGACCGCATGGCCGAGGCCCAGCGCGACGCGAAGCGGTTCATGGCCATGAACGCGCTGATCGGCGTCGGGGTCGGCATATTGGTGATCCTGTTCGCGGGCAATATCGCGCACCTATTCAACGTGTCCCAGGAAACCCGCGACGCGGCCAAGCAGATCATCATGATCTACGGCATGACCGTGTGGCTGCAGTCACTGAACAATACCCAGATCGTGGGCATCATGCGCTCCGGCGGCGACGTGGTCTTCTCGGGCGTGCTGGACGTGATCTTCCTGTGGTGCGTGTCGGTCCCGCTGGTGAGCTGGACCGGCCCGGTGCTGGGTTGGCCCATCGCGCGGGTGTATCTGATGACCTTCGCGGACAATTTTCTCAAGTTCCTGGTGGGCCTGTTTCGGATTCTCTCGGGCAAGTGGCGCCACAATCTGGTGGACGCCATCGAGCATTCAGATATGGGGGCGGAGGCGGAGTGAACATGAACAAGGAAAAGGTCTCAAACGCGGTCGTGTCCCGGCTGCCGGTGTATTACCGCTATCTGTCGGCGCTGGAAAAGGCGGGCTACACCCGCATCTCCTCCCAGCAGCTGGGCGAAAAAATGGGCCTGACTGCGTCCCAGATCCGCCAGGACATCAACTGCTTCGGCGGGTTTGGGCAGCAGGGATATGGGTATAATGTATCCGGGCTCAAGATGCGCGTGGGCGAGATTTTGGGCATGACCGGCACCTATAAAATGGTCATCGTGGGCGCGGGCAACATCGGCCGCGCCATCGCGGGCTACAAAGCGTTTCAAAAAATGGGCTTTGATGTGTGCGCGCTGTTCGACGCCGATCCAGCCGTTGTAGGCAAGCTCGACGGCGGCCTGGAAGTGCTGCCCATGGACCGGCTCCCGGGCTATCTGAAGCAGACGCAGATCGACGTGGGCGTGGTGGCCGTGCCTGACGTGGCCGCCCAGAGCGCCTGCGATGTGCTGGTTGAGGGCGGCGTGCGCGGCATTTGGAATTTTGCGCCGATCGATCTGACGGTGCCGGAGCATGTGAGGCTGAAGAGCGTGCACCTTCTGGACGCGCTGCTGGTGCTGAGCTACTACATGTCCAATCCACCCACGGACCGCGGCCACTTCGCCGCGGACCTGATGGGGGAGGACGAGTGAGCCGTTTTCGCACTCATCGACACGGTCCTCGTCGCCCCTTCCCATCGCCGTCCCTCCCCCTCGCCGTCATCCTGAACGCAGTGAAGGACCTTCCTCATACTCCTGTTCTGGATAGCTTGAAGAAGGTCCTTCACTTCGCTCAGGATGACGACAGAGACAGGGCAACGCATACGCTCGCTGGCGCGGGGCTCCGCTCCGCCCACACCCGTCTAATGGAATGCGCTCACACCCCCTGCAAAGGAGCTGATCGACCATGGCCGACCCCAAAGACCGCGACCGCGCCAAGCCGATTTCCTCCGGCCACACGCGCAGAGTCCCCACAGTCGCGCCGACCACCGCCGCCTCCGCGCCGCGAAAACCTCGCCGCAAGCGCACCCGCCCAGGCCCGAGAAAGCGCTACAGGGCCAAGTCGGTCTGGTGGGCGTCGCCGGTGGCCATCGCCATGGCGGCGGTGCTGGTGCTGACGGGCTTTTTTCTGGCGAACCAGATCACCGGTTACGCTCAGTTCATCCAAAAAAAACAGGCCGTCGACCGCCAGACCTTCTATCCCGGCGTCTCCGTGGCGAGCCAGGACCTGTCCGGCCTCACCATGCAGCAGGCACAACAAAAGTTTCGGTCCGTGGACGCCGAGCAGCGCGCAAAGTATGACCTGGCGCTGACGCTGAACGGCCAGACCTGGAATCTGGACGCAAACGCCCTTGGCTACACCTCCGACTATGCGCAGCAGCTCCAGAGCGCATGGTCCGTGGGTCGGTACGGCACGCTGGACGAGCGCTATAAGGTCATCAGCTCCCTGCAAAAGGACAGCTGGGCCCGGGATTTTCAGCCCACCGCCACGCTGGACGAGGCCGCGGCAATGGGGAAGCTCGCCGCGTTCGCAGACAGCCTGAGCTCGCCCGCCGTGCCCGCCCAGGTCGTGTCGTTCAACGAGGTGGAAAAGACGTTCGAGTTCTCGGACAGCAAGGTCGGCTATGAGGTCGACTCCAACGAGCTTTATCAGGACATCCTGCGCGCGGCGGAGGGCGGCGCCAAGACCGTCGCCGTCAACCGACACACGGTCACGCCCGAGGACACCGCCGAGACCCTGTCCCAGACCTACGGCCAGGTCTCAAGCGCCACCACCGACGGCTCATTTTCCAATGACAACCGGCTCACCAACCTGAAGGTCGCCTGCCGAAAGCTCAACGGCATGCGCATCGAGCCTGGCGAGACCTTCTCGTTCAACCAGGCCCTCGGCAAGCGCACCGCCAAGGCCGGCTATCGCCCGGCGGCTGCCTACGAAAACGGCATCACCACCAACCAATACGGCGGCGGCATCTGTCAGGTGTCCACCACGCTGTTCAACGCAGTGGCCAAGGCCGACCTCAAAATCAAAGAGCGCTCGCCCCACTCCCGCCCGTCCAGTTACGTGGCGCTGGGCCGCGACGCAGCTGTGAACTGGCCAAACCAGGACTTCAAGTTCATCAATACCACCACCTACCCGGTCTACATCGTCGCCAACCTCACATCAAAGAAAAAGGTGCAGGTCGCCATCTACGGCAAGCGCCTCGCGGGCGGCATCAAGATCGAGCTGAGCAGCGAGACCGACAAGACCTACCCCGCGCTGAAGGACAACGTGAGCGTGGACCCGAAGCTGCTGCCCGGCGAAAAGGTGGTCGTGGAGCAGGCCCGGAAGGGCTATTCCGCCACGACCTTCAAGCATTATATCGACGACCGGGGCAGAGAAGTCAAGCAGGTCACGCTCTGCAAGAGCTACTACGCGCCATCCGGCGCCATCGTCCGCGTCGGGGAGCAATGAAAGGAAGACATCCATGGCGGCGCGCGCCTCTGTCATCCTGAGCGCAGCGCAAAGCGCGCAGTCGAAGGATCTCCCCGCCGTGAGGCGACGTTCCCCTTCAAGCCGGCACGACCGCTGACGCGGGGGAGATCCTTCGACTCCGCTCACGTTTCGCTCAGGATGACACCGAATGATGATGGTCATCAACCGAAAACCACCCACAAAGGAGGCCTCCACCCATGCCCGTCAAGATTCCCAACAACCTGCCGGCCTACGCCACGCTCAGCGCCGAGAACATCTTCGTCATGGACGAGGCCCGCGCCAAGGAGCAGGACATCCGCCCGCTGCGCATCGCGATCCTGAACCTCATGCCCACCAAGGAGGTCACCGAAACCCAGCTGTTGCGCGTAATCGGCAACACACCGCTGCAGATCGAGGTCACGCTGCTGCGCATGGCCACCCACGAGTCCCGCAACACCTCTTCGGCACATCTGGACACCTTTTATAAGACCTTCGATGACATCAAAGACCAAAAGTTCGACGGCCTGGTCATCACCGGCGCGCCCATCGAGCTGCTGGAGTTCGAGGAAGTGGACTACTGGCACGAGCTGACCGCCATCATCGACTGGGCGGAAAAGCATGTGTTTTCCACGCTCTACATCTGCTGGGCGGCCCAGGCCGGGCTGTACCATCATTATGGCGTGCCGAAGTACGAGTTGGACAAAAAGTGCAGCGGCGTGTTCCGCCACAAGGTCCTCGCGCCCGCGTTCCCGCTGATGCGCGGCTTCGATTCCACATTTCACGCGCCCCATTCCCGCCACACCGAGGTGCGCAGAGCGGACATCGAGCGGATTGACCAGCTCATCCTGCTGGCCTACAGCGACATCGCCGGCGTGTACATGGTCGCGGACAAGTCCGGCAAGCGCGTCTTCGTCACCGGCCACAGCGAGTACGATCCCAACACGCTGAAGCTGGAGTATGAGCGCGACGTGAAAAAAGGCATGGACGTGCCCGTCCCGTACCATTATTTCCCAAACGACGACCCCACCCAGGAGCCGAACGTCCGCTGGCGGGCGCACAGCAACCTGCTGTTCCAGAACTGGCTCAACTACTTCGTGTATCAGGAGACGCCCTACGACCTGGCAAAGATCGGGGGATAGGCGGATCGCACCTCCATCCGCCCCCGCAACTATCGGTTGCAACCGACAAAATGCCCAAAATGCAACCCAAACGATGCAGCGCAACCCCTGTTTTCCGTGCTATCCTGACCTCACAAACCAAGGAGGTGCCTGCGATGAACATCGAAGTCGCGAACCGGCTCGCGGAGCTGAGAAAGAAGAGCGGACTGAGCCAAGAGCAGCTCGCCGAGCAGCTCGGCATCAGCCGGCAGGCCATATCCAAGTGGGAGCGCGCCGAGTCGTCCCCCGACACCGACAACCTGATCGCCCTGGCGCGGCTGTACGGCGTGTCGCTGGACGCGCTGGTGAACATGTCAGACGAGGCGGAGGCGGACGAGCGGTTCGCCCACTTTCAGCAGGTGAAAGCGGAATCAGAGCAGGAAGGCGGCGTCGTGGAGGAGATTCAGGAGACCGACGACTGCCGCAGCGTGAAGCGCACGAACCCCGACGGCAGTTGGACCTGGACGTTCGACCACAAGTTCGAACAGAACCTGTACGCGTTCCCGTACCCCGTGATCGTGGTCGCGCTATACCTGATGCTGAGCTTTTTCCTGAACCTGTGGCACCCCGGCTGGCTGCTGTTTTTGACGATCCCGATCTACTACACCGCCATCGACGGCGACCACTTCGACCTTAACCGCGTGCCGTTCCCGCTGCTGGTGGTGCCGATGTACGCCATCATGGGCGCGGCCTGGAACTGGTGGCATCCCGGCTGGCTGATCTTTCTCACGATCCCGATCTATTACACCGTGATGCACAACCGCATCCAGTCGGGCCTGAACCTGCTGCTGATGAGTGTGATGCTGCTGGCCGTGTTCTCCATGCTCGGCTGGGCCATGGGCAGCTGGGTCAGGTGGCTGCTGAGCGGCGTCGGCGCTGTGGCCGTGGGCGTGGCGGTACTGTCCATGCAGAAGCGCACCTGACGACCGCGCATCCAACCCCTTCGCCGTCATCCTGAGCGCAGCGAAGGACCTTCCTCAAGAATCGGCCCGGCCCAGTTTGAGGAAGGTCCTTCACTTCGTTCAGGATGACGGTGAGGCGGGACGACGTTTCCCTTTCAAAAACCCGCAATTTTACACACATCCCCCTTGACGAATACACCCTATCCTTGGTATAATCATACGGTCGCGCACGATGACGCGCGATCCCCAGCGGGGTGTAGCGCAGTTCGGTAGCGCACGTGCTTTGGGAGCATGGGGTCGCAGGTTCGAATCCTGTCACCCCGACCATCATCCTGGCCCCTTGGTCAAGCGGTCTAAGACACCGCCCTTTCACGGCGGTAACAGGGGTTCGAGTCCCCTAGGGGTCACCAACGATTGTCCGTGTGGAGTGCGTGCGCTCCGCACGGGCGATCCTCACCAGATTGAGCGGCACGGGCCTTTAGCTCAGTTGGTCAGAGCGGTCGGCTCATAACCGATTGGTCCGGGGTTCAAGTCCCTGAAGGCCCACCAAGTCCCATGATGCGCGAGTCATCATACGTGGTCCGGTAGTTCAGTTGGTTAGAATGCCAGCCTGTCACGCTGGAGGTCGAGGGTTCGAGCCCCTTCCGGATCGCCATAGACAGCCCTGCAACAGCGGGGCTGTTTTGTTTTGTGGATGGTCTTCGTTATCCCCCACA
>JAVBUD010000086.1:0-8787 GCA_031555755.1 Eubacteriales bacterium | reverse complement strand
CCTCCCGTCGCTCCGAGCTCGCGCCGCCCCCCCCCCCCCCGCCCCCGCCCCCCCCACCCCCCATCCCCACCCACACCGATTCCCCCCACCCCCATCCACGAAAGGAGTTGTCAATTGCCATGCAACGAAGCATCGAATTGCGTCGCAAGCCCATCTTTCGGCGCGATGGGTTCTGGGGCGCGGTCTTCCTGTCGCCGACCATCATCGGGTTTTTGGTGTTCACGATCATCCCCGTGGTGATGTCGCTGATGTACAGCTTCACCAACTACGACGGGGTGACCGCGTTCGACTTCATCGGGATCAAGAACTATACCAAACTGATTTCGAACAAGGAGTTTATCGGTTCACTGCGCAGCACGCTGTTTTTCGCGATCGGCACGGTGCCCATCGGCTGCCTGGTCGCGCTGATGATTGCGGTGGTGCTGAACCAGGACATGAAATTAAAGGCGGTGTACCGCGCCTGCTATTTCATGCCCACGATCGTGTCGATGGTCGCCATCTCGGTGGTCTTTCAACAGATCTTCAACAAGGACTACGGCCTCGCGAACGCACTGCTGGGCGCGATCGGCATTCCGCCCCAGGACTGGCTGGCGTCCACCTCCCAGGCGCTGCCCTGCGTGATCTTCGTGTCGATCTGGAAGGGCCTGGGGTTCAACGTGGTCATCTTCCTGGCGGGCCTCACCAGCGTGGACCCGCAGCTGTATGAGGCCGCGTCCATCGACGGCGCGAACGCCTGGACCAAGCTGTGGAAGATCACCTTCCCGTCACTGCGCCCGACGATCGCATTCGTGCTGATCAACAACACGATCTCCTCGTTCCAGGCGTTCGACCAGATCTACATGCTGACCAGCGGCGGCCCGGCGAAGGCCACGCAGACCATCAGCTACCTGATCTACAACAACGCGTTCGTATACTTCAAGCAGGGCTACGCCTCGGCGATGGCCTACCTGCTGTTCATCGTGATCCTGATCATCAGCATCGCACAGCTCCGCATCAGCGCGGACAGCAAGCAATAAGAGAGGGGGCCGCAGAAAATGACCGTCAACCCCACCGCAAGGACCGCGGGCGGCGCCTCCACAAAGCGCATCGCCCTCCGCACGCTGACGCACATCTTCCTGATCGCCACAAGCTTGACGATGATGGTCCCGTTCGCCTGGATGGTGCTGTCGTCGTTCAAGTCCGACGGCGAGATCCTATCGATCCCGATCCACTGGCTGCCGTACGTGTGGCATCCCGAAAACTACGTCATTACCTTCCAGACCGCGCCCTGGGGCCTGTATTTTCTGAACACCACGGTGATCACGCTGGCAACCGTCGTGGGCCAGCTGCTCGTGGCGTCGATGGCGGGCTACGCGTTCGCACGGCTGGAGTTCAAGGGCAAGGGCCTGCTGTTCATCCTGTACCTGTCCACGATGATGCTGCCCTACCAGGTCACGATGATCCCCACGTTCAAGATCATCCGCCAGCTGGGCTGGATCGACAACCTGGCGTCGCTGATCGTGCCCAGCATCTTCAGCGCGTTCGGCGTGTTCATGATGCGCCAGTTCTTCCTGGGCATCCCGTCGGAACTGGAGGACGCCGCCAAGATCGACGGCTGCGGCCACGTGCGCATCTTCTACGAAGTGATCATGAAAAACTCCAAGCCCGCGCTGGTCACGCTGACGCTGTTCATCTTCATGGGCATGTGGAATGAGTTCCTGCGCCCGATGCTGTATCTGAACAAGAAGGAACTGTGGACGCTGTCGCTGGGCCTGTCGAAGTTCAAGGGCCAGTACACGTCGCTGTGGGCATGCATGATGTGCGGCGCGGTGGTGACGATCATGCCGGTGCTGGCCGTGTTCCTGTTCGCGCAGAATTATTTCATCGAGGGCATCGTCACGAGCGGACTCAAGGGATGACGCAAGACGGACTCCCTCCCCCCCACCCCATCAGAAAAGGAGGTCCCCCCACCATGTCCAAAATCCCCGCCAACTACCTCCAGCGGACCTATGCCGGCTGGCTCGGCAAGATCATCGGCATCCGGCTGGGCGCACAGATCGAAGGCTGGACCTATCAGAAGATCAAGGACGTGTACGGCGAGCTGACGCACTACCCCGCCGACTACAAGAACTTCGCCGCCGACGACGACAGCAACGGGCCGCTGTTTTTCCTGATGGCGCTGGACCAGGTGAAGCCCGGGCAGGAACTCACCGCCCAGGACGTGGGCGAGGCGCTGCTGAACTACGCGCCGTATGAGCACGGGTTTTTCTGGTGGGGCGGCTACGGCGTCTCCACCGAGCACACCGCCTACCACAACCTGTACCAGGGCATCAAGGCCCCGCTGTCCGGGTCCATCGCGCTGAACGGCGCGGCGGTGGCCGAGCAGATCGGCGGCCAGATCTTCATCGACACCTGGGGCATGGTCTCGCCCGGCAACCCCGCGCTGGCCGCGAAGCTGGCGAAGGAGGCCGCGTCCGTCACCCACGGCGGCAACGGCGTCTACGGCGGCCAGTTCGTCGCCGCTTGCGTTGCCGAGGCGTATGTGCAGTCGGACATCCGCAAGGTCATCGATGTGGGCCTCAGCCACATCCCCTCGGACTGCGAGTACGCCAGGGTCTCCCGGGACGTGCTGGCTTATCGCGACGCGCATCCGGACAACTGGCGCGACTGCTTCCAGTACATCTTCGAGCACTACGGCTACGACAAGTACCCCGGCGCATGCCACATCATCCCCAACGCGGCGGTGATGATCCTGTCGATGGCCTATGGCGGCGGTGACTTCATCGACACGATCAACATCTGCAACATGTGCGGCTGGGACACCGACTGCAACGTGGGCAATGTGGCCGCCATCATGGGCGTGATGACGGGCCTGCAGGGCATGGACCGCAAAAAGTGGTTTGAGCCGGTGAACGACCTGCTGATCTGCTCCAGCGTGCTGGGTTCCCTGAACGCCATGGACATCCCGTTCGGCGCGAGCTACATCTGCTCGCTGGGCTACAGGCTGGCGGGCGAGCAGCCGCCTCAGGCATGGGCCGAGCTGTTGGCCGGAAAACTGGAGTGGAACCACTTCGAGTACGAGGGTTCCACCCACGCCCTGCGCGTGCGCACCGAAAATGGCGAGCACGATTTGCAGGCACAGCTCACCAACACCGACGAGTCCGCGTTCACCGGTGCGCGCTCGCTGAAACTGCACGCCATGCCGCTTTTCCAGGACCAGAAAGTGTTCCTGTACAAGCAGACCCACTACGGCCCTGAGGACTTCTCCGACTCGCGCTACGACCCGTGCTTCTCGCCGCTGGTCTATCCCGGCCAGGTGGTCAAGGGCGCGGCGTTTATCCCCGCCTACAGCGTGCCGGCCAGCGCCCGCATGTACGCCAAGGAGGCGCGCACCGGCGAGCTGTTCCTGGGCGACGCACTGCGTCTGATGCCCGGCGCATGGCAGGAACTGGCGCTGCAGATCCCGGCTAAACCGGGCGCGCTGATCTCGGAGGCGGGCTTCCTGTTCGCGCCCGAGGCGAAAAACCCGTTCCACTCGTTCGACTTCACCGCCTTCGTGGACGACCTTCGGTTCGAGGGCAAGCCGGACTATGCCGTGGACATGGCCGTGGAAAAGAATGAGTTCTGGACGTTCATGCACCGCGAAGTGAGCCAGTTCACCCGCCTGAAGGGCCTGGTCTACCTGGACGGCGGCCAACTGAACCTGAGCTGCGCCGACTGCGGCGAGGTCTACACCGGCCACCACAGCTGGACTGACTACAGGGCCGAGGCCACCATTACGGCTGTGTGCGGCGAACAGGCCGCGCTGAACTTCCGCGTGCAGGGGGCGATCCGCTCGTACGCGTTCGGTTTCGCGGGGCCGGGCAAGGTGGCGCTGACGAAGAACGAGAACGGCTACCGCACATTGGCCGAGGCGGCGTTCGACTGGGTCCCGGGCAATGCGTATACGCTGAGCATTGAGGCGCGCGGCAATGAGCTGGCGTGCTGCGTCGAGGGCGCGACCCTCACGTACATCGACGCCACGGACCCGTACTTGAGCGGCTGCGTCGGGCTGTCCGCAAAAAACGGCACCCACCTGCGCTGCAGCGGCATCGCGGTCAAGCCGTAGACGCATCCAACCGAATCAAAAGCCCGGAATCATGGCGATTCCGGGCCTTTTTGCTGGTCGGGCTACTGCCCCGCGATCCATTCGCCAAGCAACTGCTCCGCCCGCTCGGGCTCCCCCACATACCCTCCGCCATAAAACACCATCGGCACCAGACGCTCCGCCTCGGGCACGCCGTATTGCTCGAACAGCGCATCCGCCTGCGCCGGCGCGTCATACAGATTGATCTCCAAAACCTCCAGCTCGCCCAGATCCAGCGCCGCCAGCACCGCCTTCATCTGCGCACAACTGCGACAACCGGGCGCGTACAGATAGATCAAATCCCCCTCGCCGATGGGTGTTTCCGCCCGCACCTCGGCGGTCTGCACGGCCACGTCCTCCCCCTGCAGCCATGGAATCAGGTCCGATTCCAGCGCCTCGGCCCCGCTCAGCGTCCGCGCGCCCATCGCCAGCATCGGCAGCGCCGCGCCAGACGGCAGCCCCAGCTGCGCCAGCGCTGCCTGATACTGCTCCTTCTCCGAAAAGGCGTTGCACGTCGTCAGCCGATACCGCCCGCTCAGGCCCGCCTGCTTCACCCGATCATAAAACGCATCGGAGAACACCTGCCCCTCGTCGCAGGACGCGCAGGGGTTGAAAAAATAATATACCACGTCCACCGCCGCCTCGCCCCGAGCCGCGCAAGGCAGCGCCAGCGCCAGGCACAGCAGCGCCGCGATCCAACTGCACATGCGTAGTCCAACAAACACCCGCCGCACTGACAAGCCGCATCCCCTCCATGCTGTGATTGTACCCAATGAGAGATGCCTATGTCAAGAGACAGCGCCACCCCACTCGCCGTCACCCCCCATCCCCGTCATCCTGAGCGCAGCGCAGGACCGTCCTCAGGCTTCCGGCGTCTCAGTAGGAGGAAGGTCCTTCGCTGCGCTCAGGATGACGGGGATGGGTGGAGTGGCAGCGGACGGGCCGAGGCGGACCTTCCACCCCCCCCTTGCCCGATCTCCTTTTACGCGGTATAATGGGTCAACGATCACACGGCTGGAGGGGACGTACATGGTACAGGCATTGGCGGAGACGATCTTCGATATCTGTTACCTGGCGCTGGTCATCGCGCTGGGCGCGGTCATGCTGGTGCGGAGCGCACCTGGTTCGCTGACGAGGCGATTCGGGCTGATGGCGGTGGTGCTGGGCGGCGGTGACGCGTTCCACCTGGTGCCGCGCGTGATGGCGCTGTGGACGACGGGCTTGGCCGCCAATGCGGCGGCGCTGGGCATCGGCAAGCTCGTGACCTCCATCACCATGATGGTGTTCTACCTGATCCTGTATGCAGTGTGGCGCATGCACTTCGGCGTCAAGGGCCGCACCGACCTGACGGCATGCCTGTGGGCGCTGGCCGCGCTGCGCATTGCGCTGTGCCTGCTGCCCCAGAACGACTGGCTCAGCGCCGATGCCCCGCTGTCATTCGGCATTCTGCGCAACATTCCCTTCGCCATCATGGGCGCCATCCTCATCGCGCTGTTCTGGCAGGCGACCAAGGGGCGCGCCGCCGATCCGTTCCGCCACATGCCGGCGGCCATTTTACTGTCCTTCGGCTTCTATTTGCCGGTGGTGCTGTTCGCGGACGCCGTGCCCGCCATCGGTATGCTGATGATCCCCAAGACATTGGCCTACGTGTGGATGATCTGGATGGGCTGGCGCGTGTTTCGTGCCAATTCGATTCAAAATAAACCGACGAACGGAGGATGACCATGGACAATTTCAAGTGGATCAACGAGAGCCAGGTCGTGGAGCGGGACGGGCGGATCACCTTGATGGCGACGCCGCAGAGCGACTTTTTCTGCAACGGCGGCGCCGTGGGCGAGGACGGCATCACGCCGGAATCGCTGAGCAACGCGCCATTCTATTACACCGAGGTGGCGGGCGACTTCGTGCTGAGGGCCAAGGTCTCCCACGCGTTCAAGGACACCTACGACTCCGCGTCGCTGATGGTGTATGAACATGATCGGCTGTGGGCGAAGGCCTGCTTCGAGCTGACCGATTTCGGCACCCACGCCGCCGTGAGCGTGGTCACCAACCAGACCTCCGACGATGCCAACGGCTGCAATCTGGCGGGGAACGCGGCCTGGCTGCAGATCGCCCGCGTGGGCCAGTCGTTTGGATTCCACCATTCAACGGACGGCGAGCGGTTTTATATGATGCGCTTTTTCACGCTGCCGGTCGGCGAGACCGTCAAAGTCGGCCTGCTGGCCCAAGCGCCCGTCGGCGACGGCGGCGAGCGGCACTATGAGTCGCTGTCGCTGGAGCATAGGACCGTCAAGAACATACGGGTCGGCGTTTGAGGTCGTTCACGGCGCAACGCCATGATCCAGCGCAGGGAAGCCGGCATTTCTCGAATACGTTGTAGGGAACGCCCTCCCTGGCGTTCCGCCTCTTTGCGCGGCTCAAATGGCTGTCGCAAGGGCGCGGAACGCCACGGAGGGCGTTCCCTACATAGGTTTCGAACGCTGCGCGACCAAAACAATCCATGATCACTAAAACGTTATCCAATTTGGGCCGGTGTCATGAACGCCATCAGGCTTTCGTATGATTTGTATTGACAAGCACCACCTTGCGTGTTATAATTCCCAGCATATAATCATAATATATTATTCGCATTTGCAAAAAAGGCGGAGGATAATGTGATCAATAGTGCGCAGACCGTCACGCCGATTCGGAAGAAATCGTTAGTGCAGAGGATGCTGGAGCAGTGGAACCTGCAGATCCTCGTGGTCCCCTCAATCGTTTTCATCATCATCTTCTGCTACGTGCCCATGTACGGCATCCTGATGGGTTTTCAAGAGTTCCAACTGGGCGATTTTCCCGGCATGAGCAACTGGGTGGGCATGAAGCATTTCTTCGCGCTGTTCAAGGACCCCAACTTCAAAATCGTGCTGCGCAACACCGTCGTGATCAGCCTGCTGAAGCTGGCGATCTGCTTTCCGTTGCCGATCATTTTCGCGCTGTTCATGAACGAGATCAAGCGGATGGGCTTCAAAAAAGGCGTGCAGACCATCAGCTACCTTCCCCACTTCATCTCGTCGGTCGTGGCCGCGCGGCTGATGTTTGACTTTTTCTCTTCCGACGGCGGCGCGGTGAACCAGGTGCTGATGTGGATGCGGATCATCGACGCGCCCGTCCCGTTCTTCAGCCGCGGCGAATACTATTGGGGCCTGGCCGTGGCCACCGACATCTGGAAAGAGCTGGGCTGGAACTCCATCATCTTCATCGCCGCCATCGCCTCCGTGGACAGCGAAATGTTCGAGGCCGCAGACATCGACGGCGCGACGAGGCTCCAGAAAATGTGGTACATCACCTTGGGCACCATCCGGCCCACGATCATCCTGCTGTTCATCTTCACCGTCGGCGGCCTGCTGAACGCGAACTTCGACCAGAGCATGCTGCTGACCAACCAGATGGGCAACGCCATGCTGAAGTCCCACGCGGACATCATCGACACATATGTATACCGCATCGGCATCAGCCAATCCCGGTTCTCCTTCGCGGCGGCCGCAGGCCTTTTTAAAGCGGTCATCAACTTCGCGCTGCTGTTCGGCGCCAACTACATGGCGGGCCGGTTCGGCGAATCCGCGCTGTTCTAATCCATTCCCAGCGCATCAGCAAGAAGAGATGGGGGCTGTGAACCTGCATGAAGTCAAAACGATCCGTCGTCGATTGGGTCCTGGACATCCTGGTCTACGGGACCATGATCATCACCGTCGTCATCACGTTGTATCCGTTCATCAACGCGCTGGCCATCTCGCTGAACCATGCGGACGACACCACGCGGGGAGGCATCACCTTCTTCCCGCGCATGTTCACCTGGCGCAATTACGAGCTGATCTTCACCAACCAGAAGATCTACACCGCCTACGCCATCACGCTGCTGCGCACCGGCATCGGCACCGTGACGGGCCTGTTCTTCACCTCCACCTTGGCGTTCGGCCTGGCGCACAAACACCTGGAGGGCCGCAAGTTTTACACAATGCTGTGCCTGATCCCGATGTACTTCGGCGGCGGCCTGCTGCCCACCTATTTCCTGATCAAGAACCTGGGCCTCACGAACAACTTCTGGGTGTACATCGTCCCCAACTTCGTCAACCTCTGGAACATGATCCTGATGCGCAGCTATTTTCAGAGTCTGCCCGAGGCGGTGGAGGAATCGGCGCGGATCGACGGCGCGGGCTACATCCGCATCTTCTTCCAGATCATCCTGCCCATCTCCACGCCCATCGTGGCCACCATCAGTCTGTACATCGCCGTTTTCCACTGGAACAGCTGGTTCGACGCGGCCATGTACATCTTCAAGCAAGAATTGAAGCCCATGCAGTCTGTGCTGATGTCCATCATCAATGAGGCGAAGTTTGCGGAGTCCATCGCCGCCGTCGCGGGCGGCGCGGTGGACATGGGCAACATCGGCATGGGCAAGGCCGCCAACGTGCGTTCCATCACCATGGCCACCATGATCATCACCATCCTGCCCATCGTGCTGAGCTACCCCTTCCTGCAGCGGTATTTCGCGAAGGGGATCATGGTGGGGTCAATCAAGGGATAGCGGCGGCGCTCACGCGCGGCGGCGAGGGCAAGCCCCCGCCCTACCAGACCGAAAACCCCCGGGTAGGGCGGGGGCGTGCCCCCGCCGCCCCGGGAGCGACCCCCCCAAAGGGATA